>JAZJYB010000110.1:0-3889 GCA_040390685.1 Pseudomonadota bacterium | reverse complement strand
GGTCGCGCGCGATGCTTCCGTCTTGTACATCTGGCTGCTGCCTATGACTTGATGATTGGCTGCTTTCAGATTAAAAAAGAATTTCTCGTTGGAAGATTCCTTGCGTTCATAGCGCTCGTCCAACGCACAATTGGTGCGGACGGAAGCCATGCCGTTTTCTGCAGAGGCCCGGGTGTGATACAGCTCGCTGGTCAAAATGGTTTCCCCGTTGCCGGCCTTGAGAACGAAGTGGAATTGACCATCCTTGCTCTTGCTCAGTTCAAACCAACCTGCCATTTTTTGCTCCTCGGTTTTGGAATTGATGATGCAAAACGTAACGCGGAAATTTCAATTATTGGTCTATCAATACATTACGGTTTTTGCCTAATTTCCGTGTTTTTATGCGTTTCTCTGTTAAGGCCAAACACTAGGCTCGCAAGACTTTGGCGGTGCGGTGCGTCACAGGTCCTGTCAATTGAGCCTAGGCGGATCGATTTCATTTGGTCGGATACGGCAGCGGATGCGATATATGATCACGTCATTGGGTAGTGGTTACCGGTTGCCCTGATCCACCACATATATATTGGATGGCGTCGCCAAATTTTTTCTTGTCGTAAGATATTTGTTTATAGGGCTCAGAAAGGCAGAAATTCGCGAGACCATGGTCATTTGGATTTAATTGAGGGCTGGTTCAAGCCTAAAAAATTTTTCAACGCTGAATAATTCAAGTTAAGTGATTTCTCAATCTCTCGAACGAAGAATTTATGTTGCCTTCCATTTTCATTCTCGGTCGC
Source organism: Pseudomonadota bacterium (assembly GCA_040390685.1). GTDB lineage: Bacteria > Pseudomonadota > Gammaproteobacteria > Burkholderiales > Burkholderiaceae_D > Undibacterium. Next base: position 3,116 of record JAZJYB010000110.1, on the reverse strand, counting down.
ATACGCAAGCATGAACATACTTGGCAGAAAGGGGCGCCCCATTTTATCCACCGTAAGATTCATCGGATCTCCAATGTTGGATAAAATATCTTGGTATGACAAATGATCTTGTTCAGCGTAGAACATAGAAAATTTCATACTTTGACAAAGCTGCCAGTTAAGGTAATCTTTTTCCCACCAATATCGAGTGGAAGGTGGCAAGAACATAGCGAATTCCGGCTTCGAGTCACCTTTGCCAGTTGCGAGACTTAGCAACGTATTACCCAATATTTTTCCGTAGTCTGACTGGAATTCTTTTAAATCCAATATCGCTTTAAGAAGGATGCGTTGGGATTTATCGGGATCTCCATTTCCTAAGATGTTATACGAGAATCGTGCATTTACACGCACACTTTCTATCAGCGGAATATATTTTTCGGAGTAGCGTGTCGGTAGAGTTCGTGCCGACTTCTCCAATATGTTCAACTTTGCAAGTATTTGATCGAATGTCATTGTGACATCAAGCTTGCCGGGGATATTTCCAATGGCGAGATCGATTAGCATTGCCCTGGTTTGAGTATCTGAAGCCTGTTGCAGTTCGCGCGATAGTTCGTCAGCTGATAGTGCACCTAATCGATGACTCTCCGCTGTGATTGTGCCGAGGCCGGCGTTCTCATCTTCCAATTCTTGAAAACTTCCTTTCTCGACCTTAGCCGTCAGTGCGCGCACGGCCGCAATTCCAACTGCCTCTTCATCATCGGTTCTTAAATTCGATAAAACAGAGGATACGGATTCTTCAGGCAATGCTATTCGCAAAAGCGATTCCTTATTCGGAGCGAATAATGTGCCGTAATGATCATAGTGGCGATAGAGTTCACGAGCGATCCATCGTTCGAGCCAAGTGGCATTTTCGTGATTCATGCCGGGACGATCAAGTGCCTTGAACGCACGATTTGTGAGACTTAAGGATTGAAATCCTCCAAGTTCGCCAGCCAATGCTTGCCTGAAGTAGGACGACAGAATAAGGCAGACTCTTGATCTCTCGGCCGAGCTTGGAGCAAGCAGTAACGCTTCGTCAAGTAAGTCTCCCATCGATTCGCCGTCGCCGGATGAGGCGTGCTCAATGGCGCTGTCTATTAACGTGATGTAACGCAAAAGCGAATCCGACATATCTGGCGATTCGACGGCGTTCCATGGGGCATCTTCTGGGCGACTCGAAGGCGTATGCTTCAGAAGTGTAGTGGTTGTCGCGCCGGCTGCGAACGAAAAGGCTGGTTTGTTGGTTTTCTTTTTTCCCTCCAATACAAAAGTGCGCATTGGTAGGAGAACTGTTTGGAACACGGTTGGATTCGCACCTCCAATATCAGCGCTTCCAAAATGGAAGGCCATGCGCATAGGAAAAAGAATATATGGCCTTGTGGAATACGCTTTCTCAATTAACTGCATTGAATCATTTGGATAGTGCAGAGCAAGGATGTATGGAAAAGTGATCCGTCTTATTGGGTCGCCCAATACCAAAATTGTACCAGCAGAAACTCTGCTTGAAACCGATAACGACTTGGTGACAGGTAATTGCCCCTTCAATAGTGCATCGAGCGAAAAGTTATCACTTTTCTTGATGAAATATATCGGGCCAGAGACGTGCAGCAAGGGAGCAAGGCCTGCCCAAACTATAGTCAAGGTCGCCGTCACCGCACACAAAAAATAATACTTTCGCTCACCTTTTCTCTTGGCATTCATAAATGCTGCGACGGAAAGAAGCGCCAGAGATGCGGTGACGAAAAAAACAGCTGGATCAAAAGGAAACACAAGTAACAGAACCAATGCCTGGACGACAAGGATAATAATCTTAGCTGCATAGTCTCTGACTTGCTTTACAACTGTCGTAAGAAGCGGAGTAGTCCCAGGCGTGTCGTTTGACATCGTTTGACCCTTAGCGTTTGATAGAAGGACATCCGACCACCATCCAAATTAACACGGACTTCGTTTTTTCCCGGTATAGTGCCGTAAAAGTCATTATTCCGTCGACTGCATACGGTAGCAAGTCCTCTAGTTTTGTTTTTTGGCTATCAATAAATTCCTACTATAAGCGGCCGGGCATGTTATGCCTGCTTCAAGATTTCCATTTTGGCGATGAAGCATACGCCCCGCATTGTTATTGAATCTTATAAGTCAAACCAATCTTTACGGTTCTGTCACTTGCGGTTTCAAATGGCAATTTTCCTTTGGCGTACTGCCGCTACTTCCCGATAAATGTCAGCAGACTGTTTCATTGGATCCGCTTTCTCACCGGTGTAATGCGCCGCCAGCATTCTGATAAATATCTGAGTTTCGCCAATTGCTAAAGCTTGCATTGCGTTCGGACCTATGACGATTCCCGGACAATATTTTAAATTTCCCATAGGTATTTTTCCTGCTTGTTCAAATGGTGTGGCAGGGTCTTTAAATTGTTTCATATAAGTGGAAAGTACCCCGTAGGTCGCGAGGCACGACTTGTTGTCCAAAGTCCACGAAAGCTGTCCTGAAGTTGCCGTAATTCACCTTAATAATGTGTAGTTCCCCATCGGTATTGAAATTAGTTCCAAGCAAGCAGAATGCCCTTCGACTTGCCAAGGGTTTAGTTATGCGAAGAAGGACAAAATGGGAAAGACAGAATATGTGCTAATTTGTTTTTATTAATTTGCAACTATTTTTATTCGAGTAGTGTAGGTGATGAAATAAAAATAACAAGGAAATTTAAAAATTAATAATGGAACCTGTCAGGAATTCTGTGTGCGGGGCCAGAATTTCATAATTAGTTAATTGCATTGGTGAAGCGTTCGCCGAACATGATGGCGAACTGGTTGGCAGCCAGCTTCCATGTCCGTTGCCGCATCTTCCAATCTTTTTCAATATTGCGCAAGGCCAGGTGCAGCAATTTTCTTGCAGCGTCATCGCGCTGTCGGCGGGCGGGCAATTGCAGGAAGGCTCCATCTGGGCGGCGGCCAGTTGCAGGCGGCCGATTTCGTGATGACGCCTTCGGTCCAGTTCTCCAGTGATACCGGCAGCGTCGGCGGCACAGTGGGCGGCCTGTTCGGCAAAACGGGCGGCGCCTTGGGCGCCATCGGCGGCCTGGTGGGCGGCGTCAAGTTCAAGGA
>JAZJYB010000109.1:0-3304 GCA_040390685.1 Pseudomonadota bacterium | reverse complement strand
GATTGAGCCTCACCCAGTCCAGGATAGGCTGGATCATCGCGCCTGCCTTTGTCTTCATATTATGGCCGCGTGGGCAGCAGGAGCGACCGGTCGGCAAACTGGTCTTGCTGGGCTTCCTGTTTGCCTACATGGGCCTGGTGCTGGCCCTGCCTGCGCTGGCGGCAATGGTGGGTGTGGACGCCAGTTCCGTCAGCGAGCATGTCGGCGGCCGCTCCGAGCGCATGGTCCTAATGCAGCAAGCCCTGCATATGAGCTTGCAGCATCCCTGGTTTGGCGTGGGCTGGTTTGGCTTCGGTTCCGAGCAGGTCCGTATTGCTGCCGACTTCACGCCGACGACCTATGCCGAGCATGCGCACAACCTGATACTGAACTTTGCCGCGGAACTGGGGTGGCCGGCGACGCTGGCGCTAGCGGCGGCGGGTTTTGCATGGTTTTTCAGTATTTACCGCAATGCCGGCGACGCTGCTGATTCCGTCGACACTGCTGACACTTTAGCCCTGCGTTTTGCCAGTCTGGTTTTTATTGCCGCGCTGGTGCACAGCATGGTGGAATTTCCTTTGTGGTATGCCTTTGTGCTGATCCCGGTTGCGGTGCTGATGGGCATGCTGCATCAGATGCACTGGCAGACCGAGCCGGTAGCGGTCGCGCGCGGCGGCATTATCACCACGGCAGTGATCCCCATCTGCATGATGGCCTGGATGACGCTGGACTATCAGAGGGTGCAGGATGGTTTTACGGCCCTGCGGCTGGAGCAGGCAGGCTATAGCTTCGACAAGAAAGTCCTGGAAAAGCCGGAATTCACCTTGTTTCCTTATTTCTTCGATTATTTCAAGCTGATGAAAGTGCAGCCGCATGAAGGAATGTCGGAGCAGGAAATTGCATTTGTCGAGAATGCCGGCCGGCGCTTCGGCTTTGTGCATGTGCTGAATACGATGGCCGAAGTGTATGTGCTGAACGGCCGGCCGAAGCTGGCGCTGCGCACGATGATCACCTTGCAGCGGCTACATCCATTTTCCTATAATGCCTACTACGATTACTGGAAGGCCAAGGCAGCGATAGATCCGGCAAGATATGGCGTGGTATTCCAGCAGATGCCGGCGCGCGTGGGTGACTAATCCGGCGCCAAAATAACACTCTGCTCACTTGTCCGATGAAGATTGATAGTTGTGCTTCGGAATTAATTTAAGTTGGTGTAAGATTCATTTGTCTTTCTTTTAACGTGCTAACACGTCACTATTCATGTTTAATTGGTTCGATACAACTGAGGCGAAAAAATTTGGTCGGGCGCTGGCCGAGTATTACATCGAACGCGCCTCGCAAATCAAAGCCGGGAAAAAGAAAAAAGGCGTAAAAACTGGCGAGATCATCGACAAAATGTTTGATCAGGTATCGCAATTCAGAGCCGGGCATAAGTTGAATATTTATAAGAAGGCAAAATTAGGGAATGCATTTAAGTGGCGCTTGCTGGAAGCTGGATATAACAGCGAATTTGTTGACGAGCTAACGCATATATTGATGTTGAAACTTTAAACAAGCTACCTGGATAAAAATTTCGAATGCTAAATTGGCTCATCAATCTATTTCAACCAGGACAATCCTCGAATCGTCAGCGGATTTCAGCATCAGTGCCGGTAAACAAATTGCCGCTGAATAGCAAAGTGAATAGCACTACCGTTCTTAAGAAAAAAGGGGATGACTGCCTGGATGTCGCGGATTGGCGCGGTGCGGAAGGTTACTATCGGCAGGTTATTGCGATTGATGGGAGCAACGCCGCCGCGTTTAATAATCTCGGATTGGCGTTAATGCAGCAGCGTCGTTTTGATGAGGCCGCACAAAGCGTAGAAAAAGCCATTGCCCAAAATCCAGGGTCATTTGATTCCCATTATATTTTAGCAATGATCGCGCACCAGCTTGGCAAGCCACGCGAGGCCGTGAGTCACTTGAGGAATGCCACGAAATTCAAACCAAATTTTTCTGAAGCATTCAACTATACCGGCAACCTTTTGGTGGAGCTGGGTGATCGCGATGGAGCTGCAGAAGCGTACCTGAGCGCAATCTCAACAAATCCTAATCTTCCAGAGTCTTTATGTAACCTTGCAGGTATCCTTCAAGAGCAAGGCAGACGTAGCGAAGCGATAGCATACTATCGAAGGGCGCTGGAATTGTCTCCCAATTTCAATAGCGCCCGCTTGAATATGATCCACCAATTGCAACAGGTATGCGACTGGCAGGATCTGGATGCGAATATTGCTTTGGTCTGCCAGCACATGCGGGAGGCACCATTTGATGTGGATAGTCGGGATTCTCCGTTTGCGTTCCTGGCGCTACCTGGATCAACTTCTTTCGAACAAAAGCTTTGCGCAGAAAAATGGACCAAGAGTGCCTATCGGTCAGAGATACTGCTGAAGGAGCAGTTGAACTTTCATTTCAATCGTCCGCCGAATCCTAAAATTAAACTGGGGTACTTGTCTGCAGATTTCCACATGCATGCTACTGCGATGCTGATGGCGAAAATATTTGAGCTGCATGACAAAGAGCGCTTTCATGTAACGGCGTATTCATATGGTCCGGATGACCAAAGTGAAATGCGGCTCCGCTTGGAAGACGCATTCGACGAGTTTGTCGATATCAGGGAAGAGTCGCAAGTTGAGACGGCCAAACGAATTTACGCTGATGGCATCGACATCCTGGTAGACCTCAAAGGATATACGGGCGACACCCGTAGTGGAATATTGGCTTTGCGTGCAGCACCCATCCAGGTCAATTTTCTTGGATATCCAGGAACTATGGGCGCAGATTTTGTCGATTATTTGATCGCAGATCGGTTCATCATACCGCCTGAAAGCGGGCAGCATTACACAGAAAAACTTGTTTACCTGCCAGATTGCTACCAACCTAACGACAGGACTCGCCCTAAGCCTCAGGCTCCAACTCGCCTTTCGCAACAGCTGCCTGAAAGCGGTGTTGTATTTTGCTGCTTTAACCAAACTTATAAAATCACGCCCCAAGTTTTTGACGTGTGGTGCAGATTGCTTATTGCAGTTCCGGACGGTATTTTGTGGCTGCTGTCCAATACTGCCGAGACGGAAGCAAATTTGAGGCGAGAAGCAAGCAAACGCGGAGTGGGAAGTGAGAGATTGCTTTTTGCGCCAAGAGTGACAATGGCGGAGCATCTCGCGCGCTTGCAATGCGCGGACCTGTTTTTGGACACCTTGCCTTACAATGCGCACACCACATGCAGTGAAGCCCTATGGATGGGTTTGCCCGTCGTCACCTGCGTTGGGGATCCTTTCGCATCGCGAGT
>JAZJYB010000108.1:2144-6523 GCA_040390685.1 Pseudomonadota bacterium | reverse complement strand
CAGAACGTTTACACTTACGCCATGAGTTCACGCGCCTTCATTATTTCCATCAATAAATTCCCCTTCAGACTACGTAGCCTCGTCTTTGTTGTCGCTACACTTATCCTGCATGTACTGGCATTGCAATCGACCCATTGGACAGACTGGTCCGTCAACGCACAACCCAGCAGTGAAAAAATGATCCGCATTCAGCTACATGCCGAGCAAGCAGCGGTTGAACTTGTAGCGCCAAACCAGGCTCCCGATCAAAAAATAGGCAAACCTCAAATCAAGGAAAAATCCCCGGCGGTTACTGACTTTAGCGAAACAAGGACGAGCTCTGAACTCGTTTCTTCAGTAGAAAATCCGCCGGAAAAAGTGGCAGCTAGCATTGCTACAGCCGACGACAAGACAGCAGAAACTACCAACCAGAATGTCGCCAAAGAAGAAACGCGGCAAGATATTCTCCCGGCGCCAGAGTCAGCACGATATGCGGTAAAAGCGCCAGTATCAGTCAGGATAGAAATGGCCTTGGTAAGAACCAAGCCGGATGCCACTCAGAATTATGGAGTCGGTAGTATCGACTGGACAGTCAATGACGGCAAATACAATATGAGTATTCAAGCCGGTCTTGATCTGGTGATTACCTCTTTCAATCTGTACAAACTGACTAGCGAAGGCCGCCTCGACAAATTTGGCATTACCCCTGAAATCAGCACCGAAGCGCGGCGCACCCGTGCATCAACCGCAACTCACTTTCATCACGACGATAAAACCATCAGCTTTTCATCTTCCAGCAAGGTCATACCGATGCATGATGGCGCGCAAGACAAGGCAAGTTTTTTGATGCAGCTGGCATCTATTGGTTACGCTGATGAAAAACAATTTTATGCAGGCAAGGAAATCGAGATGCAAGTGGCCGAAGAAAGAGATGCCGCGCTGTTTCATTTTTTGGTGCTAGGCAAAGAAGAGATCGATAGCAAACTAGGGAAAATATCGACCTGGCATTTACTGCGCGCTCCGCGGCCAGGTTCGTATAATTCGCAGTTGGATATTTGGCTGGCACCAGAATTTGGCTGGTATCCGGTTCAGATACGCAATACCGAAAGCAATGGTACCGTTACCGAACAAACCGCCACCAAAGTGGCGCAAAAACTCAATGCAGAAAGTTAACCATGTCCCTTAAGTTCTTTAAGCTTAGTCTATTCGGCCTTTCCAGCCTTTTGGCAAACTTCGCCATAGCCACTACCGAAATCAATTTACCGCCATCGGCAGAGCTGCATTACGCTATCAAAGCGAAACAAAAAGGCATCCCGGTCAGTGGCGAGGCCAATGTTAAATGGCAACTCGGCGCTGTCAACGATGCGCAAAGTTACAGTGTCATTACTGAAACACACGTCATCCTATTTGGCAAAATTCTCGATGCCAGCAGCTATGGCCACATAGACGCACATGGTCTTGCGCCAGATAAATTTGTCGAAAAGCGTTTCGGTAAAACAGAAAGCATCACCCGCTTTGATCGCAGCACCAAGACCATACGCTTTACTGAAGCTAACCAGACTTACACCATCAAAGGCGGTGAACAAGACCGAACCAGTGTGACTTGGCAGTTAGTCGCGCTGGCAAGAGCGGCCGCTGATAAATTTGTTACCGGTAGCGAATGGAAAATGTTTGTCGCTGGCAGGCGCGATGCTGAAGACTGGTCATTCAAAGTCACAGGAACTGAAACGGTAGTGACGCCGCTCGGTGAGTTTTCCGCAGTACATTTTATCAAGGCACCGCCACCTGACTCTAAAGATCAACAACTGGAAATATGGTTGGCGCCCAAATTGGATTGGTATCCCGTTCGCTTAAAATTTAGCGATGCCGATGGCGACAATGTGGACCAAATGCTCGCTTCAATCCGCAAATAAGGCGTAAATAAAGCGTAAATAATTTAAGAAAACTATTCGGCAAATACATCAAATAAATATATGAAACCTAACAACGACAGCGCCTTAGTCTTATTCAGCGGCGGGCAAGATTCCACCACCTGCCTGGCATGGGCATTATCCAAGTACCACCGGGTAGAAACCATAGGATTTGACTACGGCCAGCGTCACGCCATCGAGCTGACGATGCGCCCAACGCTATTGGAAAAAGTGCGGGATTTTTCGCCGGAATGGGATAACAAACTCGGTGAAGATCATCTGATCGACCTCAGCTTAATCTCGCAACTGTCGCACACGGCGATGACCGCTGATATTGAAATCACCATGCAGGAAAATGGCTTGCCAAATACCTTTGTACCAGGCCGCAACCTGATGTTCATGATGGTCGCCGCCACATTGGCATATCGGCGCGGTTTGAATGTCCTGGTTGGAGGCATGTGCGAGACTGATTTCTCAGGCTACCCTGACTGTCGCGATGACAGCATGAAGGCCTTGCAGGTGGCGCTGAATCTGGGCATGGCAACGCGCCTGAAGTTAGAGACACCGCTGATGTGGATCAATAAGGCAGAAACCTGGCTGCTCGCCGAGCAGCTCGGTGGTTCCGCCTTGGTCGAGCTGATACGCGCTGACACCCATACTTGCTATCTGGGCGAACGTGGCATCTTGCATGCCTGGGGTCATGGCTGCGGCAGTTGTCCGGCCTGTGCGCTGCGGGCGCGTGGCTATGAGCAATACATTACCCGGCAAGAAAGCAGCAGTTTGTAAGTCTATTGTTAGTTTCGCGGCCTACAATGCGTTAACGTCTTTCACTTTATTTCATCATGCTGATTGCATTTCTCACTGATCTACACGCCAATCGCGAGGCCGTCAGCGCCTGTCTTGCCCATGCGAAACAGCAAAGTGTGACGCAATACGCTTTTTTAGGCGATCTGGTGGGTTATGGAGCCGATCCGGCCTGGGTGCTCGATACCGTCATGGATCACGCCAGCCGCGGTGCCTTTGTCTTGATGGGCAATCACGATATCGCCGTGTTGGAAGAACAGCGCAAAGGCATGAATCCGCTCGCGTATCAAGTGGTGGAATGGACGCGCGCCCAACTCACGGCAGAACATTTGAGCTTCATCGCGAATCTGCCGTTTCGGATCGAAATGCAAGATCTGCTTTTCGTGCACGCGAATGCCTGGGCACCAGAAAAATGGGAATACATCGAAGGCGCGATGGAGGCTACGCGCAGCATGCACGCCACTACTGCCCAGATCACGTTCTGTGGCCATGTTCATCTGCCGACTTTGTATCACATGACCATGACGGGCAAAACCGGCGAATTTGTACCCGCGCCTGAACACAGTATTCCCCTCAGCAAACAACGCCGCTGGCTGGTGATACCAGGCTCAGCTGGCCAACCGCGCGACGGCAATCCGGCCGCCTGTTACGCCACCTTCGATACCGTGACGCTAGATCTGACCTACTACCGTGTGCCTTACGATACCAATACCGCTGCCGAAAAAATCATTGCCGCCGGCTTACCTGCCAGCCTGGGGCACCGTTTGATTACCGGAGACTAAGTTGGAACCCAAGTTGGAATCCAACCGGCAGCAACGCTTACAGGAAGGGATGGAAGTTGATGGCTACCGCCTGGAAGAAAAACTGCATACTGGCGGCATGGCTGCGTTGTGGCGCGTCACCGATCTAAAAGCGCGTCAAAAAAGTCAGGGCGAAGAAGTCATTTCAGATTTGATCATGAAAGTGCCTTTATTGTTTTCGACTGATGATCCGACCGCGATTGTTGCCTTTGAAGTCGAGCAGATGATCATGCCGAAACTCAAGGGGCCGCACGTACCGCGTTATTTCGACGCCGGTGATTTTGATGCGCAGGCGTATATCGTGATGGAACATATTGCCGGCACTTCATTGCGTACCCGTTTTGAAGATGCACCATTACCTATCGCAGAAGTGGTCGAGATCGGTATCAAGGTGGCGCATGCATTGCAAGACCTGCACCGTCAACACGTGATCCACCTTGACGTCAAACCCAGCAATATCATGTTTCGCGAGAATGGCGATGCCGTCCTGATCGATTTTGGTTTATCACGCCACGAGAAATTGCCCGATTTACTCGATGAAGAATTTCACCTGCCGCTCGGTACCGGGCCCTACATTTCGCCGGAACAGGTTTTGGGCGTGCGTAATGAACCGCGTAGCGATTTGTTTGCGCTTGGCGTGCTGCTGTACCACCTGGCAACTGGAGAACGACCGTTCGGTCATCCGACTTCAATTTCTGGTTTGAAAAAACGCCTGTATCGTGACCCGATACCGCCCTGCCAGCACAATCCATCCATTCCCAACTGGATGCAGGAAATCATCTTGCGTTGCCTGGAAGTAGAACCTTCAGCACGTTTTGATACTGCGGCACAGCTGGCTTTTCAACTGCAAAATACTTAATCCATTGCTGAATCTGCGCAATAGGCA
>JAZJYB010000108.1:0-2134 GCA_040390685.1 Pseudomonadota bacterium | reverse complement strand
CTTTTCAACTGCAAAATCCTGCACAAATACTGCTCACGGCAAGGGCGGAAAAAGCAGATCAGGATGGACTTTACGCGGTGCTCAAACGACGATTCCGTGCCGCCGGTGCAGAACCAGAATTGCAGCACAGCGTATCAGAGCAACTCTCACAGGCACCGATTATCGTCGCGGCACTTGATCTGACCAACGGCACAGCAACATTAGCCGAGAACTTGCGTAGCATTACCAAACGCATACTTGAAACCCAACCCGGCGCCCGCCTGGCTTGCCTGACGATACGCAAAGTCAACCGCATCGGCATGGATGATGGCATCGTGCAGGATGGGCAAAACGTGCATGTGAAGCAATTGGTTGAACTCAAGCATTGGGCCCGCCCGCTCAACATCAAACCCGGCAAAGTCACTTTTCATGTATTGGAAGCGCACGACCCGGCGGCGGCGATTATTGAATATGCGCATAACAATTCGGTGGATCACATCATCATCGGGTCGCGTGGCAGCTCGAGCATACGGCGCTATCTTGGCAGCGTCTCAGCGCAAGTAGTGGCGGAGGCAGAATGCACTGTTACCGTGGTGAAAGCCCGTTAGACGGATTCAACTTCGAAGCTCAAAAAATATTGAACCACGGCGACACGGCGAACACGGCGGAAAGCCAAAAACTCGAACGAAGCATGTGCCGTGTTCGCCGTGTCGCCGTGTTTAATCAGGTTTGGCGTTAATTACTTGCCACGCATCATCCCGCAACTTTATCCGCTGGGGCATTAATCGATAATTTCACAGTATCGCCAGCCGGAATGCCATCGGTTTTCCAACGCTCAAATTCAGTCTGAATTGCGCTCAAGGTTTGCTGGCTGATTTCAGGTAAAGTACCGCCCAAAATATCCGCCGCCTCTTTAAAGCCGCGCTCGACTGCGGCGCGAATTTTATCGAGTTTGGCTGGATCTCCACCTATCGCCGCTTTCGCGAAACTCAGTATGCGTTCGGCAGTTTTTTGCACGCCAAACTCGCCATCCGGCGCGATTGCAGCCTTGGCCGCCTCTATAGCCTTCGGATCTGCATTCAGTTTTTGCTCGCCACTCACTACCTTCGCCAAATTGAGACCTTGCTGTTCGATCAAAGGCAAGATTAAATCGACGATGGCTTGCGCTTTGCGATTTGATTCTTCCAGCAAAGCCTCAAGATCTGGCTTGGCACTGGTCTTACCCAATCGTGGATCTGTGTAGGTCAGATCATTCTTGGCAGCGCCGCTGGCATTGGCACTTAGCTCTACCGTGTCTGCGCCAGGCGTTGCAACCGGGACATTTTTATGCAATGTTGCACCGCGTTCATTATCGTGCAGCTTGTTCGACGGGTTGGATGCGGACAGGGGCTGGGCTACAGCAGCGGGGATGCGGATGTTCATTTTGCTCTCCTCTTTCTATTCGGCAAGCAAATCAAATAAGCTGCTGAGAATCTCATGTAAAACTCATACTAGCACTTAACAATATCGACCAATGCGCAGAAAAATCAAGGGTGAATAGTTCATGCAGTATAATCCCGCCTGAAATTCATTGGGGAGTAGCCTGTTTTAGTTTACTAGTTTCATTTAAGTTTACTGAAAGAAACGTATCAACATACTTGGCCATCCGGTCATGGTGCGTTTAATCCAATTTCGAGCCGCTTCACAATTGACTTAGCGATTCCTTATTCGATTTGGCAAGACTATTGATAGATATGTTTTCGCATTCCAGGGATGGGGCCAAGACATGTGTATCATCGTTAACTTGCCCCATCCCGCACACTATCATGGAAGCATTCCTCGTCTCTACCCTTGCTGTTGCCGTCGGTGAAATTGGCGACAAAACTCAGTTGCTCGCTTTATTGTTGGCTGCCCGCTATAAAAAGCCGATTTCCATCGTGCTTGGCATTCTGCTCGCTACCTTGGCCAATCATGCGTTCGCTGGCTTACTCGGGCATTGGGTCGTCAATTACATCTCATCCGATGTGCTGCGCTGGGCCTTGGGTTTGTCATTTCTGGCGATCGCGGCATGGACCTTAAAACCTGATGAGATGGCAGAAGAAGGTATCAATGAAGGGCGCTATGGGGTTTTTCTCGTGACCTGCGTGACGTTTTTTCTGGCAGAAATGGGCGATAA
>JAZJYB010000107.1:0-4521 GCA_040390685.1 Pseudomonadota bacterium | reverse complement strand
TATGAAAGCTCGCGGCAGTTGCCTGGCAAGGCCGGCGTGGTCGCCACCGAGCATTTTCATGGGATACGCATCCATGAAGAAATCCGTAGTCTGATGCAGACTTTGCGCGCGAATGGCATCGACGTTTTTATCAGCACCGCCTCGCTTGATGATGTGGTGCGCGTGTTTGCTTCGCATCCGCACTATGGCTACAACGTGCCGCCTGAAAATGTCATAGGCCTGCGACTCGACATGAAAGACGGAAAATATACCAGCACTTATCGCCAGGGTTGGCACTTTAATTGGGGACCGGGGAAAACCATAGGCATACAAAATGAATTGGTGGCAAAAAAAGGCTATGAACCCTTGATGGTGTTTGGCGATAGCGATGGCGATGCCTGGATGCTGAGGGATTTTAAGGGCACGCAGATCGGCGTGATTGTTAACCGTATCAAGAACGGTGAAATCGGCAACGACAGCCGCTTAGCGGCCGATGGCTTGGGTGAGCGCAATGCCCGTTTTATTTTGCAGGGGCGCGACGAAAATACCGGCCTGATGATACCGGATGAAAAGTCGATTAAATACGGCAAGTCAGAGAAAAGATTACTTGCGTAATACGGCCGCTTTTCGATCAGACCTAAACTAATCCCCTCTATTCCAATTCAATGAAATTATTTCTCACAAAAAGTATTTTGGCACTCAGCATATTGCCCTTGCAATTTGCCCATGCAGTAACAATGCCGATTACCCCGATTGAGCACGTCATCGTGATCGTCGGCGAGAACCGCACCTTCGATAATTTGTATGGCGTGTATAAACCGAAGCGTGGCCAGACTATTTCCAATCTGCTCTCCAAAGGGATAGTCAAAGCAGATGGTACGCCAGGTCCAAATTTTCAGGATGCGGCACAAAATCTGGCGGCGAATATGGGCAGCTATACGCCGACCCCGATGATCAATGGCAGTTACCTGACCCTGCCGCAACCGTATGCCGCTGGTGCTCTGGGGCAGCGTAAAGACATTCCTGATGCGCGTTTTCCGGCGGCGATGCCAAACGGGCCGTTTCAAATCACCAGACACGTCAGCTATGGCGCGCATACCGGCGACCCGGTTCACCGCTTTTTTCAGATGTGGCAACAGATCAACGGCGGCAATAACGACTTGTTTGTCTGGGTGGCAGAAATGACCGGAGTCGGGCCGAGCAATATCCCGGCCTTCTTCTCGTCGGGGAATACCTACCAGGGCGGCATTGCCATGGGCTTTTACAATATGTCGGCTGGCGACGCACCTTTTTTTAAAAAAATGGCGGATACCTACGCCATCGCCGACAATTATCACCAACCCATCATGGGCGGTACCACCGTTAACTATTTTGCCTTGGCGACCGCTGACGTCTCGTTTTATACGACTAATGGCAAGCCTGGCATACCGCCGGCCAAACAGATAGAAAACACTGACGCGCAAGCCCATACGAATAACTGGTTTACCGAAGACGGTTATCGCGGCGGCAGCTACGTGAAATGTGCCGATCTGAACCAGCCTGGCGTGACTGGCATCCGCAATTTTCTCAATAAATTGCCTTACACGGCATTTAACGATGGCAACTGCGCGCCCGACACCTATTACATGGTGAATAATATGGATCCCGCGTATTCACCAACTGGCGCAGCACTGGAACTCGGCCCCGATAAATTTTTGTTACCACCACAAACCATCCCGCATATCGGCGATGCACTCACTGCCGCGAATGTTTCTTGGAAATGGTATAGCGGTGGCCGCAATGACGGAAAAAACGTCGACAAGGAATATTGTGCGATGTGCGATACGCCAAGTTTTTTTACTTCCACCATGACCGGCAGCGACCAGCAAAAACTGCAAGACCTGCACCAATTCTATGTGGATGTGAAGGATGAAAAAACTTTTCCGGCGGTCTCTATCATTGCTCCTTACGACAGTATTTCCGGCCATCCCGGCTATGCGGTTGAATCGAGTTTCGACGAACTGGTTTCTGACGTACTGGCGCGCGTGCAGTCGAACCCGGCACTGTGGAAAAAAACCGCGATCCTGGTGACCTTTGATGAAGGTGGCGGATATTTCGATTCAGGCTATGTCCAGTTCATCGATTTTTTTGGCGATGGTACCCGCGTACCGTTGGTGGCGATTTCGCCTTACGCAAAACGCGGACATGTCGACCACACTTACTATGATCACGCTTCCATCGCGAAATTTATTGAGCGCAACTGGGGCTTGGCGCCGCTGTCGAAACGCAGCCGGGATAATTTGCCCAACCCTGTCATCGACAAGGCTAATCCCTACGTGCCACTGAACCGTCCTGCGATCGGCGATTTGATGAATTTGTTCGACTTCACAGGCAAACCAATATCCAAATAAGCTAAATGAGCAGAGCTCAGCTTTCGAAATAAATTTGTCGCTGGCTCAACACTCAATCTCGCCATTAAGTTCTCTTTCTCCACGCTCTGCACGCATTGAAAAATGTGTGTGGGGCGTTTTTTTTGTGTCGTTGCGCAGCATTTTTCCATTAAATTTCTATAAAGCATTTTTATATTTACTGGCGATGACAAAGTCAAATTTTCCGTTTTTTTAGAGGGGATTTTCGAATCGATTTTGGCGTCACTTCCTAGTCATATTTCAATACTAAAGTTCCGGGCGTTGATGTCAATACTGCACTGCGTTTAGCGGGAAACTATTGGTATTTCCTGAATCACAAATGAATCACTTTCGACAAAATCGACTGTCTCAATATCCGACTAATACAACAATCAATATTTATTCATTGAAGGACTACATCGTGGCAAATCGTTTCAAACATACTTCTATTTATCTGATTATTCTGCAGGCTTTTTCTGGCGCTGCATTCGCCGAAGAAGTGACGGAAGTGCAGGATGCACCGACTGTTGTCACGGTCTTCGGTAAGGGCAAGACACGTCAGGTGCAAGATATCACCAGCGTCGATATCGTCAAGGCCTTGCCTGGCGCCAGCCCGTTGAAAGTTCTCGAGAAATTACCAGGGGTTGCCTTCCAGTCGGCTGATCCATTCGGTGCCTATGAGTGGTCGACACGGTTTAGTGTGCGCGGTTTTTCACAAAATCAATTGGGTTTTACGCTCGACAATGTGCCGCTTGGCGACATGAGTTACGGTAACAATAATGGCTTGCATATCAGCCGCGCGATCTCTTCAGAAAACCTCGGTCGCGTAACACTCTCACAGGGTGCTGGCGCGGTAGGGACTGCGTCAACCAGCAACCTTGGCGGTACGGTTCAGTTTTTCTCATCCAATCCGTCGGACGAGTTCGGCGTTACTGGTGCACAAACTTTTGGCAGCGATAAAACATCGCGCACATTCGCCAGGGTTGACACAGGTTTGATGTCTTCCGGAACCAAAGCCTACTTTAGCGTGACACGTCAGCGTACCGACAAAACCAAGGGTAGTGGCTCGCAAGATCAGGATCAGTTCAACTCAAAATTGGTACAAACTTTTGGCAACGATAAACTGACCGCCTTCTTCAATTACTCTGACCGCAAAGAAGTCGATTATCAGGATATGTCGCTGGAAATGACGAAGCGCCTGGGCTATCAGTGGGATAACTACGCACCAGACTGGCAGCGTGCGGTGAATGCGGCCAAGGGCATCTTTACCGGCGGCGTGAATAGCCTGGATGATGCGTATTTCGAAGGTAGCGGCTTGCGCAAAGATTCCTTGTTCGGCGCGACGCTGGAGAATAAATTGAGCGATGCTGTGGACTTGAAAACCACCGTGTACCATCACAGCAATGACGGCCAGGGGCATTGGTATACCCCGTACACGCCATCGGCTTCTGGCGCGCCAATTTCGATTCGTACTTCAGAATATTCCATCGACCGCAATGGCCTGATCGCTGATTTGTCGTGGGACTTGGGACAGCATGCAATCAACGCCGGTGTCTGGGCGGAGCGTAGCAAGCATACTTTGACACGTAATTTTTACAATGCCAGCGGACCGGAAAACACGGATTATTTCTTGAGTAATCCATTCTCCACCGGCTTCAAGCAAGACTTCACAACTACAACGACTCAGTTCTATGCGCAAGATACGATGTCATTGATGGCAGACCAATTGAAACTGAACTACGGTTTTAAAACACCGAAAGTGGCGATTGATGCGGTTAGCCTGGTCGGCACGCGCGCTGCCGGACATATCGTTGCGTCCAAGTCATTTTTACCGCAGGTGGGTGTGAGTTACGCCTTGAATAAAGACGATGAAATTTTCTCCAGCTTGTCACAAAACATGCGCGCTTTTCAGCCAGGTGTAAATGGCCCATTCTCGCAAACCCAGACCGCCTTCAACCTCAGCGCCGCCACCATCAAGCCAGAGACATCGACCACGCTCGATCTTGGATATCGCTTTAAGCACGACAGTTTTGTCGGCTCGATCGCCACTTACTACACCAGGTTTAACGACCGCCTGATGCAGGTGGCGACCTGTGCCGGCATCGTTGGTTGCCCAAGCACTTTCGTCAACGTCGGTAAAGTGGAAACCAGCGGT
>JAZJYB010000106.1:0-10254 GCA_040390685.1 Pseudomonadota bacterium | reverse complement strand
ATGTTGGCGCTGCCAACGACAGAAATTACCGGTTTCATTGCCCGCACCTGTGGTGAACGATAATCGTACTTGATCTGTGAAAATTACAGCACATGGTTAATCCTATTGGTGACTCATGGTTTGTGACCCAATTAGCAGCCTAACTAGTCACCTAATTGATTACGCAAACGATTGCGCAAACGATTGCGTCTGTGTATTAAACAAGACTAAGTAGCTCAAGTCAAGAAAATTTCCTATTGTCGTCTTGGCTATGTTGGACACTGTGGTAAATGTGTTCAAGAATCCAAGCTTGCTTGTTTTTGGCACCGCTTAAACTTGCTTTAAATTGGTTTTTTCAGTTGGTCTAGAGCTGACGAGGCAGTGGATTGTATTCAAATCTTCATGGCATTGCCATCCTTGCCTTGAAAAAAAAATCAAGCAGCGGCGTGCGAGTGTATGCCGCCTATTGGTTATTTTGCTTTTTTTGATAGGCGCAATTTTTGCAGTACAAACCGCTGATTTGACATTTCGTCGCTTTAAGCTACCTGACCGTGATGACCTTGGTACGCAATAAAGTGATGGACCGCGACTTCCTGATCAAGAACCTGGAGAACCTGCCGCGTGGCCAGGGAGTAGCGCGCAAGCTGATGGGCCTGAAAGGCACGGTGCGCGAGGCAGTCAAAGACAAACACCACAGTTGGCTATTGGTCTACGGTGGCGGCACCATCGCCGGCCTGGCGATGGATGTGGAATTGCGCCGTGCCAGCGGGAATAAAGTGGGATTGCCTGATTTGATGAAGTCACTGTTTAGCGAGTTCAGCCCGCCGGGCAAACAGTACACCCAAGCCGACGTAGTGCGCCACGGCCGTATCGTGGCGGGCATCGATCTGCAGCCCACGATAGAGCGCATCGTCAACACGACAAATGTTCTCGACCTGACTCCGCTGTTCAGCGATATCGGCCTGCAACTGCATCAGTTTGGCATGCTGGACACTTACTTGTTGCCCGACCCGAAAGCAACGCCAGAAGCACGCCAGCGCTTTGCCAGTATCTTCGGCATGCCGCTGTGATGGCTTTGCGCTGTTCGGAAACGATGACTTGGAATGAGTTTATCAATCCTCAAAACTCGCCAGGCTTTGACGCTGGCGATTGATGATCAGGCGGGTCACATCAGGACGGGAATAATGACCGCCCACATCAAAATTCTGTCGTTCGCGCCTGACCTGATTTCTATCTAGCGTGGCGATTAACAAGCATTCCTGGTCGATCACAGGCTCGACTATCCAGCTACCATCGGGCGCTGCGATACAGGAGCCACCATTGGCCAGTATTTCTGGGCATCGCAGCAAAATTTTGTCGCGGTGTGGGGTATCCGCCGGAATATCTTCTTTGCGCATTAAACCCGAAACGGCAAGACTGAAACTGCGGCCTTCTTTGGCGATAAAGCGCGTCAAATCTTCGGTGTTGCGCCGATTGCCGGGCCAGATTCCCACGTGTAAATCTTCGCCTTGGGCATACAAAGCGGCACGCGATAAAGGCATCCAGTTTTCCCAGCAATTTAAGCCTCCCACAGTGAATCCGTCTAAAGCGTGGGTACGCAAACCATGTCCATCGCCAGCTGCCCAGGTCAGACGTTCTTCATAGGTCGGAATGAGTTTTCGGTGGACTGAAGCGATTACGCCATCGGTGCCGATATACACGCAAGAACAATACACGCTGTAGCCAGTGCGGTCCTTGGGGCGCTCCAGGCAACCTAGCATGACAGCGATCTGATGCTCTTGCGCGGCGTGGCAAATGCTGTCTAAATCACCGGCTTCGATATCGACACCTTGCTGTACGTAAAAGGCGTGCAAATCTTTTTGTACCTCGTCGTTGAAGCGCGAGCCTTCAGTCAAATCTAACCAGAACGGATAACCGGGCAACAAGGTTTCACCAAAACACACGAGACGCGCCCCTTGCTTTACGGCTTGCTGTAGGTAGTCGATGATCTTGGCCGTGGTGGCGCTGCGATTTAGCCATACTGGCGCAATTTGGGCGAGGGCTACGGTGAGCTGGTCTGATTCGACAGGATGCATGGAAAATTCCAAATGGTTGGGGTTTTGCTTAAGGCTTTTCCGACCTACAGGTTAATTGATCAATGCTTAAACTGGCTTGAAAGCCGCAGCCGTGTCACTCTCCAATTGCGCACCGCCGAAGGCGTTTGGCAATTGTTCTGCTGCTGTGGTGAGCATGGTGTCGCCGCGCAGGTTGGATAATGCGATTGCGAAGTTGGGGCCGCCGAGCTCCAGTACCACCTGGCGGCAGGCGCCACATGGGGCGATTGGGCCGTCGGTGTCGCCGACCACTGCCAGCATGGCGAAATCACCGGGTTTGCAGCCCGAGGCAATCGCGCTAAACATGGCAGTGCGCTCGGCGCAATTGCACAGGCCATACGAGGCGTTTTCGACATTGCAGCCATGAAAAACCCGGCCATCTTTGCAGAGCAGGGCAGCGCCGACCTGGAAGCCAGAATACGGTGCATAGGCTTTTTGCCTGGCTGCGATTGCCTGTTCAATTAATTCGTTGTGATTCATCTTATTCACCACCTTATTCACCATCAAATTCGCACAGGGCAAACACTTTGTGTCCGTTATTTTCCAACAGTTTGCGCCCGCCGAGTGCCGGTAGCTCAATCACGAAGCCGCATTCCACTACAGTGCCGCCTACTTGCTCTATCAGTTTACAGGCCGCCTCTGCAGTGCCGCCAGAGGCGATCAGGTCGTCGATCAGGAGTACCCGCTCGCCCGCGGTGATGGCATCAATATGCAACTCTATGCGGTCGGTACCGTATTCCAGGGCGTAATCATGGCCTACGGTTTCGCCCGGCAGTTTGCCGGTTTTGCGCACTGGCACAAAGCCGACCCCGAGTTGTATCGCCAGCGGTGCGCCGATGATGAAACCGCGCGCTTCTATGCCCGCCACCTTGTCGATTTTTTGTCCTTGGTAGCGTTTCGCCAGCTCATCAATCGTGGCCTGGAAAGCCAGCGGATTTTTCAGCAGCGTGGTGATGTCGCGAAACATAATCCCAGGCTTGGGATAGTTGGGGATGGTACGGATATGGGATTTGATCGGCATGATATTTACGCTCACTATTTGCTTATGATTTGTTAACGGTGGATTTGCTTTGCGCCAAAGGCGCGGTAGATTGACGGATCACCAGACTAGGCTCAAGTATTTCACGGCGCAAAGGCAGGTTTTTGTCATTGATGCGTGCGACCAACACCCTTGCGGTTAGCACGCCGAGTTCGTGTTTTGGCTGGACGATGGTAGTCAATGGCGGATTGCAAAATGAGGCCAGTGCAATATCGTCGTAACCGATTACTGACAGATCTTCGGGGATGCGTTTGCCGCCCTGGCTGGCGGCGCAGATGCCGCCGATTGCCATCAGATCATTACTGGCGAATACCGCGGTGGGCATATCCGGTAAAGCGATCAGCTTTTGGAAAGCGCTAAAGCCACCTTTGCTGGTGAAATCGCTATACACAATCCAATCTGCGTTGGGTTTGATCTTGGCTTCGCGCAGCGCTCTTTTGTATCCATCAACACGGGCGCTACTCGACAAGACATTTTTGGGACCGGCGACGCAGGCGATCGCGCGGTGCCCCAGGTCGGTCAGGTATTTGGTCGCCAGGTAGCCGCCGTGTTCGTGATCGGTTTCGACAAAATCGGCCGACATGCCGGTGACTTCACGGTCGACCAATACTTTTGGTGTTTTTTCGCTGAGCAGCAGTTTGGTGAGTTCACGGTCTGAGCCGGACGAGACCAAAATCAGGCCGTCAATGCGTTTTTCCAGCAAGACCCGGATGTAATCGACTTGCTTCTTGAGATCATCATACGAGTTACACAAGATGATGTTGTAGCCAAGCATGAACGAGGTATCTTCGATTCCCTGGATCAGTTCGGCAAAATACGGGTTGGAGCTATTTGGTACCAGCATGCCCAGCGTATGAGTCTTGTCGTTCTTCAGGCTGCGCGCGACAGCGCTGGGAATATAGTGCAGGTCTTTGATGACCTGCAACACGCGGTCCCTGGCCTCATCGCTGACCATCCGGGTGCCGTTGATGACATGCGAAACCGTGGTGGTAGACACCCCCGATTTTTCCGCCACCTGCTTCATTGTAGCCATAAGAATCCCAGTAAATCGCAAGCTGCGGATTATACCTTAAGCCTAAGTTGCTACAGCACGAAAAATAGTATCGCCATGTAATGTGCCGTGCTGCCACCCACCACAAACAAATGCCAGATGCCATGAGAGTGGCGCAGGCGCGTGTCGAGTGCGTAAAAAATTATCCCGACGGTATACAAAATACCACCCGCGGCGACCAGGCTAAAGCCGTTGGCGCCAAGCGCCTGCTTCAAGGGGACGAGGGCGGCCAGTGCGGCCCAGCCCATGACGATATAAATCACCACAGACAAGATGCGCGCATCAGTTTTTTGCCTGAGTTCTTGCAAGCTGCCCAAAATCGCCAGACCCCAGATCACCGCCAGCAAAGTCCAGCCCCAATTGCCACGCAAACTGACCAGGCAAAACGGCGTGTAGCTACCGGCAATCAACAGATAGATGCTGTGGTGATCGAGTTTTTGAAACAGCTCTTTCATCGGCCCGCGCATGCTGTGGTACATGGTGGAAAAACTGTACAGCAACACCAGGGTGATGCCGTAGATCGTGACACTAATGACTTTCCAAGGGTCGCCCGTCGAGCTGGCAAAGACGATCAGCACAACGCTGCCGATGAGCGCCAGAATCGCGCCCACCAGATGGCTGATAGCGTTGAATTTTTCTCCGTGATACATGGGCTGCCTTAATGAATGATCGACCTGTTTGGGTGTATGTTGAATGCGTTGGCGTATTGTAGTCGCTGGCAACGGTCTCGCGTTCCGATTGCAAAGAATGTGAGGAAATAATGAGTAATTGGCGCAAATAAAATTTATTTAACCAGCACCAATAATTTTGTTGGCGTCGGGCGTACTTGCCACTACACTCAGATTTTGCTATCGGCAGGGACATTTTGTGAAATTTTCTATCGGCGTTCGCCTCTTCATTGCGGTCTTGCTCTCCATTTTTGGGGTGGCGGCGCTGGCGTTGGCCCTGATGGCGGAAAAAGTCAGCGAGAGCTTTGCTGACTATGCGATACAGATAGAGCTGAATCGCCTGCAGGAAGTCTCGGATGACGTGCAAATGCGTTATGCAGAACAGCAGGACTGGTCATTTCTGCCGACGGACGCGCAGGAAAAGCGTGACTGGCTTAGTGCAGAACTAATCCGTCTTTACCAACAGAAAAATAACTTAGATACCGGAAACCAGCCATTCGGCAAACGCATCACATCGCCAGCAGTTGCGCCTGCTGCGCCCGTTGCAAAGGTGGCACCGGCGGCGCCAGCTGCACCCGTCGCGCCAGACGCCTTGCTGCCGGCCTTGCCACCGCCGCCGCCCACGCCTCCCAGTCTATCGATAGCGCCGCCGCCACCATCACCTGATGCGAAGCGGCTGCCAGGTATTTCCTTGGCATCAACCCAAATCGAGCGACCGGCCACCATCAGCTTGCCGAGTTTATACAGCCGCATCACCCTGCTCGATAACAGCCATCGTTACCTCGCGGGCCGCTTGCCGGATAAGACCAGCAGCGCCAGCCGCAGCATTTATTTTGGCGACCAGCTGATAGCCTATTTGCAGGTAACAAAATCCGACCAACCGACCGACAGCATGGCCAGGGTTTTTTTGCAGAAGCAAACAGAGATCATAGTCATCATCATCGCCTTAAGCATCTTGCTAAGTGCCGTGGCGGCCAGTCTTCTGGCGATGCATTTTCGCCGCCCGATACGCGCTTTACTGGAAGGCTCACGACTACTGTCCAACGGAAATTTTGCTACCCGATTGGGTGAGACACGCAGCGACGAACTCGGTGAACTCGCGCATAGTTTCAATCAACTCGCGGGCAAGCTAGAACGTGCCGAGCAGACGCGCAAGCAGTGGGTGGCCGATACTTCACATGAGCTACGCACGCCGATCTCGGTGTTGCGCGCACAGCTTGAAGCGATGCAGGACGGCATACGCCAGGCCAGCCCGGAAAATATCGCGCTAATGCTGCGGCAGATTTTGTCGCTGAATAAACTGATCGATGAGTTATATGCCCTGGCGCGCGCCGATGTCGGTGAATTGGAATATCACATGCAAAGTCTGGATGCGTGGCAGCTGGCGGTGCAAGAAGCCGACAACTTTAAAGAGAAGCTGGAGGCCAAGCAATTGCGCCTGACGATGGCTGAGGCAATTGCCAACAGCAAAGTGCAGGGCGACCCTGATCGTCTGCGTCAGGTATTCAGTAATCTCTTTGAAAACTCCATCCGGTATACCGCGCCCGGAGGCTGCATCCATCTGTCCGCACAGCAGCGAGAAAATACTCTGGTGCTGACGCTAGACGATAGCGCGCCAGCAGTGCCGGAAGTAGCCTTGGCGCGCCTGGGCGAACGCTTCTACCGGGTAGACCCTTCACGCAACCGGCAGCAAGGCGGGGCAGGTCTAGGTCTCGCATTGTGCGCCCGTATCATGCAGGCGCATCACGGAAAGATCGCGTTTTCGCATGCACCCAGCGGCGGCTTGCGCGTGGATTTATCTTTTCCATTGGAGGCGAGATGAGCCTGCAATTATTGATCGTAGAAGATGAAAACGACCTGGCCGAATTGGTGGCCGATTATGCACGTGCGGCAGGCTATCTTCCGAATATCATCGGCAATGGCCAACAGGCGCTGCAAGCGGTACGCGTCAGCATGCCGGATTTCATCGTGCTCGACCTGATGCTGCCAGGTATGGACGGCCTAAGCTTTTGCAAAGAGGTGAGAAGTTTTTCGCAAGTGCCGATCATCATGGTCACCGCCAAGGTCGAAGAAATCGACCGGCTGATCGGCTTGGAAAGTGGTGCAGACGACTACCTGTGCAAACCGTTCAGCCCGCGTGAACTGATGGCGCGCATCAAGGTAATTTTACGCAGGCTGGACACAAAAAATATCGATACAAGGTCAGCAAGGAAAATTGTCATTAATGAAGAAAAGCACAGGATATCCATAGACGGAAAGGTGCTGGAACTCACCCGTTCTGAATACCTTTTACTATCTTGTTTCGTGCGCCACCCAGGGCAAATTTTTTCGCGCACACAACTACTCGACGTGGCGAATCAAGACAGCCTGGATGTCACAGACCGGGCGATCGACACCCACATCAAAAACCTGCGGCGCAAACTTGAGGTGGTTTTGCCGGATGCTAATCCCATCCATTCGATTTATGGCTTGGGTTATCGGTTTGATTTGTAGTGAGTTTTTTTAATACGACATAGCGTGAAGTTCACACAGCGTAGCCTGAGACATGCAGTGCACCCACATCGTCATTCTCGCGCATTCGCTCCCTTCTCCCGCTCGCGGGAGAAGGGATGAGGGTGATCGAGAATCAAATACGCTCAATAAAAGAAAACATTTAAAACGGCAGTTAAATTCCAATATTGGCAATTTCGTAGGTAGAATGCAAAGCAACAACGCTACCGCTTTTCATCAAAATTTAATGCTGGATTAGAATTCGGTATGTGAGACCAAAAAGAAAATGTGACGGCTACTTTTTTATTAAGATTTTTTAAGGAGCACGAATGTTTTTACACAATAGACCGATCGTACGCGAACATTCGTTAGGCGTGAACATGACACACAATCGCGGTGCTCAACTTCTGGCCACGAGTTTCATCTTGCTTTCGCCGCTAACGGCCATAGCGAACGATGGTACAGGTGGAGCGTTAGAAATTTATTTTAATTACACGTTGTTAGTAGCAGGAATCGTCGCGGTCGTTACGTTCGTCCTTCGAAAAATATGCACAAAGCCATGGGCCGGGTTAAGTATTGTAGGCGCGGTTATCGCCAATTTTGTTTTTGTTTTGTTGGCAGCTTGGCTCCTCGTTCTCATCCTCTTCAACTTCCGCTAATGGTTCGGTCTGTCAGGCCTAGTCGAGCAGGGCGGGTAAAACCCGCGCAGTTTAATCGCAAAGGAATTTTCCGTTTATTATTTTGTTTATTCAAAGCACATCAAACGAGCGCACAACATATCCGATATCCGGCGCGGGTTGCACCCACCCTACATTTTCTGAATCGACAAATTTAATAAATTTAATATGAATATTCAGAACCAAATCCAAGAGTATCTTGCTATTCAGCCCGAACCAAAACGTAGCGAGATGCAGGAGTTACATCGCATCATTCTGGAGTTGATGCCAGCAGGTAAATTGTGGTTCCTTGATGGCAAAGATGAGAATGGTAAGACTGTTTCTAACCCGAATATTGGATATGGGATTCGCACCATAGAATATGCCAATGGGAAGACCAGGGATTTTTACCAAATTGGTCTCAGCGCCAACACCACAGGAATCTCGATCTATATTCTTGGGATTAAGGATAAGAAGTTCTTAGCTGAAAAATATGGCAAAGAACTCGGCAAGGCAAGTGTTACAGGCTATTGTATAAAGTTCAAAACTCTCAATGACATAAACATCGACGCACTAAAATCGGCCATGCAGTATGGGATAACGCAGCTCGCGTAGGGCGGATTGTAATCCGCCGTAGGTAATCGCTTCAAGCTGCATCACGGCTGATCAACGGAAGACATGGGGCGAAACGATGAAAATAGGTAGCTTGACTTGACCATTCGGCGCAATTCGTCAGTGGTGATTGACGCCCTACGAACGCGGATTACCTTCTTGCTAAGGTGAAGGATAGGTAAATGAGCAAAACCGTCATTCTCCGCTCCAAGTTAACCTGCCCGCATTGCGGAACAGTTCGCGAAGAAATTATGCCGACAGATGCCTGCATGTTTTTTTATGAGTGCACCGGCTGCCACGCCGTGTTGCGTCCAAAACCCGGTGACTGTTGTGTGTTCTGTTCTTTCGGGTCGGTGAAGTGTCCGCCGATTCAGGAGTCATCACTTTGCTGCCGCACAGTTCCTTAATTGATGACCAGCTTTTGTAGGGCGGATTGCAATCCGCCGCAGGTAAATGTTTTAAGCCGCATCGTAATCATTTTGCTAGTAAGGAATAGGGCTTGTTTTTGGAGGCGGAGATATTTAACCGTTCGACCCCCTCCCAACACTATCCACCGCGCCGCTTGCAAGCGGCTTAGATGTTTGTGGCGCAAAGCATGCTTTGCGAAATCCCGCAAACATCCCCCTGCCCGGGGAAGGGGTTAAAACGCGACGGTTTTTATAAATTTTAAGATCATCGTGGCAGGTTCTTTTTTTACGACCAGGCCATAACAAAATACCGCTTGTGAATCTGCCGAAAATGGTGAATGCTGTGTTGTGTTGCATCTACTTTCCATTCGTCTTTCTGTATAAAACGAGATGAATCAGGAGCCTTCAATGAGCATTCGTCACTTGTTATTCACACTGGCACTTTTGCATGGCGTTGCGCATGCCGCAAAGCCTGAGATTGTTTTCATCGCGCCGACTAACCACACCATGCCCTTGGCTGAATTTGTTGGAGACAAGCTGCAACGTGGCATCTTGAAGGACCTCGGGGAAGCCATAGCCGAACGTTTGGGCTTGCACGCAAGATTTTTGGCCTTGCCCAGCAAGCGGGTGAGCGCTGCTCTGCGCGCAGGCGATGCCGACGGGGTTTGCTATGTCTTGCCGAATTGGATAGAGGGCGAATTCAATTGGAGCCAGCCTGTCATTCCAAATAGCGGCATCATTGCCACACGCTTGGATACGCCGTCAATTGGCTCGATTCAGGCGCTTTCGGATCTGACGATAGGCACCGTGCTCGGTTACCAGTATCCACAATTTGATCCGGTACTTGGTAGCCACTTTAAGCGGGAAGACGCACCTACCATGGAGTCGAATTTGCAAAAGCTTGCAATGGGCAGAATGGACTATGCGATCGTTGAACAAAATACCTTGGACTACCATAACAGCCGCGTGCCGCAACACCGCTTGAAGCAAGCCTTGGTGTTTGCCAGTTTTAAGGCGCAGTGTGCGTTTTCACAGAAGTCTACTGTTCCATTTGCTGACATCAAGCTAGCGATAGATGCACTATTGTTAGATAAATCCATCGAAAAAATTCTTGCACGATACCGTTGAAGCGACAAGGGGACTGGCTTGAATTTGGAGACGCTTGATTTTTAAGATTCGCACCTCCATCCTAGCCTGCGTAGGTACGATTAGATTCTATGGTTCCCGTCAAGATTTTATTGTAACAAGATTGGGATCAA
>JAZJYB010000105.1:0-7407 GCA_040390685.1 Pseudomonadota bacterium | reverse complement strand
CTCATTTACCATATGAACAAACGTCTGCTACAAATCTTAACTGCCATCCTTGGAATGGTACCAATATTGACTGGCACGATTGGCCTGTTCGGGCTGAGTGACCCGATCTACGCGAGTGCCGGTCTTCCTGCGAACGCGCTGCTCGACAGTAACCTGCGCTTCTTAAGTGGCATATGGCTAGGCGTGGGTCTGACAGTCATTTGGCTAATTCCACGAATTGAGACGCAAACCGTTTTGTTCCGGGTACTTTGGGGAATGATATTCCTGGGTGGGGTTGGGCGCTTGCTTTCGATGTTCTTTGTCGGGTGGCCGCCAATTCCGTTTATCGCTTTTACCGTACTTGAAATTGTCGGCGCTCCAATCTTCGTTGCATGGCAGGCGCGCATAGGAAAATAATGTCCGACATGGCATTCGAATTCGCTGTACCGCATTCCGCCTAATCGGCCTGCTTTGCCGCCGTGGCCGCTTTGAGTTGGATGTACTTTTTCACTATCCCCATAATCTTTTCAGGGGCAATCACTGCGTGCTTAATTGTGGCTACGTGGCACTCCGCAAGAGTTACCTGATTAGGCATCACAAGCAAAATTTTCCCTTACTTTCAATCCTTTTTTATCAAATGGCACTGACCTCATGACTCTTCAAACCTCAAGCCATGAATATCTTGAACAATGTCGCCAAGCGATGGCGCAAGAACAATCAAAATCGCTTGCAGAGACCGCAAATTGGTCGCACCTGGACAAAGCACAAGTTCACATTGACTGGGATATTTTGTACACAGAGCTAGCCCCTCTGGTAGAAAGTTCGCTGCCATTCTCAGCCGAAGTTCAATCCCTCATGGAGCGTCATTATTCGATCGCTTCACGGTTCTATTTGCCTTCTAAAATGGCCTACATAGGACTGGGATTGTTCTATCAGGACAATCCGGACATGAAAGCATTCCATAATGCGTACCACCCTAAAATGGTTGATTTTTTAGGTGAGGCCATTTTTGTCTATGCAAAAAACAAACTCTAGCCCAGTACGCTGACGACACTGACGTTGGCGTCAGCGACGCGACTCTTGTAATGTTGCTGACGGGAAGATTTTTTGCTTTCCTATCGGCGACAAAATGCGGAAAATTCACGACAATGCGCTGCTGATAAAGGGTATATTCACCAGAACATTCTTGATTTGGATAAGCATGGCCAATCGTCCGTCCCCTTCGTTTTTACCTGACTTTATCGTCAGCGCATTGTTCTTGTTATTTTCGGCTTCGGCCGACGCCGCATCGTTCCCGTGCGACAAAGCCAAGAGCGTCATCGAGAAAACTATTTGCAGTCAGCCTGAGCTGTCGGACCTGGATGAGTATCTAGGCCGCTACTACTGGGCTGCACGCGAGTCTTTGAAGCATGCCGACGCCTGCATGGTGAGCGACCAGCGGGCATGGATAAAAACGGTTCGCGATGCATGCCAGGATGCTGCCTGCCTTAAACGCGTCTACCTGAATCGACTGGCGCAACTCGATGCCTTGCAACCCGGCGCCACTAGCCTGCGCAATATCGCGTTGCCGAAAGTCGCGCCACTGGTCTGGATCATCCCGCCGGCCGCTGATCAAGTCGCCGCGCCGCGCAATATGTTGACCATGCCACTGGTTGCAAAAGGCAAACTGTTGAATGAGGTCGCCACTGGCGACGGCTACGTCTTGCTCTCTGAAGCTGAAGGCAGGAAACATCTGATCGTTCCGTTGATGTTGCTGGAGCCGCAGACCAATGAAGCGCTGGCCACGCTGGCGCGAGATCCCAAGGCTATCTATGAAATTGCCGGACGCACGGAAATAAAGGGCGATGGAACCAGACCATTTTCCAGCAGTCAATGCAGCTACGTGTTTCGCGTGGTTCCGTAAAACATATTCAATGTCAGATCCGCTATACGAAACACAGCAAATTTTTAGGGAGACTCCATGAAAATACATCCAGTCCAGTGTCTATGCGGCAGCGTCCACATAACTCAAAATCTGGGCATCAGGACAGCGTAAGGAAGGCATTCGATCATGAGCTACAAACTACGTTTCAATAAAGCTGACGTTCCATTTAATCTATTTCAAAAATTGGGATGACAGAGTTCAGTCGTTACTTGTAACGGCATTGGTTTACCACAAGAAGGGAGTCGCCATGATCAATCGTTCAACGTTTCTCGCACGTCGCGAATTCGTAAAGTTTCTTGCAGCAAGCCCGTATGTAGCCGCAATGGGCGGTGTCGGCGCGTTCCTTCACCTGCCCGCCGCGTTGGCTCAGGGTGGTGGCGACCCGGGCGCCGTGATCGCAAATCCTAAGTCCGCTCTTAGCGTATTCGATTTCGAGGAACCGGCGCACCGTAGGGTGCAGCCGGGCCACTGGGCCAACATGGCGAGCGGGGTCGATGACGATGCAACCCTTCGAGCGAACCGGGAGATCTTTAAGCGCGTGCAGCTTCGTCCTCGCCGCCTGTTTGATGCCACGCTCGTTGATACTCGGGTGGAGCTTTTTGGCACAATCTACAACAGCCCAATCTTCTGTTGTCCCACTAGCGGCCAGGGAGCGTTTTTCGAAGACGGCGAGTTGTCGGTGGCGCGCGCCGCTAGTGCGCACGGAACACTGCAGTGCCTATCCACATTTACCTCAAACCCCATCGAGGAGGTCAACAAGCAACTAGGCCGACCTGTCTGGTACCAGTTTTACGCCCCTAGCAAATGGGAAGCGTGCGAACAGATGCTGCGCCGTGTCGAAGCAGCCGGCTCGACTGTTGTCCTACTTACCGTGGACAACACGACCGGCCGGAACAGCGAAACGTTCTTGCGCACCCGGCCCAACCTCAGTGAGTGCACTGCGTGCCACGTGGCAGTGCCGCCCCCTCTTAATACTCGGGCGATGTTTAAGGGCATCGACATGGCAGGAGTCCATGCGCTCAACCCGGCTATGGACTGGTCTTTTGTAGACAGGCTGCGGAAGTACTGGCGCGGAAAGCTTGTAATCAAGGGCATTGACACGCATGAGGACGCTCGGCTGGCGATCGAGCACGGGTTCGACGGCATTCTGGTCTCGAACCACGGTGGCCGCGCTACGGAGACGCTTCGATCTACGCTCGAATCCCTTCCCGAAGTGGTTAGTGCAGCCGGGAACCGAGTGCCAGTTTTCATCGACAGCGGATTCCGACGAGGCACAGACGTGTTCAAGGCTCTCGCCCTTGGTGCCAAGGCTGTCGGCATCGGTCGGCCGATTCTTTGGGGGCTCGGCGCTTTTGGTCAGCCGGGCGTTGATCGAGTCATCGAGATTCTGCAGGGAGAGTTCAAGCTCGCGATGGGCAACTGCGGGACGCGTACGGTCGCCGACATCAGTCGCTTGCACATAGCGACGCCAGACTGGAAAATTTGAAAAGGTAGGTATTCACTTGACGCACAATGACGGCCTTGTAGAGGCAAGGTGAAATCATAAGCCCGCCAAGCTACACGCGCAAAGGTAAAGTGGTGGCTCTAACGATATTTAAAACTACGCAAGAACGTCCCGGAGTGATCGGTGGCTTTAACTAAATCTAATGGGTAAAATGATTGACGCAAAGAAACTCACCGTCGGCACTATTTTGCGCTCCGGTAGCTACAATACGACAGCAATTCGACAGCAAATTCTCTTTGCCAAGCATACCCACCTAAGTTGGTCTTAAGAATAGGAGCCGCCCATGAAAGCAAAAATTACCGTGATCACGGTCTGTGTCGATGACTTGGAAAAATCCTTCAAGTTTTATCACGAAGGCCTTGGTTTTAAATCCGAAGGCATCATTGGTAAAGAATTTGAATACGGTGCGGTGGCCTTTTTTGACTTGCAGCCGGGGCTTAAATTTGCCATCTGGCCGCGTAAAAGTTTAGCGCAAGATTCTGGCCTGCCATTAGGAAGCGCTAGCGCCACCGAGCTATCGCTTGGGCATAACGTATCGAGTATGGCCGAGGTTGATGCTGTCATGGAGCAGGCGAAAAATGCCGGTGCCGTCATTGTAAAACCTGCCCAAGAAACTTTTTGGGGCGGTTACGCCGGTTACTTTCAGGACCCAGATCAGCACCTTTGGGAAGTAGTTTGGAATCCGCAATGGGAAGAGAATGGGGAATCATAATATGCACAAAGTTCAATGTAAGTGTGGCAGCATCCGCGGCCAGATTGAGGGCACGGGAACCAGCAGCCGTGTCATCTGCTATTGCACCGACTGTCGCGCTTTCGCGCATTTCCTTGGCAAAGACGCCGACGTACTCGATGCGCAAGGTGGGACCGAAATCGTGCAAGTGGCGCAGCCGCGCCTGCGCATTTCGCAAGGTGCAGAACATCTATCTTGCGTGCGCCTGAGCCCGAACGGCATGCTGCGCTGGTATGCGGCATGCTGTAACACGCCGCTGGGAAATACCATGGCCGATCCCAAAATCGGCTTCATCGGAATGATACATTCATCACTTGATCAGTCGCGCATGGATGAGGACTTCGGCAAAGCAATTGCAAGGCTGAATACTTCCGCCGCCCTCGGTGAAAAAAAACCTGTGCAGAACGGCCTGTTCGGTGTGATCGCGCGCTTCATCTGGCTAGTTTTTTCGACGCGATTTAGTGGCCGGTATAAAAATTCTGAGTTGTTCAATAGCGCTGGTATGCCTATAGCTCAAGCAAAAATTCTTACATCTGAAGAGCTAACCATTTTGAAGAATGCATAGCGACATTCAATTCTTTTGATTTAACGGAGACGACTATGTTCAGACATGGCGCAGCACTTCTTTTCATCCTCATCGTCACTGGCGCACATGCGCAAGACAGAAAACCTGATCCATGGCAGCCCGTCCGTTTTTTCGCGGGTAACTGGGCAGGCACCGCAACTGGTCAATCCGGTTCCGGCACGGTCGCGCGCAGCTATGAATTCATCTTGCGTGACAAGTTCATCCAGGAAAAAAATACCACTAGCTACCCGCCACAAGAACACAATAAGGCAGGCGAAGTGCATCATCATCTTAGCTTCATCAGCTTCGACCGCAAGCGCAATACGCTGATGCTTAGACAATTTCACGAAGAGAGTTTTGTCAATCTGTATGCGCTCAATCAACAGGCCAGCAGTCCGGCATTGCTGGTTTTTGAAAGCGAACATTTTGAGAACTTTGACAATGCGTGGAAAGCCAAAGAAACTTACGAGATCATTTCCAACAACGAGTTTTTCGAAACCTTCGAGCTGGCCCCGCCTGGCAAGGCATTCGAGGTATACAGCCGCAACCATTTCAAGCGCCTGCCGTAAGCATCACCGGCAAGGCGCGCTACTGATAGACCTCTTCCATGAAACTGAACGAGCCTATGATCTCTTACAAGAAACGTCGGATATACAAATACACCCTGTTCGCTGAATACCAGCATCAAACGGAATTGCGTCTGACTCAGCCGGTTGCCATCCCGCCGGTGATAGTTCTTGACGCAAATGGCCTGCTTACAATTAAAAAAGGCTATGCCTGGGATGGCCCAAGCGGGCCAACTATTGATACGCCCAATTTTATGCGCGGATCATTGGTGCACGACGCGCTTTATCAGGCCATGCGCGAGCAATTGATCCCTCAAGAGCACAGGGAATATGCCGACCAGCTACTGAAAAAAATCTGCCTTGAAGATGGCATGTCAGCGCTGCGTGCCTGGATCGTTTATCAAGGCGTAAGGCTAGGCGGGGCATCCAGCGCAGCACCAGATTTACTGCAAGCGCCCTAAGATACCTGGTGCATATTTGTTGTAAAAATTCTGACAAATTTTGAAGAGGAGAATGCCATGCGTATTTCTGTATTTGTCGGTGCCAGCGTCGACGGCTTTATTGCCAGGCCAAATCATGAACTCGATTGGCTACCGGAAGGCGGCGGCGAGCCACATGGCTACAACGAATTCATAGCCAGTGTCGATGCCCTGGTGATAGGCCGCAAGACCTTTGAAAAGGTGCTGACTTTCACACCCTGGCCGTATGGCGCCAAGCGGGTGGTGGTGCTCAGCAGCGGGCCGCTGGATTTATCAAAAGCGCCCGGCGCGGTAGTCGAGCAGATGAATGGCACGCCAGCAGAGATAGTTCAGCAACTAGTCGCGAGTGGCGCGCAGCATCTGTACATCGATGGCGGCATCACGATACAAGGCTTTTTGCGGGCCGGGCTGGTTGATCGCCTGATCATCACCCGCGTGCCGGTGCTCATTGGTTCTGGCATCCCCTTATTTGGCACACTGCCTCACGATATACATCTCAAGCATGTCGCAACCCGTGACTTCCCAAGTGGCCTGGTGCAAAGCGAGTACCAAGTGCTAAACTGAGGCAATATTCACGATCTCGAACTGACCCTCGTTTTCATTTAAATGAAGCATATGAAAGGCACTTGGCGCTGTTGTATTGATGCTGGTCGGAGCCATTTTCCTGGCACATAACCTGGATCTGATCCAGATCAATGTTTTTCAGCTGCTGCGAGTCTGGTGGCCGCTTATTTTGATTTTGCTTGGCATCGGCATGTTTTTTACCAAAGACAGCCACGCCACTCATGATAGGCACCAGGACAAGCAAGACAAAAACTAGTTATCGATCGAAACGGCGTAGAAAAAAAAGGCAGCGATAAGCTGCCTTTTTGTTTGAAGCTGAAGAAAATTATTTGGAAGCGGCAGGCGCAGCAGCCGATGCAGACGCAGATGCTGAAGCATCCTTCTTATGCTTTTTCTTCATAGGCTTGGCAGATGCGTCAGCAGAAGCGGCAGCTGGTGCAGCGGCTGGTGCTGATGCCATTGCCGAAGCGGATGCTTTGGCCGATGCAGAAGCGGAAGCCGAAGGTGCGGCTGTATGTGAACCAGCGAAAGCGGAAGCAGCAAACAGGCCAGTAACTAGAGCAGCGATAAGTTTTGTCATTTTAAATCCCCTGAAATTGAACTATTAAGTAACACAATCGATTCACATGAACCTGTAACCTTAACGTCAGCCGCTACTCAGCGGTTGACGTTATCGTTTAAAGAAATTACTTAGATGCAGCTGAAGCAGCTGAGGCAGCAGAAGCAGCGGCTGAGGCGGAAGCTGAAGCCGCTTTCTTTTTCATAGGTGCAGATGCAGCTGGCGCAGAAGCGGCGGCGGAAGCGGCTGGTGCAGATGCCATGGCAGAGGCTGCTGGTGCAGATGCCTTAGCGGAAGCGGATGCCGATGCCTTTGCAGAAGCAGAAGCGGATGCCGAAGCGGAAGGTGCAGCAGTATGGGAACTGGCGAATGCGGAAGCAGCGAACAGGCCAGTAACTAAAGCAGCGATAAGTGTTTTCATTTTTAATCCCCTGAGGTTGAGCTGTTAAGTAAAACAAACGATTCACATGAACCTGCATCCTTAACGCCAGCGAATTACAGACGGTTGACGGCCTTTTACAAAATAATTTTTCAAAG
>JAZJYB010000104.1:0-5935 GCA_040390685.1 Pseudomonadota bacterium | reverse complement strand
GTATCAATGAATATTTTCAAATAGTTGCCTATCAAAATGCACTTCAAAATCTAGGTGTAGCGACTTGCTTTTGAAAACGCTCCGACCTGCATTTGACGGCTTTTTCGACCGGCAACAATTGCAACTGACGGCCCCGCCAAACTGACAATAACTGCAATTGAAAACAATGAACCACCGGAAACGCTCGCATCCTGCATGGGTGGTTTGCTGCTGTCGGTCGCAGTAAACTGTTGACCGGGAGCGACCCCAAGCGGTCATCAACATTTCCCGTTAGGTGCCACGGAATGATTAAGGTAGTGCGGCCGCAAAGCACCGAATTAATTGCTTCGCGTCAGGAAAGGCCTGCTTGTGACTTGAGGCGGTCTAGCGCGCCACGAGACATTCCTTCGTCATACGCCCATTGTTTAGTATCCGAAACGCCAGAGGGAATGCTTGGCAGGGGAGGAATTGTCGGCTCGGAAGTCGGAAGGACACCTTGCTCGTCCCATCCATCGCGGTATCCCTTGCACCACAGATCTTGAATATCGGTCATTGTCGGTTCCCAGGTGAATGTTCCAAAAATGAGGGCTGACGCCCAAAATATGCTGCCAAAGGCGAAGCAACCACCCTGTTACAAATGAAAGGTAACAGCGAGGGTCCGGTTCACGCCGTTGGCACTCATTCAAATGTAACCGAAATCTTGGTGAGCGGTCCAAAAAACGTAGGTTTGTTGGATGGCGACGGGCACCCCATTGCCGGGATCACGATGCCCGGAGTGCTTGCAACACAATCTTTCCATGCATGCTTGCCCGAGGGGTCGCGGTAAGCTCGGCGTTACATTGAGTGGAAATCTCGCTGGCGTTTGGCCTTGGGTCAGCTCTGTCCAAGGCTCAAGCTGGCGGTTATAGATGGTATTTATGAACTTCTCGACTATTCGCTCTTTGCGGTGTTCCAGACAGCCATCAATCAATTCCTGCGCACGTCATTTAGTTATGCCCGGATAGAGTGAAGATACGTGTCACGCATTCACGTAAGCTCTCGGGATGACCAAGATTTGTAAAAGTTTAATCGGCACTCAAATTAGAATACCGATTAACCTGTAGTACATAAAAACCGGTGCTGGAAAACGTACAGTACCAGCCAGCAGATACCGAAAAACGTGCAGTACCAAAAACGGGTACCGGCCAGTGGGTACCGAAAAACATGCAGTACTGGCCTGCGGGTACTGGAAAACGCGCAGTACTATTCAGCGGGTACCGAAATATTGCTGCCGTAAAATTGCGTTTTAGTTGGATTGGTACCAAAACATCTGCAGTACTAAAAATGGGTACCGAATGTACTTTTTGATTAAAATTGGGCGGAACGCGGTCCATCCAAAAAATTAGGCACACGTTTAAAAGTTATTCATTGGTATTGACAGTCAATATTGTTTTGCTTTATCTTTTGTTCACCGGCCCCCGGAATGATTTGAATTTTTAAACATTTGATCTGCGCTACTGCGTTGACCAGATGTAAATCTGAGTATTTTCAAGTGTCGAATTTCGGCATTGATACCCCAAATCGAGTACATCTCGATACCTCCAATTAGTCCCCTCCAGTACTTCACCAGCAACTTACTAAATTATTTTGGGTCAGCGCGTCTGAACCTTGATTTTTTTTAAGCCTGCCGAAAAAAACTTTGATAGATACTGAGTGTCATCAACAGCCCTCAACCACGCCGCTACTTTCTAAATTCAGTTTTTTGAAACACCACTGAGCAAAAATGCTAGCGCAAAAAAACGATTAAAAGCGAGATAGGAATGGGTTAGCAACCCAGGTGGTCAGCGCGTCTGCATATGTAGGCGGCCCCACTTCAATCCGCTGGGCTACGTGCTCGGTCAAAACAAAATACTGAGGTATGCGCCCTCCAAAGTCGCCCGGTTGGGTGGCAGCGCATCGAGATGAGTCATCGTTAAGCTCTAATCCCACGTCGCGCGCTGGGAAGCCGAACGCCGTGAGGTCTCGGCACGGTGTTGAACAGCAATGGGCAATACATCGTGAAGATAAGTTTCTTAATTTAGCCTGCCCAGGCCGCATTAAATTGCACGCCAGTGCTTCCAAAATAACCAACTGGATATAAAGACAGTATAATCACGTTTCAATTGGTAATTACCGACAATGGGCAAAGACACAGCAATCGAGTGGACACACCATACGTTCAACCCTTGGTGGGGGTGCGTAAGGGTTTCTGCTGCGTGCGATCATTGTTACGCTGAAACATGGGCGAAGCGTCTAGGTGAAGAAGTATGGGGGCCTAAATCTGAGCGGCGCTTCTTTGGAGATGCGCACTGGAAAGAGCCCCTGAAATGGAACGCGGATGCCCTTGCTCAAGGTGTTAGAAAGCGGGTTTTCTGCGCTTCAATGGCAGACGTATTTGAAAATAGACCAGACCTCGTGCCGCATCGCCTTCGGCTCTTAGAACTTATTGCGCGAACGCCACAACTGGACTGGCTCCTGTTAACCAAGCGTATTCATCTGGTTAAAAAACAACTTCCAAAAGGGTATGCATTTCCCTCAAATGTCTGGCTTGGGACGACTGTCGAGAACCAGACCGAAGCCGACAAGCGCATCAGGCATCTACTAGAATTTGCCACTCCGGCTGTGAGATTTCTGTCGTGCGAGCCATTGCTCGGGCCTCTGGATTTGCGAAAATTCTTAATTCGTAACGAGGCAGGTATCCGGGTAGACTGGGTCATTGCGGGAGGTGAGTCTGGCTATGGTTCTCGGCCGATGGAACCTCAATGGCCTGACGAGCTGCGTAAACAATGTACCGCGGCTCGAGTAGCATTTCATTTCAAGCAGTGGGGGCATTGGGCTCCGATAGAGCTTGCCGCTGATGCGTTGACGAAAAAGACCGTAATACATATTGTTCGCCACGGCGATTCGCAGATTCAGCTTGCCGCCGTAGGAAAGGGCAAGGCTGGACGTCTGCTCGGCGGTCGACATTGGGATCAATTCCCGAAACTTCAAAAGAGTAAGTGAACCGATAGCTATTGAAAGGACTTATCCTTGGCGAAAGGCAAGCATTACGACTGGAGAGAAGGTCCGGCGGAGCTGGACTCTCATAGCTTGACCAAGCATGACGTCCTAGTCGGCTACCTAATTCGCTATTTTGAGCAGCGCACTCTCAAGGCGCGAGGCATGGAGCGGTTCCGTGTAACCCTTGTCGATGGGTTCTGTGGTGGCGGCCTTTATACAATTCGCGGCACGTCCCAGACCGTACTCGGTTCGCCTCTGCGAATGCTCAAAGCTGTCGAAGAGGCCACAGTGCGGGTCAATCAGGGGCGGACAAAAAAGCTTGAGTTAGATGTCCAGTACGTCTTCATAGACAAAGACAAATACGCGATCGCGCATTTGTCGCAAGTGCTCCAGTCGCACGGGTATGGCGCCATGATCGGCCATTCCATACGTCTTGTGTGCGAAGAATTTGGATCCGCGGCCTCCGCAGTGATCGCTCAGGTTTCACGACACACACCGCAAGCAGCTCGCGCACTCTTTTTCCTGGATCAATATGGATACACGGACGTTCCTGCCCCATTAATTCGTCAGATATTTACCAGTCTGCGAAATAGCGAGGTGGTACTTACGTTCCATGTATCTTCGTTCGCGACTTACACGACCGACGAATTCGCTGAGCACGTTGGGAAAGCGCTTGCAATTGATGTCCGAGGCGCGCTTGGTGGTCAGACGATCGAGGAAATCAAGGACAACGATGCAGACTGGCGTCGCTTCATTCAAGGAGCACTGTATCAAGCTCTAGTGAGTAAGTGCGGCGCGCAGTTCTTTACACCTTTCTTCATCCGTGGCCAAGGAAGTGGACACGGCGAATATTGGCTCGTGCATTTGTCCCAGCACCACCGCGCGCAGGACGTCATGAAGCAGATACACTGGCGATTTCAAAACCACTTCGTGCACTACGGTGGAGCTGGGCTGGATATGCTCGCGCCCCATACAATGGGATTTCGCCAAGAGTTCACCGGAGGCTTCCAATTTGACGATGTTGCTTTGCATCAATCAAATTCTGCTCTAATTCAACAACTTGCCGTGAATATTGCGGGAAGGCCTGCCCCGGTGCGGGTAGGGGAGCTATTCTCATCTACCTGTAATACTTCGCCGGCGACCGCAGGAATGTACAACGTTGTATTGGAAACGCTTGTAGGTGAGAAAGAGATTACCGTCACTTCTGAAGATGGCAAGCCTAAGCGGCATGCGCGCTATATGTGCGATACGGATCTCATTGAGCGATGTGCCCAACCCAATCTCTTTCACTCTGTAGCGATTAATCCACGATGAGTTTCTCGCTTGCGCATGATTTAGATCCCTTTCCAAATATGCCGATCGAGCGCGGCCGGCAGGGTGACGGCGTTGGGGACTGGGTCCCTATGCAAAAGCATACTTTTTTAGCCAAATACATCGAAGGAACTCGTCAGGCTCGCAAGAAATTTCGTCAGCGGATTTTCATTGACCTTTTTTGCGGACCAGGACGAATCCAGGTAAAAGGCGAAAGTGCTACGCGACATGGCGGGTCCGTTGTGGCGTGGCAGCATTCTCGCCTCAGTGACGCTGGCTTTACCTCGTGTCTAGTCGGCGATCTCGATGTCGATCGCGCGCGTGCTTGTGAAGCTCGTTTGAAAGCATTCGGGGCGCCCGCGAGGGCGTTTGAAGGACCAGCCGAGAAAACTGTGGACCAGGTGCTGCGAGCGACCCCCGCCGGTGCGCTCTGTCTAGCTTACTTGGACCCCTACAATTTGCAATACCTTAGCTTCAACGTGATCGAAAAACTCGCCAAGCTCGAGTATGTGGATTTCGCCGTCCATTTTAGTACGATGGACCTGCGCCGAAACGTGTTGATGGAACGCAATCAGGAAAGAGTGAGGTTCGATCTCACAGCGCCTGGTTGGCGTGATCATATCGATCCTCTGGCATTCGTCCGTGGTGATGCTGACGAGGAATTTTTCGATTATTGGTGCGATCTTGTGAAGAATCTAGGTTTTAAGATTAGCCAGCGCATGCCACTGGTCCGCGACCATGGCAATCGACCACTGTATCACCTTGTCTTTTTTAGCCGGCATCCGTTGCCGAATCAGATTTGGGGAGATGTCGCGCAGGGACAGAATCGTGAGTTTGACTTCGGATAGGTAGAGCACCGCTGGTGCACTGTGACTGACTGCGGCGAAGTGGTCATGGTCGAAATGCGAAATGACGCCGGCCTGGAAATGGCGGCTTGACAGCTCCACCCGAATCAATGCTACGGCTTTGCTGGCGGCGGGGGCATGCGAGCCACAGTCGTAAAAATAGCTGAATAAGGTCTGGCTATGCCCAATCAAGCGTCCAGTGTGAAAACCACCGTGACCAACCGGCCATTGAGTACGTTCGAATATACGTGGCATTAAGGACCTCAGGAAAAGTTCGACGTTTGAATTGATAGGGATGAATCGAAATTGTTGTATCCCAATAATATATGAATCTGAATAGCTTCAGCTTAAAAAGATGTAGGCCGTGTTACTCCTATGGCGGATTGTTCGGATCGCGTTTTCAACAATATTCATATAATGGTGAAAATCGGCCAAGCATGATTCACGCAAAGTTCAGTTTCTAGGTTCGACGACTTTACATGCGATGCACCGCGTCGTTGAGACGGCGATGCTTACCAAGATGCCTTTTCTCTGACCGGCCGCTTTGGCGTATAGACGGATGCAAGATCGACAGCGCTTGATATGTAGTCAAATGCTGAAGGGGGCGGCTATCAGCTAGAACCTATTCACCCAATTAGCTTTCAGTGGTTGCACTTGGCTGAGAAACAGTCATTTAAAAAGGGGGTAACCTGAAACTAAATCCCAGGAGCGGCCCGCGCCGCTCCCCTGATTCCTAACCCCGCTTAAAACGGCGTCCTAGTCCCCGTCATAAAACTCCAATT
>JAZJYB010000103.1:0-7714 GCA_040390685.1 Pseudomonadota bacterium | reverse complement strand
GTTGTGCCGCCAGCCCGGCATCGCAGGCTTCTGCCAATGCCTCGATCACGCCGTTATATTCATCGCGGATATGCGAGGTGTAAACGCCGCCGGCAGCCGCGCTGATTTTTGCCAGGGCGATCACTTCGGCATTGTCGGCTGCCTGGCTGGTCTGGTAAAACAGCCCGGAACTAAAGCCCAGCGCTCCGGCTTGCATGCCTTCTTCCAGCAGGGCTTGCATTTGCGCGATTTCATCAGCAGTCGCGCGTTGGCTTATGTCTGCCATGACATTCACGCGCAGAGTCGAGTGTCCGATTAACATACCAACATTGACGGCCGGTTCAGCCTGCGCCAGCGCTCCAACATAGTCCGCAACATTGGCGAAGCGGTAGTCGTTTTGCGTGCCGATCAGGCTCAAAGGGGCGGGCGAAGCGCGGTTGGCTTTCCATGGTGCCAGGCTGATCCCACAGTTGCCGGTGATGACCGTGGTCACGCCTTGGGTTAGCTTGGGATGCATGGCTGGCTTATCCAGCAACTCGCGGTCATCGTGGGTATGCACATCGATAAAGCCCGGTGCCACCGCCAAGCCGGTGGCATCCAGAATTTTTTTTCCGCGCAAAGTACCAGGGCTGGAAATGGCAGTAATTTTTTTGTCGGTGATACCGATATCCGCCAAGTATGGCGCAGTGCCGCGGCCGTCATACACAGCGCCATTGGCAATCACAATATCGAAGTTGGAAGGTCGGGACATACGACTAGAAGAAAGTGTTGACGGCCGATTCGACCTGATACAGATCACTGACCACCAGTAGCAGCGGCCATTTATCAAAGGTAGTGCAGGGGTGAGAAATGCCACAGCCGATGAGATCACCTACCGCCAGATTCAGACACAGGTCGCTGTCTTCAGGCAAGCGCAGATACGCATGCTGGTCATTCATTTTCTCTATGCGGCAGCCATGCGGCAGTGCACGAGGGATCGCCGGATCGCCCGGCCTATGCGTGGCTAATGGAAGCGGCAGATCGATATCGTAGGAAGCGTCGCGCTTTCCCATGCTGAGTATCGCCAGATCATGCTCGGGGCGCGACAGCACCATGCTCCAGACTTCCAACGCCGGGCGTAGATTGTCCTGGCTCATCGCAGGTTCGCGTGCACCCATTTCTTTCAGCAAACCATGATAAAAACCATGGTCGTGCGTGACATAGCAACCGCTGCGCAAGATGGCAGTGAGCGGGCGCGACCACTGCATCGATTGGGCAAAACCGCGTGCCACCAGATCAAAATAGGCGCTGCCGCCAGCCGATAAAATAATCTGCTCGCCGCCGAATAAATTTTCTGCATCGGCCTGTTGCGTGAGCGTGAGCAGATCGTTGACAAATGCCTTCACTGCGATCAGGTCTTGCTCACGATGTTTGCCGACAAACAGGCCTTCATAGCCTTCAATTCCGGCCAGTTGTAAATACGGACTTTGATGAATCGCGCGCGCCACTTTTAGCGCTTCTTCCTGGCTGCGGCAACCGGTGCGGCCACCCGCAAAACCCAGCTCGACCAAGAGCGGCAAGGGACGCTGCAAGCCGGACAGGCGCACTTGTTCGGCCATCCGTGCTACACCGTCCAAAGAATCGGTCAAGGCAAAAAACTCAAATGTAGTGTCGCTGCACATCAAATGCAAAATCGCCTGCGTGT
Organism: Pseudomonadota bacterium; assembly: GCA_040390685.1. Classification (GTDB taxonomy): domain Bacteria; phylum Pseudomonadota; class Gammaproteobacteria; order Burkholderiales; family Burkholderiaceae_D; genus Undibacterium. The sequence continues at coordinate 6,051 of JAZJYB010000103.1, read as the reverse complement.
CGCTGCGGCTGATCAATTGATTCGCGAGCAAAATACGCTTCACGCCAAATCTATAGGCTACCAAGGCTTGATTGACACTCGCCAGGGTCATGCCCCAGGCACCGTTATCCAGCTGCATATCGAACAGCTGCGGACACATGGTGGTCTTGCCATGCGGTGCGAGCACCACGTGCATGGAGTCGCAAAATGCCTTCATCCACTTCAGGTTGTGTTGCAGGGCAGTCTGCTTCAATACCGCAACCGGAAAGCTGGTGTCTGCGTTCAATACGTTCCAGTTTTGCGCGGCGATATCCTGTTGTTGCAAAGGCGCAGTGAGTGCCAGGCCTTTCGTACCTGGGAGAAGAAATTGCTGCTCTAGTGTGCTCAGGTTTAACATAACTTTACTATTTCCATTGACGGATTTTGTGACCCTTGAATGCATAAAATAAAATCGCCAAGTAGCATGGCAACATTACCCAATAGGCTAACTGTGAACTGCTGGTATCAGAAATCTGCCCATACGCCATCGGCAATAAGGCCCCGCCGGCAATGCCCATAATTAACAGGGCGGAACCGCTGGCCGTGTACTTGCCCAAGCCTTCCAATGCCAGCGGCCAGATGGAAGGCCAGACCAGAGCATTCGCGAAGCCTAACATGGCTAAAAACATGACCGTGTTTGGCACGACAGGAACGCCGGCCCAGCCGATTAATGCGTGTGAAATGCCAGTGTCGGTGGCAGAACTCAGGGTCACGCCAAAGGTGAAAACTATACCGCTGGCTGCCGACAAAATCAGGGCATTTTTTTGTGAGAGGAATTTTGGGATACAGGTGGCGCCGAGCAGATATCCGAGCACCATAAATCCCATGGTGTATGAGGTCAACACGGCAAAATTTTTCACACCGAGATGGTGGCCGTATAAGCCTATCGTATCACCGGCAATTACTTCCACGCCGACATAGGCAAATAAAGCAATCGCACCCAGCACCAACTGTGGATAGTGCAAGACGCCAAACCTGGTCAGCGATGCGCCATGTTCGTGTTCTTCCTGTTTTAATTCTGGCAAAGAGGAAAAATGGATGATCGCCATAAAAATCAGCAGGCCAGCGGCCATGATGGCATACGGCACCACCAAACGTGCCGAGAGTTCGGCACGCAATACTTCACGTGCAGTGTTATCCAGCGCGGCCAGCGCAACGCCGGAATACTTGTCGATGCCAGACAAAATCAACGCAGTAAACACCAGCGGCACAACGATGCCGGCGCCTTTATTGAATAGACCCATAATGCTGATACGCATCGCCGCACTTTCACGCGAACCTATGCAGACGATGTAAGGATTGATGGCCGTTTGCATCAGTGTCATGCCGCTGGCAAGCGTAAACAGTGCGAATAAAAACAGACCGTAATAGCTGGATTTGGCAGCGGGAATAAACATCAGCGCACCTATCGCCATCACGCCTAAACTCAAGCTCATGCCATTTTTATAGCCGATACGACGCAACACCGCTGCCGACGGCAAGGCCATCACGGTGTAGGCAATATAAAACGCAAAGGTCACCCAGAGCGCCTGAAAATCGCTGAGCTCGCAAACAATTTTAAGAAATGGAATCAAGGAGCCATTGAGCCAGGTGACAAAGCCCAGGATGAAAAATAACAGACCGATAAAAAACATGGCCACCACTACGTCTTTGCTTGAACCTGCCGATAGGTCTTTGTTGTTCATATGTGATTCCATAGTATTAAAAAATTTACCGATCTAGCCCCCTCTCCCGCTCGCGGGAGAGGGCTGGGGTGAGGGTGGTTGCAATACAAAAATGCTTATTTCTCTGGTGCTTCAAATGTTTCTTTTATTTGGCGTTTGGTTTATTTAGACACCCTCATCCCCAGCCCTTCTCCCGCCAGCGGGAGAAGGGAGTATTCGCATCAAATGTTCTCTTGAGTTAATTCACCGGCAAACACCTGATTCCCCGCCATCAAGCCACCATCTACCGGCAACACCACACCAGTGATCACCCGTGCCGCATCAGAGGCCAAAAACAGCACTGCATCGGCTACGTCTTCTGGGGTGGCGAAATCGCGTAGCGGATACCATTTTTTGAGGTCTTCAAACACTTGCGGATTTTTATCCACGCGCGCTTGCCAGGCCTGGGTCTTGACTGTACCGGGGCAGACGATATTCGCGCGTAGGCCAAATTGGCCAAACTCCATGGCGAGTGCCTTGGTATAGCTGATCAAGCCGGCCTTTGCCACGCTGTAAGCGGGGTGGCCGAATGAACTCATGCCATTCACTGAACCTATGATGACGATATTGCCCTTGCCGGCTTTTTGCATGGCAGGGCGTACTGCCTCGACTGAATTAAAGGTGCCGTTCAAATTGAGATCCATGTCTTGCTTCCAACTCGCTTCCGTTGTCGTTTGCAAAGTCAACGCTTGTGCCGCACCGGCATTCGCGACCAGAACATTGACAGCGCCGTGCTGCACAGTGGCCGCAGCCAAAGCCTGTTTCAGCGCTGTTGCATCGATGATGTCAGCCAGCACCGCAGTGCAATTTTCGTCGCCTAATTCGGCGACGAGGCCGGCCAGTTGCGCGGCTTCACGGTCTTGGGCAAACACGTGATCGCCAGCCGCGACGAAGGCCTGACACAAGGCGCGGCCGATGCCACCACAAGCGCCGGTGATGAGAATATTACGCGCCATCAGCGCTCTCCTTTTGTAAAGTTACCTCGAGTTTATCGAGCTGCGTTTGCGGCAGCAGGCCATAGTTATAAAAAGCAAAATCAGCCACGCCGAGGGCCTGTATGCCAGCCATCGCTTCTGCAATTTCAGCGCCCTGATTCAAATCGGGCAGACCGGGGCGGAGGATCGCACGCACTTTATCCGCGCTACCGATCTGTGCGATGCTTTCTTCTGCGTCGGCAATCGCGCGACTGGCGCTGGCTTCGTAAAAGGGAATTTCGAGATAGTCTGCGACTTCCGATAAAGCTATTAGATCACTACCCTCGATCCAGCAGGCGGAAGTTGGCCGTTGCACTGTCGGGATCACGGCGAGTTTGGTCGTTGTCGGGATGGCCTGGCGGATAGCCTGCACCAATTCGGTAACACGAGTTTGGCGCAGTTTTGTAAATGCGAGAAAGTCGGGCGTCTTTAAAATCTCGGATTGTAAAGTGCTGGCGTTCCGATCGTTTACCGCATCAAATGGATGGGCCAGATAATCGCTGATATTTTTTTTCACTTCGGTTTGCAAGCCATCAATCGCAATCCCATTTTTTTTCGCTGCCATTTTGCAGGCAGGACAAAAGCACAGACCCAATAAAATATCCAGACAGGCATTGCTGGCGACCTGGGCGAATTCATGATGGTAACCGTGGCCATACGGCAGCCAGCCCGGCGTCTCCAATACCAAACTGGTCAAATCGTGTTGCGTTGCCAGATCCGCGCATAGCGCCACCGCATAGGAAAATACTGCCGGCTGCATTGGACACAGGCTATACACATACGGATCGCCAAAGGCGTTCTTGACAGTATATTGCGGAGCGGCAGCGCCTATGCGGCTATTGTGCAAGAGTACGGTCCAGCCATGCACTTTGAGGCGGCCATCCTTGAGTAAGGCGGGTAGCACAGCGCGAATTTTTGCATCGCTATGCGCTTGCGGCTGGATCTCAGCATAACGCGAAAAATCCGGATCAAAATACACCACGCCATCCTCCGGAAAAATCACACGTGGTGCATTTTTGGCATGCGGACGGATAAATTTACCTGCATGGTAACTGGTGGCCAGCGTCACATCGTTGACACCCATAGCGAGCAGTTCATCAACAAACGCGGTAACGCCGATATCCTGCACATCCCAGGCATAGGTGTAGAGCGAACGGTAAGGGGAATGCTTCATCGTAAAAAAATTAAATCGGTTTGTAGGCCGTCACTTCGATCTCCACTTTGCAATCGACCATCATGGCGGATTGCACGCATGAACGCGCCGGCGGATTTTCGCCAAAATATTCTGTGTAAATCCGGTTAAAGGTCCAGAAGTCGCGCGTGTCATCCAGCCACACCGCCACCTTCACCACATCCTTTAAACCGCAGCCAGCCAGCGCCAATACTTTTTCTACATTTTGCAGAGTCCGGCGGGTTTGCGCCTCGATGCCACCATCTTCGATTTCGCCATTTTCTTTCATCGCCACCTGGCCGGAACAGAATACAAAATCCCCGGCACGCACAGCAGGGGAAAACGGCAGGCGCTGACCGCCAGCGCCTTTCGGGACATTACCAAAACGGGTGATTTCTTTAGTCATTATTTTTCTCGTCAAAATTAGAATTGTGTATAAATTTTTGATTTTAGCCACCTCTCCCGCTGGCGGGAGAGGGTTGGGGTGAGGGTCGTTCAGTGACGGAAATGCGCATTTATTTGCTGCTTTAAATGTTTTTCTATTATTAAGCGTAAGCGTTTCTCGAGCACCCTCATCCCCAGCCCTTCTCCCGCCAGCGGGAGAAGGGAGCTTATTTCACTTAATCAAACCGCGTGCCGCCGCAACCATGATCGCGCCCTGGCCCGCCAGATGTGCCTGCATTTCATCAGTGACAACGGTGACATCGCCAGAGAAATAATCATCGTTTTTGATCAGCAGCGACAAGGCATCTTTCAAGATCGGTTTGCCGCAGATATAGATCGGTGTGCCCGGCATCATCTTGATTGCCGTGCTGTTTTTCAACGTCAGGAGATCCGCACCTAGCACAGCGCCGAGCAAGAAGTTAGCCCTGTCATTGCGCTCATAAATGGTGAACTGGTCGAGGATGCGCACGTTAAAACAGGTCCGCCCTAAGCCTATGGTTTGTGCCGATAGCGCACCGGCCAACAGCATTTCAGGACTGATCGAAGTGGCAAAACCTGACTCCAGGGATTTTGCCAAAATGGTGTTGTGAGTAATCACATACAGCAGTTCACCGGCGAGTGTGGTGACGCAGCCGGTGATATTGTTTTTCTCGTCGATGCAGACAAATTTTGAATGCGATCCTGGCATGATCATCATCGCCGGACCGGTAATGTGGAGTTGACTGATGACGCCGATGACCTCGACTTCTTCGCCGCGCATCATGTCCATGGCTTCGCAATTATGCAGGCCGATATTCTCGACCACATTGCGTACTCCGGGGATGAGCCAGATCGGTTTGGCAAACACTTCAGGTATCACGATCGATACCATGCCGCGCGCCAGTTGTTGCAAGCCTGCCGGTGCCGGTACATGGGCCAACTCAAACAGGCCGACATTGGAGCTGATCATGCCCGAACCTAGCACCAGATCGACCTGGTCTTCCTGAATATCCGCGATCTGCAAAGTCTTTAAGATGGTGTCGCGTACGCCGCGCTTGAGTTTTTCGCTATTGCCGCTAATTGCCGTGTCACGCACGCCAACTTCATGTGATTGATGGGCGATCACGACTCCCTCGCGCCACAAAGTGACGCGGGTATTCGTGGTGCCAGTATCGATGGTGAGAATGTGGATCATGTTCAATGAATGCCTATTTTTGATTTCTTGAATGTGCAAAGCTTAGTGGACTACATGATTGCTCGCCAGTGACTAATACTTGATCTTGCATTTAGAAAAATTGAACGAGCTCGAAGTTTGTTATTTTTGAATTTCTATTCCACTTTTTGTCTGCGAAATTACCAAAAATGCGGATGCTCGGCCAATAGTCCTGAAGCGAATTCAAATAATGTCAGAATTAACAAAGATAGCACAGCAAATATATTTCAATCCTTCATTAAGTTTAATTTAATGAAGTTCTGTTACGCTCATGTTTTTTGATGAGTCGCCTTGTCCATGATCTATGTCTAAACGTCTTCCGCCATTAAACGCATTGCGAGTATTTGAGGTTGCCGCGCGGCGGCTCAACTTTACCCGTGCGGCGGAAGAGTTGCATGTGACCAATGCCGCCGTCAGCCACCAGATTAAATTGCTGGAAGATCATCTCGGCATCGATCTCTTCAAGCGTAGTAATAACGTCTTGCGCCTGACCGATGCGGGCGAGCTGTATCTGCCGCGCATACGCGAAGGTTTCAAGATTTTTCAGCA
>JAZJYB010000102.1:0-10899 GCA_040390685.1 Pseudomonadota bacterium | reverse complement strand
AAAGACACGCTTGATTGGTTCTTAAAATCTGCTACAGAACCTACTGTGAAACCAGTGTAGTCCGGATTAAAGCATTGCGAAAATACGAAATTTCAATAGAGGTATCATGAAAAATGATAGCCCGCCTTTTTCTCGCCACCTTTAGTTTGCTGTACCTAGTCCAGCAAACTTTGCACACCCAACCATGTACCGCTGCCACACAGCTTTTGTGTGACTTCAAGCACCATTTTCTCTATCGCCATGGCAGCATTCGTCAGAGGTATATTTTTCGACGAACACAAGACGACCGTGCGTGATAGTGCAATATCGCTGATAGCGCAGGCGCGCATTTCACCGCGTTCGATTTCCGCTAAAAACGGCGAGACCGGCAAGATGGTTGCGCCCATGTCGGCCATCAAGGCAGACTTCAAGATGGCGATTGAGGTAATGTCGACGACTTTGTCAATCGCCATGCCTGCCTCACGCACCTTGGCCTCTATCCTTGGCCTAACTCCATGCTGAATACTCGGCAGTATCAAGCTCGCTTGCAAGGCCTTTTCCAGCGAAATCGATTTGCGTTTGCAGGCAAATTGCGAATCCGCACGCGTGATGTACATCATCTGCTCTTCCACCATCGGCTTTGTATTAAAGCCGCTGAGCTGGCCATCATCAAACAAGATGGCAAAATTGAGGCGGCCAGAGCGTAGCTGCTCGGTCAGGTTACCGGTGAGCTCTTCAGTCAATTGGAATACGATATCCGGATAAGTCGCGCGCACCGCTGTCAGCAGAGGCAGCGCCAAGGCACCTGAGGCGCTTTGTGGAATACCTAAAGCCACCGTGCCGCTAGGTTTATCGGCAGATTGCCTGACTGCCGATTTGGCATCACTGACCTGTTTCAATATAGCTAGGGCATGTTCGTAAAAAACCTTACCAGCATCCGTCGCTTGCATCCCTTGCGCCGAACGATGCAACAGCAGTGCACCAAGTTCATCTTCCAGCAGTTGTATTTGTTGCGTCAAGGCAGGCTGAACAATATGCAGCACGCGCGCCGCGCGCGACAGCGAACCATGATCAACGATAGCGACAAAATAGCGCAGTTGGCGTAATTCCATATTAGTTCAGCAATTCTGGCTTCATCGAAATCCACTCATTTTTCAGTTAAATTAAAAGTACTGTAGCGCATTTACCTTGTTTCATCCATTCAAAATACCCTCTTTCTGACATACACTAGTCGCTCAATAGTTCATTTTTGGCTCTGGAAAATTCTATGCGGCATCTGCCTCGACGTGTCCTTTTTGCTTTACTCACGGTATACATCGTCTGGGGCTCAACTTACTTTGCGATTCATCTTGCCTTAAATTCTTTCCCGCCACTTTTGCTGATGGGGACACGGTTTATTATGGCGGGCGTCTTGCTATATTCCTGGAAAAAATGGCATGGCGCAGCACATCCAACATTGTCAGAATGGCGCGCCGCCGGATGGATAGGGATATTAATGCTGGGTGGCGGCATGGGCTTAACCGCAGTTGGGCAACAATATATTTCTTCAGGCCTGACCGCGGTTTTTATTGCCTGCTCACCGATGATACTGTCATTTTGCACTGGATTTTTCGGGGATTGGCCAAACAAGCGCGAATGGCTGGGTATTTTGATTGGTTTTGCCGGAGCAATTTTACTGGCCGCAGGCGGTGAGTTTTCTGCCCAACCATTAGGCATCGCCGCCTTATTGAGCGCCATTATTTGCTGGAATATTGGTTCGGTACTGTCACAAAGAAAGTTAAAACTGGCGCCAGGCGCGATGGGATTTGCCAGTGAAATGTTAATGGGTGGCGTGTTCCTGATTGTTCTTGCGATCTGCAAAGGAGAAAATTTCAAGGCCACGATGACAGTGCCCGCTTTGGCTGCATGGGCCTACCTGGTGGTCGCGGGTTCTTTGCTGGCTTTTACAGCGTATATGTTTTTGTTATCCAAGGTCTCATCCGCCTTGGCCTCAAGCTACGCCTATGTCAATCCGCTGATCGCAGTAACGCTGGGAGTAATGTTTGGAGGAGAAAGCCTAGGTGCGCGCGAGATGCTCGCGATGGTGATTATTTTGGGCAGTGTCGCCTTGATTACGGTATCGCATACCGCAAAAGCTGCGGCTAATTAAGAAGACCAATAAGGAAGGCCAATAAGGAAGGCGAATAAGCTCAATTAGCCGGCACAATTTTTCTGTGTCACGTCAAAAGAACTCAACATCATCATTTGAAATTTCAACTTTCAGATCACCAAGTTTGACCAAATTCTCATAATGACAAGTACGATTTCTGCCATTGCTTTTGGCGAAATACAGTGCCTGATCTGCGCGCCCCATAATTCCTACCGCTGGCTCAAAAGGATCAATATGGGCGTAGCCAAGGCTGACCGTTACCTGGCCTACCTGTGGGAAAGGATATTGTTCTACATTTGAACGGAAACGATCAAAGATCATCTGGGCATCCGCCTGCGAAGTGGAGCGCAAAAGAATCACAAATTCTTCCCCACCAAAGCGAAACAGTTTATCGATTGGGCGAAATGAAGAGCGCATCAGATTGGCAATAAGGATCAAGACTTCATCACCATACAGATGGCCAAACTGATCATTGACGCGCTTAAAATGATCGATATCGACAACCGCCAGCCAATGATGTTTTTCTTTTTCGCCAGTGCGGCGTTCAGGATCGCTACGCCCTGCTTCTTGCGTCTGACCATGCGACATACTGGCGCGAAGAATTTTTGAAAAATTATCGTCAAATGTCTTGCGGTTCAACAAACCGGTGAGGGAATCGCGCTCGCTATAATCGAGCAGATTCTGGAAATTTCTATACACAATGAGGATGCCATTCATGACCTCAATGGTGTTTTTTGTATAGCTGGCCGGATTGATAATTTCCAGGCAAACATTGACTTTGTCATTCATCCAGATTGGCAGCCAGACCGTGCCTTTTCCTGCGACGTCCAGATTCTCAATCACATGCAATTTCTGCGCAATGCCAATCTCCAATACAGGATGGTGCGCAAGCAGTTCTCCCAGATTAGGCGAGCTCATATGCTCTTCGGCAACAGTCACCTGCCCGTTCTTTATCGAAATCTGAGATCTTAAGTGGAGTTGACCGCCAATTGCCACGACATCCAGAACGCGGGCTTGTTCGGCCTGCGTCAATTCGCACAATGCGGATATAACGGAAATGTTGAGAAGATCATGGTCGCGATGACCAGTAATTTCCACCAAATGTTTAATGATTGATTCCATACTCGCTTTATCAGTAGCGGTTGCAAATAGTCGATCGTTAAACATTCAAGCTCATGCGTTAAACTATTTTTTATAGCGCTAGAGTGTAACTTCCACCTAAAATTTTTGCATCATTAATATCAACAATATCAACTAATTATCAAGCAACCATCAACTAATTTGTAGTTATTTATCAACAAAGATCAAACCAAATGCATTTGGGTCGATTTCCGGTCCCGTTTCTTATGATACATGCGACTATCGGCCACTTTGATCAAGCGCACATAATCGTCGCCATCCTCAGGAAAACTTGCCCAGCCTATGGATGCACCAACACTCACGATAACATTGTCCAAGGCGATCGGTTTTTCAACCAAGGAAATAATTTTTTCCACCATGATATTGATATCGATCGAGCTCTTGGTTTCTTTCAGCAACAAAACAAACTCATCGCCGCCGTAACGTGCCACTTCATCGGTATCGCGAACTGCTGCACGTAAACGTGCGGCAATAATCACTAATACCTGGTCGCCTGCGTCATGACCATAGCTATCATTGACTAACTTAAAGCGATCCAGGTCGATAAATAAAAGTGTAAAGCCATCAAAGTCGCGCGACTTCAACTTAGCTTGTTTCTGCAAATAGTTAATTTGAGAGAAAAGATATTCTCGATTCGCCACCTGAGTCAGCCTATCAAAGCGCAGTTTATTTTCCATTTCGGAAAAAGTCGCTGCGAGTATGCCAATTTCGTCGGTGCGTTGAATTTTTAGATCGGTCAAAGGTTCGCCATCACCAAAACGTTTTACCGCCGCGGTCAGCTTACGTATATCCCGGATGACACGTTCAACTATCGTCAATCCAATAGTGAGCGCAAAAATGATGCAGGCAATCGCTATCGCAATGCTTTGCATAAAACCTTTGTTGATGCCGCTCATAAAATCAGCGCGTGGAACCACGACGACAGTGGTCCAGTTCAAGCCCTGCTTACGTCCCAGACTAGACACCACAACTTCAACCGCACCAACACTGGTTTGTAAGTGCTGCGTCTGTGAAATCGACAAATCCTTGTTATTAAGCTGACGTGCCGTCTCGCCTATCATTGGTGTTTTCATTTCACGCGCGAACATCCGTTCTGGAAAATCTCTGTCATTTTTCTCCGGCAACTCCACACCCGATGTCGCAACAATGTAACCATCTTCGTCGACAATATAAGCCACACTATTCTGATCGACTTCAAGCTTACGCAGAAAACGCGACAGTTCATTTAAGGTGACATCGGTAGCAATCACGCCAATAAACTCATGGTTTTCCTTAAACACGGCTTTTGCTAAAGTGATCGTCGGAACATGCGTCACATAGTTGCTATAAATTTTTGACCAGACTGGCCTTTCAGAATTCATCGACGATTGGTACCACGGACGATTGCGCGGATCAAATTGATCAGTACGTAAAAGTTTGGAACGATCATCTAATTTCGCGACTTGATAAACCTTGCGCACGTTGGCATCCGATTCACGCAAATACAATTCCACATTATCTTTTGCAATGCGATTGACGCCGACAAACTGACCATCCTTGCCACCAAAATAAACGTAATAATTAACGTCCATAAACAAGCCGCTGGCTGACCACAACTTCTGCTCCAACGTACGCACGTTGGTCGAAAATGCTTGTTCTTCAGGAACACTTAAGGGGTTTGGCGCAACCGATTCAAGCGCAATCAGGGCGCCATCAAGGTGTTTGTCTGCAGCGACGTTGATGCGGTTGACGACATCAAGCAAAACACGTTGGGTCAAAGTCTCGACAGCATCGGTCCCAGCCTTCAAGGAAACCCAGGCGATGGCCGCAGAAACACCAATCACCAGGACGGCAATTGGTATTACAAGTTCTCGACGTAATGAAGATTTAGTCATGCACGGCAGGTTCCAAGGCAGAAAAATTCACTTCAATCGCATCCGTCAAACCATCAATTTTATTTCTAAAAAGGTTTAAATTTTAACGAATTGCACTACGAATTGCACTAGAACAGAGAAGTATATTCCCAAACAAGTAACATAAAGACTGTTCTCAAAAAAATCCACATAAAACTGGTGGTTTTTGACATATTTCAAGCAGAAATAAAGCCCCTACGTCGATATTCCCTATAAAAGATATCAATAGCTTAAAGAAGTCAAAAATAGCATTGCTAAAAAATTACTCGCACAAGCTGCCATCGAAACCAAATATATTTATAGCGCCGCTTCCGCCGTTACAAAATTGACTTTTCTTGGCGCCAGATTGAGCTATAGGTCTCCTCTTAGTCCTCCGCTTAATGTATCCTTGCTGCCATTCTTCTTATTTTCAAATTCATTTCAAACTCACTTCAATAAAATCGAAAAAATGGCCAATTACGTTTACACCATGAATCGCGTCGGCAAGATCGTGCCGCCAAAACGCCAGATCTTGAAAGATATTTCGCTCTCGTTTTTCCCCGGTGCCAAAATTGGCGTACTCGGTCTCAACGGCTCCGGCAAATCCTCACTGCTAAAAATTATGGCTGGCTTAGACAAGGATATTCAGGGCGAAGCCGTCCCGATGCCGAATCTGAAAATCGGCTATTTACCGCAAGAACCACAACTCAATCCAGAACAAACCGTACGTGAAGCGGTCGAATCCGCACTGGGTGAAGTCTTTGAAGCCAAAGCAAAACTCGAAGAGGTGTATGCCGCCTATGCCGAGGAAGATGCGGATTTTGACGCACTCGCGAATGAGCAGGCGCGCCTCGAAGCCATCATCTCTACATCAGCTGGCGACAATGTTGAACTCCAGCTGGAAATGGCCGCCGATGCTCTACGCCTGCCACCTTGGGACGCCAAAATCGCCGTCCTGTCTGGTGGTGAAAAACGCCGCGTCGCCCTGTGCCAATTATTATTGTCCAAGCCCGACATGCTGCTGTTGGATGAACCGACCAACCATCTCGATGCAGAATCGGTCGATTGGCTGGAACAATTCCTGTTGCGCTTCCCAGGCACAGTCGTTGCGATTACCCATGACCGCTACTTCCTCGACAATGCGGCGGAATGGATACTGGAACTTGACCGTGGCGCAGGCATCCCATGGAAGGGTAATTACAGTTCGTGGTTAGATCAAAAGCAAGCACGCTTAAAACTCGAAGAATCGACCGAATCAGCGCGCCAACGCGCCTTGCAAAAAGAGCTCGAATGGTCACGCCAGAATCCTAAAGCGCGTCAAGCCAAGAGCAAGGCGCGTCTGGCCAGATTCAATGAAATGAGCGAACACGAATACCAAAAACGTAACGAGACTCAGGAAATATTTATCCCGGTCGCCGAGCGTTTAGGTAATGAAGTCATCGAATTTAAAAATGTCAGCAAAGCCTTTGGCGACCGTCTGCTGATCGACAACCTGAGCTTCAAGATTCCGCCGGGCGCAATCGTCGGCATCATCGGCCCTAACGGTGCCGGTAAATCTACCCTGTTCAAAATGATCAAGGGCATGGAGCAGCCAGATAGCGGCGAAGTCGTGCTTGGCCAGACCGCCAAGATCTCACTGGTTGATCAGTCACGCGAAGACCTCACCAACACGAAAACCGTGTTTGAAGATGTCGCCAACGGTGCAGATATACTCACTGTCGGTCGCTTTGAAATGCCATCGCGCGCTTACCTGGGCCGCTTCAACTTCAAAGGCGGTGATCAGCAAAAAATCGTCGGCAATTTATCCGGTGGTGAGCGCGGTCGTCTACATCTGGCAAAAACCTTGCTGCAAGGTGGTAACGTATTACTGCTCGATGAACCATCCAACGATCTCGATATTGAAACCCTGCGCGCCCTGGAAGATGCACTGCTGGAATTTGCCGGCAGCGTCATGGTGATCTCACATGACCGTTGGTTCCTCGACAGAATTGCCACGCATATTCTGGCCTTCGAAGGCAACTCGCAAGTCGCCTTCTTCGATGGCAACTATCAGGAATACGAAGCCGACAAAAAGAAACGTTTGGGCGAAGAAGGCGCCAAGCCAAAACGCATACGCTACAAGCCTTTGACGGTTTAGGTTTAGCGTTGAAGAAACACGGCAGATCGCATTTTTCTGCCGTGGTGCTTTATAAGATTAGTTGTTGATAGCAACCGCCGCCAGCACCATATCGACGATGAGTTTTTCTGCCGCCTCAAAATCTTTCGCACTGAGTTTTTTCTGATTCAGCACCAAGGTCATTTGCGTAGCAAAATCCGCATACGATTGTGTCATCGCCCAGATCGAAAAGAGTAAATGGGTGGGATTAACCTCCGCGATTTTCCCCTGGCTGATCCATTTTTCAAAGGTCGCAATATCCTTGCGCAACAGCGGGATGACTTTCTTGCGGATCTCTTCACCGTAGATTTTCGCCCCTCCTATAACTTCCATCGCGTACACGCGCGAGCCCCAGGGTTGTTCACGCGAAAAGCGCAGTTTGGCCTGTATGTAACTGCGCAATAAATCCTGCGGTTCGCGGCTTTCGTCGGCCAGGCTATTCATGCGATCCAGCCAAGCGTCGAGTACGTCATCAAGCACGCGCTGGTACAAAATCTGTTTGCTGACGAAGTAGTACAACAAATTTTGTTTTGAGACGCCAACCTCGGCGGCAATGCTGGCGACCGATGTACCTTCGTAACCGCATTCAGCGAACATCTTCACTGCGTGTTGCAAGATATCAGCTTCGAGTTTGTCGCGCTTGCGGTTATTGCGCGCCCTGTCGGATGGAACTGCGTCCAGCGCGTTATCCGGTTCCCGCTCGAGTGGTTTTTTTACAACGGGTTTATTGCGCTCAGTTGCGCTTTTTTCTAACATTTTTATCGCCCCATTTCTCTTGAGTATAAGTATCAGGCAGCTCGTATCGATAAGGTATCGGAGCAAGCTGCTGATCGGCTATGCAAATGACAATTTTGTGCATTGCACGACAATCTGCGATGTAAATCCTGCGGTTATTATGGCATCATAGTTTTACCACTTGGTAAAATTTTTAAATATTTTTTAGTAACCGAAATACCCAGCTGGAACATCTCGGTTAATGTCTGACAAGAGTAAAATATTTTAGCTAGGAATAGACCATGATTGAAACTCTGAAACATTTGAGCCAGGCCAGCGCCAAAGCCGAAGTCAGTAATGACGCACTGGCCGCGCGCTTTACTGATCTGGCACCACCATTGACTGCGCGTCAAGCAATGATAGAGAGCGAGCGCTGCCTGTATTGCTACGACGCGCCTTGCACACGCATTTGCCCATCCGAGATTGACGTGGCCAGCTTCATCCGCAATATCGCGCACGACAATATCAATGGCGCGGCTAAGGTTATTTTGCAATCAAATATCCTGGGCGGCAGCTGCGCGCGCGTTTGCCCGACCGAGATCCTGTGCGAACAAGCTTGCGTACGCAATCACGATGCCGAGGCGCAGCCAGTCAAGATCGGCCTGCTGCAGCGCCATGCAATCGACCATATGCATTTCGACAGCCATCCGTTTCCTCGTGCCGCAGCTACCGGGCGCACTGTCGCCGTAGTTGGTGCCGGCCCGGCCGGCCTGGCCTGCGCGCATAGGCTGGCGATGCTGGGTAACGACGTAGAGATATTTGAGTCGCACGCCAAGCCAGGTGGCTTGAATGAATACGGTATCGCCAAATACAAACTGACCGACGATTACGCGCAGCGCGAAGTGGAATTCTTGCTGCAGATAGGCGGCATCCACATCCACTACGGCCAGACTCTCGGCGAAAATTTGCAACTGCAGGATTTACAGAATAAATATGCCGCGGTGTTTCTGGGCATAGGCCTGGGCGCCAGCCGTGCCCTGGGTTTGACCGGTGAAGATGCGCCGGGATTGTTGCCGGCTGTGGACTATATCTCTGAGTTGAGGCAGGCGCAGGACTTGAACCGTTTGCCGGTGCCAAAGCGCGCGCTGGTGATTGGGGCCGGCAATACCGCAATCGATATGGCGGTGCAAATTGCGCGTCTGGGAGCGGAAGATGTCACCATCGTGTACCGTCGCGGGCTGGAAGCGATGTCGGCCACCGGGCATGAGCAAGATATCGCCAAAGCGAATCAGGTCAGAATCAAGGCCTGGGCGCAGCCGTACTCGGTCTTGCTGGATGATGCCGGCAAAGTATGCGGCATGCGCTTCGAAAAAACACGGCTGGATGGCGGAAAATTGATGGCCACTGGCGAGACTTTTGAACTGGCCGCCGACGCCATCTTTAAAGCCATCGGCCAGGCCTTGGATCTCAGCAACCCGGTTACGGCCACATTACAAAAACAGGCCGACAAGATCCATGTCGATGCACAGTTCAGGACCAGCTTGCCCGGCGTGTATGCAGGTGGTGATTGCGTCGCGCCGGACCAGGATCTCACCGTGCAGGCAGTCCAGCATGGCAAGCTTGCCGCTGCTGCAATTCATTCAGATTTGATTTCAAAATCGGAGGCCAGCCATGGCTGATCTAAGCATAAATTTTGCCGGCATCAAGGCACCCAATCCGTTCTGGCTGGCATCTGCTCCGCCGACCGACAAGGCCTATAACGTCATCCGCGCTTTTGAAGCCGGCTGGGGCGGCGTGGTCTGGAAAACCCTGGGCGAAGACCCGGCGGCAGTGAATGTCTCGTCGCGTTATTCGGCGCACTATGGCAAGAACCGTGAGGTGCTTGGCTTTAATAATATCGAGCTGATTACCGACCGAACGCTGGAAATTAATTTGCGTGAAATCACCCAGGTCAAGAAGGATTGGCCAGACCGCGCGATGATAGTTTCGCTGATGTTCCCCTGCGAAGAAGAGGCATGGCGCACGGTCTTGCCGCTGGTGGACGCAACCGGCGCCGATGCGATAGAACTTAACTTCGGCTGCCCGCATGGCATGCCGGAACGCGGCATGGGCGCGGCGGTGGGGCAAGTGCCAGAATATGTGGAACGAGTCACGCGCTGGTGCAAGCAATATTCCAAGCTACCGGTGATTGTCAAACTCACGCCGAATATTACCGACATACGCCAGCCGGCACGCGCGGCCAAAAACGGTGGTGCCGATGCTGTCTCGCTGATCAACACCATCAACTCAATTACCTCGATAGATCTGGATCAAATGGTAGCCAGACCAATCGTCGGCGGACGCAGCACGCACGGCGGTTATTGCGGCTCAGCGGTCAAGCCGATTGCCCTGAATATGGTGGCCGAAATCGCACGCGACCCGGCCACGCAAGGCTTGCCTATCTCCGGCATAGGCGGGATTTCCAGCTGGCGCGATGCGGCAGAATTCATCGCACTCGGCGCGGGTTCGGTGCAGGTTTGTACTGCGGCGATGCTGCATGGTTTCAGAATCGTAGAAGAAATGAAAGACGGCCTGTCGCGCTGGATGGACGAAAAAGGCTACGCCACAATCGCCGACTTCGCCGGTAAGGCCGTAGCCAATACCACCGACTGGAAATACCTGGACATGAACTATCAGGTCATCGCCGAGATCGACCAGGATAAATGCATAGGCTGCGGCAAATGCTATATCGCCTGCGAAGACACTTCGCACCAGTCGATTGCACAATTAATCCAGCCAGACGGCGCGCATAAATATGAAGTCATCAAGGAAGAATGTGTCGGCTGTAATTTATGCGAAATTACCTGCCCGGTGGAAGCTTGTATTACGATGGTGCCGCAGGAATCAGGAAA
>JAZJYB010000101.1:0-22992 GCA_040390685.1 Pseudomonadota bacterium | reverse complement strand
CTGGTCACGCAAGTGGTATTAAAAATGGGTACCAAGGGCAGGGGGCAAGTGATCATCGATTTCGCTGATCTGGATTCACTTGATGGCGTAATTTTGAAAATTCGTGGTCAGTAGCCCACCGGTGTATTTTCAATAAAGTTGAAAACTCCCTCTAGTGGCGCGGGATTGTTTCATTTTGGTGCATTGCATTAATCGTTTGACGCTGCAATGCACTACCACGTATAATTTTGGGGTTTTGGCTGGACTTAATTTTTTCAGACCGCAAATTTTGTGGCGAAAATAAGGAATTCAACGGCTATTTCGATTTTAATACGGAATTTAGTAATTTTAAGTGAGTAAGTGAGGGAATGGCATGGCGCGTATCGTTCTGTTGCAACTTGCGACAGCCTTCATAGTCGCGCTGGTGGCAGGTCTTGTGTCTGGTCTTTCCTCGGGACTATCCGCTTTGTTCGGCGGACTTTGTTGTGCGATCCCCAATGCTGTTTTTGCCGTGCGTCTTTTTATCGATGCGCGAAAACCAGGTGGCGCCAACCCGATGACATTTTTCTTCGGTGAATTTACCAAAATTGCACTGACAATCGCCCTGATGGCGGCGGTTGTTAGTTTTTACCATGATGTCAACTGGCTGGCTTTTTTAGTCGCCTTCATTGTGGTAATGAAAAGTTATTTTATTTTACTCTTTAGGCATCAAATATGAGCGCAATTGAGCACGCAGCACCTACCGCGTCAGAATATATCAAGCATCATCTTGGTCATTTCTCGACGTCACATCAGCAAAGTCCAGTCGACTTCAGTATCTTCAATATGGATACCATTTTCTGGTCAATTTTTGCCGGTGTCCTTGGACTTACCTTCTTAATCATCGCAGCACGCCGCGCAACTTCAGGTGTTCCTGGTCGTTTTCAGGCTGCAGTTGAGATCCTGGTTGAATTAGTTGAAGACCAATCTAAGAGCATCGTGCATGGCGATCGCAGTTTCATCGCACCGATGGCATTGACGATTTTTGTTTGGGTTGCCTTGATGAACTCACTCGACTTTTTGCCAGTCGATCTGTTTTCCGGACTCTTCAAACTTTTAAATATTGAACATATTTTCCCGCATCACCGCGTAGTTCCGACCGCAGATTTGAATGGCACCATGGGTATTGCACTCGGCGTGTTCACTTTGATGCTGTATTACAGCGTCAAGATCAAAGGCCTCGGTGGATTTCTGTATGAGCTCATCTCCGCACCATTTGGTATCTGGATGGCGCCATTCAACTTACTTTTGCAAATCATTGAATTC
The DNA here is from genome assembly GCA_040390685.1 of Pseudomonadota bacterium. Classification (GTDB taxonomy): domain Bacteria; phylum Pseudomonadota; class Gammaproteobacteria; order Burkholderiales; family Burkholderiaceae_D; genus Undibacterium. The sequence goes on along the minus strand of JAZJYB010000101.1, from coordinate 21,708 downwards.
GCAGCAAAAACCGTTTCTCTGGCAATGCGACTTTACGGCAATATGTTCGCCGGTGAATTGTTGTTCCTGTTGATCGCCCTCTTGGGTGCAAACTTGACTATTTTCGGTGTATTCGGACATTTGTTTGCCGGCACTATATGGGTACTTTTCCATATCTTGATCGTGTTTTTGCAGGCTTTCATTTTCATGATGTTGACCCTGGTGTATATGGGTCAGGCCCATGACAAGCATTAAGATTTAGAGTTTAGTTTTGGTATTACAGTAGTTTGTTTTTAGTTTTTTTGATTTTCATTTTTTATTATTACTTTTAAGGAAATTGTCATGACGGATTTATCATTTGTTGCTTTGGCTTGCGGTTTGATCATTGGCTTGGGTGCTATCGGTGCTTGTATCGGTATCGGCATCATGGGTGGCAAATATCTGGAAGCGGCTGCTCGTCAACCAGAATTGATGAACACTTTGCAAACTAAAATGTTTTTGCTGGCTGGTCTGATCGATGCTGCGTTCCTGATCGGTGTTGGTATTGCAATGATGTTCGCGTTCTCAAGCCCGTTCCACGCTTAATCAGTTTTCCTTTTCGTGCCGGAAGCGTTTGCTTTCGGCTTGATCCATTTAGATAAGGAATTACCGTGAACCTTAATGCAACATTATTCGTTCAGTACGTGGTGTTCTTCATTCTGTGTTTCGTCACGATGAAATTCGTGTGGCCACCGATAATGAACGCACTGGATGATCGCGCGAAGAAAATCGCCGACGGCTTAGCTGCCGCCGATCGCGGTCGTGCTGAGATGCAAGCGGCTGAAAAACGTGTACAAGCGCAATTAGCTAGTGCAGGTGAAGAAGGTCAGAAGCGCGTCCTGGATGCTGAAAAACGCGGCCAGATGATCGTCGATGAAGCCAAGAACACTGCCTCCGCAGAAGCTGCACGCATTCTTGCAGCCGCCAAAGCAGAAGCAGATAATTTAGTCACCAAAGCACGCGAAGAACTCCGTGACCAGGTTGCCAATTTGGCAGTCAAAGGCGCAGAGCAAATTCTGAAACGTGAAGTCAATGCATCGGCACATGCTGATTTGTTGGCTCAATTGAAGACTGAGCTGTAATCATGGCTGAAATCGCAACGGTCGCTCGTCCTTACGCAGAAGCGTTGTTTCGTGTTGCCAAATCTGGCAACCTGTCCGCATGGTCGGATCTGGTTGTCGAGATGGCGCAAGTCGCAGCACATCCTGATGTACAGGCACTTGCTCACAATCCAAAAGTTTCTGCGGAACTTACTGCAGAAGCTTTCTTGTCCGTGTTGAAGTCTCCGTTGAACGATAGCGTCGAAGCGAAAAACTTCGTCAATACGCTCGCGGAATATGATCGTATTACCCTGTTGCCCGAAATCGCTGCCCAGTTTCATGCTCTGAAAAACGCCGAAGCTGGCGCTGCAGATGCTGAAATCGTCAGTGCATTTGACATGACGGCAGCGCAGGTAAGCGATCTGGCAATCACACTGGAAAAGAAATTTGGCCGCAAGCTCAACCCAACCGTGACAGTGGATGCGTCCCTGATCGGTGGTGTGCGTATCGTGGTTGGTGATCAAGTGTTAGATATGTCGGTGCGTGCCAAGCTGCAACAGATGCAAGTCGCTTTGACCGCCTAAAGCGGTCTTAAGTACAGAAAAAATTTTAGGAGTTAGTATGCAACTCAACCCATCAGAAATCAGCGAGTTGATCAAGAGCCGGATTCAAGGCCTTGGCGACACAGCTGAGATTCGTAATCAAGGTACGGTTATTTCCGTTACCGACGGTATCTGCCGCATTCACGGTCTGTCTGACGCGATGCAAGGCGAGATGCTGGAATTCCCAGGCAATACATTTGGTCTGGCATTGAACCTGGAACGTGATTCCGTCGGCGCCGTTATTCTCGGTGACTACGAGCATATTTCCGAAGGCGATACAGTGAAATGTACCGGTCGTATTTTGGAAGTGCCAATTGGCCCGGAACTGCGCGGTCGCGTGGTGAATGCTTTGGGTCAGCCTATCGATGGTAAAGGTCCGATCAATGCAAAATTGACGACACCTATCGAAAAGATCGCTCCTGGTGTTATTGCCCGTCAATCCGTTTCTGAACCTTTGCAAACTGGCCTGAAGTCAATTGACTCCATGGTACCGGTTGGTCGTGGTCAGCGCGAATTGATCATTGGCGATCGTCAGACTGGTAAAACAGCTGTAGCGATTGATGCCGTGATCAATCAAAAAGGTCAAAACGTGACATGTATCTATGTCGCGATTGGTCAAAAAGCGTCTTCCGTCAAAAACGTAGTGCGTGCTTTAGAAGCCCACGGCGCGATGGAATACACCATCGTGGTAGCTGCTACCGCCGCCGAATCAGCAGCGATGCAATATGTCTCTGCTTACTCCGGTTGCGCGATGGGCGAATACTTCCGCGATCGTGGTGAAGATGCCTTGATCATTTACGATGATTTGTCCAAGCAAGCTGTGGCTTACCGTCAATTGTCCTTGTTGCTGCGCCGTCCACCAGGTCGCGAAGCATATCCAGGCGACGTGTTCTACCTGCACTCCCGTTTGTTAGAGCGCGCAGCACGCGTGAATCCTGACTACGTTGAGAAATTCACCAACGGTGCAGTTAAAGGTAAGACAGGTTCATTGACAGCATTGCCTATCATTGAAACTCAAGCTGGTGACGTTTCCGCCTTCGTTCCAACCAACGTAATTTCGATTACTGACGGTCAGATCTTCCTGGAAACATCCTTGTTCAACGCTGGTATCCGTCCAGCGATTAACGCTGGTATTTCAGTATCGCGCGTTGGTGGTGCTGCTCAGACTAAGGTCATCAAAAACCTGTCCGGCGGTATTCGTACCGATTTGGCTCAGTATCGTGAATTGGCTGCGTTTGCGCAGTTCGCTTCTGATCTGGATGCGGCAACACGTAAGCAATTAGATCGTGGTGCACGCGTTACCGAATTGTTGAAACAAGCTCAGTACGCTCCATTGTCGATTTCATTGATGGCGGTGACTTTGTTCTCAGTCAACAAGGGTTTCCTGGATGATGTACCTGTCGCTAAAGTTTTGGCTTTCGAAGCTGGCGTACATAACTTCATGAAGACTAGCCACGCTGCGTTATTGCAAAAGATAGAAGAAACCAAACAACTCGACAAAGATGGCGAAGCTGCCATGTCTGCTGCGGTTGCTGATTTCAAAAAATCCGGCGCGTTTTAATTTACCTGAGCTAGAAGGAGTAAATACTCATGGCTGTAGGTAAAGAGATACGTGGCAAGATCAAAAGCGTAGAAAATACGAAGAAGATCACTAAGGCGATGGAAATGGTCGCCGCATCCAAAATGCGTAAAGCGCAAGAGCGGATGCGTGCGGCTCGTCCATACAGTGAAAAAATTCGTAATATCGCGGCGAACTTGTCCAAGGCTAACCCTGAGTACACGCACCCTTTTATGGTCCAACGAGCAGAGTCCAAGAGAGTTGGCTTGATCGTTGTCACCACAGACAAGGGTTTGTGCGGTGGCTTGAATACCAACGTATTACGTTTGGTCACCAACAAAATGCGTGAAGTCGAGGGTAGCGGCGCAAAAATTGAAGCGGTCGCAATTGGTAATAAAGGTCTAGGTTTCCTGAATCGGGTGGGTGCACCTGTCGTCTCGCACGTAGTGCAATTAGGCGATACACCTCACCTCGATAAACTGATCGGTCCAGTCAAAGTAATGCTGGATGCGTATCAGGACGGTAAGTTAGATGCAGTCTACGTTTGCTACAACAAATTTGTTAACACCATGAAGCAGCAGCCAGTACTGGAGCAGTTATTGCCCCTGCAGGCTGATCAGCTGGAAGTGAATAAATCATCCCATTCATGGGATTACATTTACGAACCAGACGCGACAACGGTGATTGATGAATTGTTGGTACGTTATGTTGAGGCGCTGATTTATCAGGCTGTCGCTGAAAACATGGCGTCTGAACAATCGGCACGTATGGTGGCGATGAAATCAGCTAGCGATAACGCAGTAAGCGTGATTGGTGAGTTGAAGTTAATTTATAACAAAACCCGTCAAGCTGCGATTACCAAAGAGCTTTCCGAGATTGTTGCCGGCGCGGCAGCGGTCTAAACTGAATTTTATTTATTGAAGGAACGAACATGGCTGATGGCAAAATCGTTCAGTGTATCGGCGCTGTTGTGGACGTTGAATTTCCACGCAATGCGATGCCTAAGATCTACGACGCCTTAAAGATGGAAGGTTCAGACCTGACATTAGAAGTGCAACAGCAATTGGGCGACGGCATAGTCCGTTGTATCGCGCTGGGTACTTCCGATGGTCTGCGCCGCGGCATGATGATGACCAACACTGGTAAGCCAATTATGGTGCCTACCGGTAAAGCAACACTGGGTCGTATCATGGACGTATTGGGTAACCCGATTGATGAATGTGGTCCGGTTAGCCGTGAAACTACAGCATCGATCCACCGCAAAGCACCTGCGTACGACGAATTGTCGCCATCGCAAGAGCTGTTGGAAACAGGTATCAAGGTGATTGACTTGATCTGCCCGTTTGCCAAAGGCGGTAAAGTTGGTTTGTTCGGTGGTGCTGGTGTCGGTAAGACAGTCAACATGATGGAACTGATCAACAACATCGCTAAAGCACACAGCGGCTTGTCCGTGTTTGCTGGTGTGGGTGAGCGTACTCGTGAAGGTAATGACTTCTACCACGAAATGGCTGATGCTAAGGTTGTTGATCTGGAAAATCCAGAGAACTCCAAAGTTGCCATGGTTTACGGTCAGATGAATGAACCACCAGGAAACCGCTTGCGCGTTGCCTTGACTGGTTTGACTATCGCTGAAGGTTTCCGCGATGAAGGTAAAGACGTGTTGTTCTTCGTCGATAACATCTATCGCTACACTTTGGCCGGTACTGAAGTATCTGCGCTGTTGGGTCGTATGCCATCCGCTGTGGGTTACCAACCGACTTTGGCTGAAGAAATGGGTCGCTTGCAAGAGCGTATCACTTCAACTAAAACTGGTTCGATCACTTCGATTCAAGCCGTGTATGTTCCAGCGGATGACTTGACTGATCCATCTCCAGCGACCACGTTTGCCCACTTGGATTCGACAGTTGTTCTGTCGCGTGATATCGCTTCATTGGGTATTTACCCAGCGGTTGATCCACTCGATTCAACATCGCGTCAATTGGATCCACAAGTCGTTGGTCAAGAGCACTATGAAACAGCACGCGCTGTTCAAGGTACTTTGCAGCGCTACAAAGAATTGCGCGACATTATCGCGATTCTGGGTATGGATGAATTGGCGCCTGAAGATAAGTTATTAGTTGCTCGTGCACGTAAGATGCAACGTTTCTTGTCCCAGCCTTTCCACGTTGCTGAAGTGTTTACCGGTTCACCAGGTAAATACGTCTCGCTGAAAGATACGATCAAGGGTTTCAAAATGATCGCTTCCGGCGAACTCGATCACCTGCCAGAGCAAGCGTTCTACATGGTAGGCACTATCGACGAAGCAATCGAAAAAGCGAAGAAAATGGCTGCTTAATTTGATTTAATTCTGCGGACAATCGTTTGATTGTTCGTGGAGTTTCTCAAATATGATGCAGTGCATTTTTTGAACCTTTGACGAATCAGAAAGTTTGAATATGGCACACACTATTCACGTTGACGTAGTTTCTGCGGAAGAGTTGATCTTCTCCGGTGAAGCCGAGTTCGTTGCGTTGCCGGGTGAAGCGGGTGAATTGGGTATCTATCCAAAACACACTCCCTTGATCACGCGCATCAAGCCGGGCGCGGTGCGCATCAAGATTGCAGGCCAAGCGGAAGACGAACTCGTCTTTGTCGCTGGCGGCATACTTGAAGTGCAGCCAAATACTGTGACTGTTCTGGCCGATACCGCGATTCGCGGTCACGATCTGGATGAAGCCAAAGCTGAAGAAGCCAAGAAAATGGCCGAAGAAGCTCTGGTAAATCGCGATTCCAAAATTGACTACGCGCAAGCGCAGGCAGAATTGGCAGTAGCGATAGCACAATTGGCAGCAATCGCAAAACTGCGAGTAAAACGGTAATTTAGTAAGATACTCTGCCGTGCGCTCTGCACAGGCAGTAAAATAAAAGGCAGCCCAGGCTGCCTTTTATTTTTTGTCCAATGCAAGCAAAAAGCATTATTTGAAGGGATCATTATGCGCGACAAGCTCATTGAGCATTTATTGAAAACCGCCAAAACCATCGCCGTGGTTGGCCTCTCGCCCAAAGTGGCAAGAGCCAGCTATGAAGTGGCCGAGTATATGCAAAGTAATGGCTATCGCATTCTTGCTATCAACCCGAGTCGGGCCGGAAGCATCATCTTGGGTGAGCACTGCTATGCCAACTTGGCAGAAGCAGTTAACGCCACCGGTTTGAAAATCGACATCGTCAATTGCTTTAGAAAATCGGCGGATATTCCGCCTATCGTCGATGAGGCGATAGCAGTAGGGGCATCATGTGTCTGGATGCAGTTAGATATCATCAACGAGGAAGCCGCCGCACTCGCAGAAAAGGCAGGCCTGCATGTGATTATGGATAAATGTCTCAAGATAGAACACGCAACGCGCGCCGCCAGCAAGCACTAATCATTAAATTATTTTGCTGAAAATTTAAGCAAAATAATAAAAGTAGAAACTTACTTATGCACAATGTGGATCCTTAAAATCAGATGCTGATAAGACCACTTTTTTAAGTCTTAAAATCTAAATTGAATGAAATCAATAGCTTAGCTTGTCATCTTAAATAAAAATATCGATATTTCATTAAGCTGCCAAAATCTTCAATAATTGTCCACAAAGTTATCCACAGCTCAATTGCAACTTATTTGTAATTTAACTGCAATTAAATTCCATTTAAGTTTCAATGTTCTGCAGGCAAATTGCGTCAGATCAGATGCGGCTAGTCTGTCCATCGGCGATAATGCTGTTTTGCTGTTTGCATGAAATATTTAGACTATCCGAAAGTTTTTATGTCCACACCTTTTGCGCCACTCAAGAACGATACATTTCTGAAAGCCTTGCTACGTCAGGAAACCGATTACACCCCGTTATGGTTAATGCGTCAGGCTGGCCGTTATCTGCCTGAATACCGAGCCACGCGCAAAGGTGCCGGTTCGTTTTTAAGTCTGGCCAAGAATCCGGATTTCGCCACCGAGGTCACAATACAACCGCTGGATCGATTTGCGCTCGATGCCGCGATCTTGTTTTCGGATATCTTGACGGTGCCCGATGCGATGGGCTTGGGGCTGTATTTTGAAGAAGGTGAGGGTCCGAAATTTGAGCGCCCGCTCAAGGATGAAAAAGACGTCATGGCGCTTAAAGTGCCGGAGCCAGGTAGTCTGCAATATGTCTTCGACGCAGTCACACAAATCCGTCAAACACTAAATGGCCGTGTTCCATTGATCGGTTTTGCCGGCAGCCCATGGACGCTAGCCTGTTACATGGTGGAAGGCCAGGGCTCGCGTGACTTCCACACGGTCAAGAGCATGATGTACAAACGCCCGGATTTGATGGAGCACATCCTGCGCACCAATGCCGATGCGGTTGCTGCGTATCTGAATGCCCAGATCGATGCTGGCGCCCAGGCTGTGATGATTTTTGATAGTTGGGGCGGGGCTTTGGCGGATGGCGCATATCAGCGCTTTTCGCTGCGCTATATGCAAGACGTGGTGAATCAATTGCAGCGTGAAAAAGACGGTCAGCGGATTCCGGTGATCGTCTTTACCAAAGGTGGTGGACTGTGGCTGGAGCAGCTGGCCGATATCGGTGCCGATGCCCTGGGTCTGGATTGGACCATGAATTTGGGCCAGGCGCGTGCGCAGGTTGGACATAAAGTCGCCTTGCAAGGCAATCTTGATCCGGCTGTCCTATTTGCCGATCCGGCGCAAATCCGCGAACAGGTCACCGCCGCATTGCAGTCATATGGCAAGCCAACAGCGGGGCACGGACACGTGTTTAATCTGGGCCACGGTATCTCGCAATTTACCCCGCCGGAAGCGGTCACGGTGTTGGTTGAAACAGTGCACGAAGTCAGCCGCAAGATGCGCCAAGGTGAGCAAAGAGCAGAATAAAATAGGGCAATGGTCTTAAGAAAAGGTCATTAATATATTGCAATGCTTCCGTTGCCCTTGCTAATACGTCATGGTGCAATGCAAAACGTAATGCCGGCGCGCCTTTCAGCGCATAAAGACTTGGAAAGTTCGTAAAATACACACAATATTTATTTGCAATCTGTGCACCAATAAGCTAGTTATGCACAAATTTGAGGAAACTAAATTTGTTGAGAAAATTTATTTTCATAAAGTTGTTCAGTTTTGCAAGTCATTGTTTTTAAAAGGATTGTTTCCTTGCATGTAGAATGAGCAATCTGTCGAAACCCGCATAAAGACTAGCGCAAAGCCTTGTCAATAGAGAGTTCTCCACAAAGTTATCCACAGGAATTGTGGATATGTCAAAAAGGCCTTATGAAACCGCAAGTTAGCGCATTACTTCAAGAGTTACATTAAGTTCGTGGAACAATTCATCCTCAACATCGCACTTGACACGCCACTCGATACCACTTTCGACTATCGCTGGACGCCCATTGCTTCAGGGCAATCGGATGAGCAGGGAAATCCTGCTCAACTCGACGGGCAAAAGCCGCAAATCGGACAATTGGCCTTAGTCCCATTTGGCCGGCAAGAGCTGATGGGCTTGATCGTCGGGATCAGCCAGCATACCGAGGTGCCGGCGGCCAAGCTGAAAGATGTGCTTGAAGTGCGGCACCAAATGCAGCCTTTAAATCAGCAGTGGTTGGCTCTGTGCGAATTCGCCGCCGACTATTATCAGCGTCCTTTGGGTGAAGTGGCGGTACCCGCCTTGCCACGCAATCTGCGCGCCGGTAAGGCCACCTCTTTAGAACGTAATCTGAAGAAACTGGCGAAACTGCAACCCGCGCATGACGCCAGCCCAAGTCCGAGTGCGGAACCTGCGCTCAATCCCGCTCAGCAAGCGGCGGTTGATACCATTGCCGGTGCGCAAGGGTTCGCCCCGCATTTGCTGTACGGCGTCACTGGCAGCGGTAAGACCGAAGTCTATTTGCAAGCCGCTGCGCGCATCCTTGCGCAATCAAGCGAGGCCCAAGTCCTGATTCTGGTGCCAGAAATCAACCTCACGCCACAACTCGAGAATAATTTACGCCTGCGCTTTTCCGGCATACAGATCGCGACTTTGCACAGCGGCATGGCGGAAGGTGAGCGCTTACTGCATTGGCTTTCGGCACACCACGGTCAGGCGCGCATCGTCCTCGGTACCCGTCTGGCGATCCTCGCTTCCCTGCCGCATCTGAAAATGATCGTCATCGATGAAGAGCACGATCCTTCTTATAAGCAACAAGAAGGCCTGCGCTATTCGGCACGGGACCTGGCGGTTTGGCGCGCCCATCAGCTGGGCATTCCAGTTGTGCTGGGTTCCGCCACGCCGTCGCTAGAGACCTGGCAACACAGCAAAGGCCCGCGCTACCGCAAACTGGAATTACGTGAACGCGCCGTTAAAGATGCCGTCTTGCCAGTTGTCCGAGTCATCAATCTGGAACACGAAAAACCCAAAGATGGCTTGACCACGCCGTTGATCAACGCAATCCGTAAGCGGTTGGAGAGAGGTGAGCAATCACTTCTGTTTCTCAACCGGCGTGGTTACGCACCCGTGATCGCCTGCGATGCCTGCGGCTGGATCAGCAATTGCACGCGTTGCACCGCGCATTTAGTTATGCATAAACTTGATAACAAACTCTGTTGTCATCACTGCGGCTTCGAGCAACGCATCCCGCGCAACTGCCCCACTTGCGGCAATATCGATCTGCAACCTTTGGGGCGCGGCACCCAGAGGATGGAAGAAGGCCTGCGCTTAATTTTCCCGGAGGCAAGGGTGTTCCGTATCGATGCCGACTCCACGCGATTAAAAGGCAGCGCCGAAGCCGCCTTCGACACAGTGCATAGAGGCGAGGTCGATATCCTGATCGGCACACAAATGGTTGCCAAAGGGCACGATTTTAAGAACCTGACACTGGTCGGCGCGCTCAACCCGGACAGCGCACTGTTCTCGCAAGACTATCGCGCCAGCGAACGCCTGTTTGCCCAGCTCATGCAAGTGGCTGGCCGGGCTGGCCGCGCCGCGCAAAAGGAGGGCGGCAATATCAGCGAAGTCTTGGTGCAAACCCGCTACCCCGATCATCCGCTGTACCACGCCCTGATGGCACACGACTACGACAGGTTTGCCGATGATTTGCTGGAGGAGCGCCAGCAAGCTGCCATGCCACCCTTTATTTACCAGGCCTTGCTGCGTGCTGAAGCCAAAGAATTGCAAACCGCATTAGATTTTCTGCACCAGGCCGCCACTTGTACCGAGCATGTCGGGATCACCATTCACGATCCGATACCGATGACCATGACGCGTGTCGCCAATATGGATAGGGCGCAGCTCTTGGTCGAGTCGGTCTCGCGTCCAGCTTTGCAGGCGTTTTTAAAGGAGTGGATAAGCTCTTTGCGGGCGCTGAAGAGCAGGGTTAAATGGGGTGTGGAGATCGATCCAGTAGATATTTGATGTTCGTTAAAAAATTGCCATGATGCATTTTTATTCACGCAAAAAAACGACATACATTCAGAATTTTGGTTCAAAAATTTTTCAATCTTTCACACTTCCTGATATTATTTGTTCAGAAAATCAGATCAAAAGAAAACATTTTTTCATTTTGACAATTAAGCGATAACGGTAATCTCTGCTTTTGCGCGTGGTCTGCATCTCATCAGCAAGCTCGGTGGACGGATCTTTTCAGCAGGTAAATCGTATCCTTTTTTTATACATAAATATCGGAGATACATACTAATGCGTACACTGAATCAAATAGCACGTCCTACTTTAATCGCTGCACTGATTACTGCCGCTTTTTCTGCCAACGCTGCAAACCGCGAAGTCCTCAATACTGTACACGGCAACAGTGCCCTGCACGCCCAAGCCGGATTGAATGCGAGCGAGCTCAAAGCAGAACGTAGTCAAAAATATGCAAGTGGCCTGACAGTTACCCGTCACACTCAGATGTACATGGGCGTACCAGTCTGGAACGAAGCGATCGTTGAACATAACGATGGCAAGGGCAAGAGCCACGTTACCGGCGCAGCCTTGCGCAACCTCTCCAACGACCTACCTAGCGTCAAGCCTATCTTCTCGACATCAGATGCCTTGATGCAAGCAAAAACTCAGGCACAAATTTTCGACACAGAAAACGAGCAAGCCAAGCTGTACATCAAGTTGGGTGCGAATAATGTTGCACATCTGGTGTACTTGGTTTCTTTCAACGCCGCCAACACCGATGAGCCACGTCGTCCGTTTTACATGCTCGACGCCAACACAGGCGTCGTGCTGAGTCATTGGGAAGGCATCAACCACGCCACTATCGGCACTGGTCCTGGCGGCAATATCAAGACTAAGCAATACGAATACGGCACCACTTACGGCTTCATGGATGTCAAGCAAGTCGGCACTACTTGTTCGCTGGACAACGTAAATGTCGCCACCTATAACATGGGTGAAGGCACACGCGTTCCGAAAGCGCCATTCAGCTATACCTGCCCACGTAACACTACCAAGGCCATCAATGGCGGTTATGCACCGATGAACGATGCGCATTATTTCGGTGGCATCGTATTCAGCATGTACCACGACTGGCTCGGTCAGCGTCCAATCAGCCAGAAATTGCTGATGCGCGTGCACTACAAGCGCGCCTATGAAAATGCATTCTGGGACGGTACGGCGATGAGCTTCGGTGACGGCGCATCAACTTTCTACCCATTGGTATCGCTGGATGTGACTTCACACGAAGTCAGCCACGGTTTTACTGAGCAAAATGCCGGTTTGACATATTCCGGTATGTCCGGTGGTATGAACGAGGCTTTCTCCGATATGGCGGGTGAAGCGGCTGAAAACTACATGAAGGGCACCAACGACTTCCAGGTTGGCGCAGAAATCTTCAAGGCCGCCGGCGCTTTGCGTTACATGTACAACCCACCATTGGATGGCGGTTCTATCGATAACGCCTCGAAGTTCACCAGCACCATGGACGTGCATTACACCAGCGGTGTTTACAACAAGGCGTTCTATTTGTTGGCAACCAAGGCAGGCTGGTCTACCAAGATGGCTTTCCAAGTTATGGCTGACGCAAACCGTTTGTACTGGACAGCATCCAGCACCTTTAATCAAGGCGCTTGCGGCGTTCAATCAGCTGCAACTAACCGTAGTTACAGCGCTGCCGATGTCGCTTCTGCTTTCGCCGCAGTTGGCGTGACTTGCGCACCATAATGTTGGTTTAGCGTCACAATGGCCTGGAGTTATTCCGGGCAATTTGCAGGATGCTTGAGGTCTAAATGTGGGATTACTTTGCATGAAGTAATCCCACTTTTTTTTGCGTTTAGTAGCGTTAGAAAATATGGGACGCCCGCCAAACCAGGTAAAAATTATAGTCAAAGTTCTGGCTTCGTAGAATTACTTTGGAATTCACATGAATGCCACAGAGCATTTGGCTCACAACACGTAACTGGTTTTTGTAGCCGTATTCCATCTAAGATACATTCGCTAATCCGAATATTTTTATGTTCCTGGCGGAACAAAAAATTTTGATATCAATTTGCTTTACCAATTAATTGAGTAAGCTGGTGTTACACTCCTTGCGGAGATAATGATTCCTTTAATCTAACTAGGTATAACAACAAATTATGCGTAAACAAATCAAAAGCATTTCACCTCTTCAAACAGCTAAAGTCATGGCGGTTTTGTACTTCGTTATTTCTCTTCCTTTCGTCCTGTTTATGTTCATCTCGATGTCCATGATCCCTGGCCCTAGATTTCCAATGTCAGGAATGATGCTTTTAATGCCGGTGATGTATTTGGTGTTCGGTTTCATATTCACGCTAGTTGGTGCCTGGGTTTATAACCTTGTTGCTGGCTGGATCGGTGGAATAGAATTTACTACTACTGAAATCGATAATTCCTGATTCTTTTATTTAGGTAGTCACCGTCGGGCTAAGGCTTCATCAGCCCAACATTTATTTACCGTTCTTACCTGCATTATTAGCGGTTGTTGATTTGGGATTGCCGGTCGGGGGTGGCCCGACAGTCGCTCACTTTTCTTGCTTCGCCAAGAAAATGTAAGCAAAAGAAGGCGACCGCTTTCGCTGCCCTTCGGGTGCCCGATTGTGCAAGTCACAAAATGGGAAGCGCCCACAACTCGCTGCCCTTGCAGGGCGCATATTCGCTTGCAAGCGAATACCGTAACGCAGGCGTGGTGCATGCACCACGAAACCCCTGCTATACCTCAGACAAGGGCGCTTCTTTTTCCATTTTCTGCCTCGCACAATCAGCAGCTCAAAAGCGGAATTCCAAGTCAAAACCAACTGCAAAACCAAGGTCAAACGCAAAATCAAAACCAATATGATTGCCGTTGGATGAAGCTACGCAAAGAGTTCAAAATTACCGAATCAAGTACCTTCCCCTTCTTAGGGGGAAGGCTAGGATGGGGGTGTGGCGGTCAAAATAAAGGCTGAAATAAATATAAGCGTTCTGCAACCAAGTACGTCACTAAGTAATGTCGTACATCTCTCCGCAAAAATTCAACTCACCAAACTCACGGCACAAACTTCCTCAAACTACCATCAGCACTAATTTTTCTACTACCAATTTTTGCCACAACTTCTGCCTCTGCAAAGGCGCGTAAAAAGTTTTCACCCAAGACTTTTTTGATCTCAACTTCGGTATAGCCACGGCGTAGCATTTCATAGGTCAGCAAGGGCAGATCTTCCATGCCGTTCATTCCAATTGGCATGAATGGAATGCCGTCATAATCTGCACCAATTCCGACGTGGTCGATACCGGCGATATTCTTGATGTAATCGATATGGTCAACGATGCGTGTATAGCTGGGGAGGTAGATAGGATGCGCGGTCCAGAGTTGGTGTTCGGCTTCAACCCGCGCAGCCTGATTGTCTTTGTACTGAATTTGCAGTGCATCCATCTCATTCTTGAGTTGCACATTTCTCTCATCAAATTCGCGTCGGCTTCTGGCATCCAGAAAGGCCGGAAAAAAATTCACCATGACTACGCCACCATTGTCCGCCACGCGTCTTAAGACCGCATCCGGCACATTGCGGGTGTGATCATTGACTCCTCTTGCACCAGAATGCGAAGCGATGATCGGTGCCGTCGAGATGTCCAGCACATCGTTCATGACTTTTTCTGACACGTGAGAAATATCCACCAGCATGCCGAGGCGATTCATTTCATGCACCACGTCTTTGCCAAATTCGCTCAGGCCATTATTCTTTGGCACATCGCCATGGGCATCTGCCCAAGCGTGCGAGACATTGTGCGTCAAGGTCATATATCGGATTCCCAAACGGTAGAAATTGCGCAAGGCATATAGGGAATTTTCTATCGCATAGCCGCCTTCTATGCCCATCATTGCGCAGACCTTGTTTCGTTTTTTTGCTGCACGAATTTCGGCCACCGTAGTGCAGGCCAGCAGCGCATCTGGATGGCGTTCCACCTCACGGTTGCGGCTATCTATCATGTCCATCGCGCGGCGCATCGCACCACCGGTTTTCAAGGTATCACCGGAGACATAGATAGAAAAAAATTCGGCGGTGAGGCCACTCGTTTTGAAGCGCGCTAAATCGGTGTGATACGGGTCGCCATCATTATGAAATTTTCCGACCGAGTCATTCGCCAAATTAAAATCGTCATCAAGCAGCGGCGTAGGAATATCGTTGTGGCCATCAACGATGATGGCGGAGCTATGAATCTTTAAAGCCTTCGCCCAAAGTTTTGCATCAGCATCTTTCGGCATGCTCTGCGCCAATGCTGGCGATGCAGACAATACCGTGATGCCGGAGGATGCAAATAAGCATGCACACGCAAGGAGTTTTTTCATAGATGGTCTCTGATGGTGACAGCGCAGCGTGAGTTTATAGCGCTAGCCGATTGTTATCTTGAATTCCCGCACAGCATAAGCGCCTTCAGTCGTTCTCACAACTGCTGATTATCACCAGAAATATAGCCTTGTTTTTAACGCGAGCATAAATAGCATAAATAGCATAAGTAGAAATATTTTTGGCTATCCGTCTGTTAGCGCACATAGCAAGTCGAATTGAAAGCCTAAGATGAAGCAGTAGATCTTATGCTGGTTCTCTTCCATTCAATTCTATCAGTGTCAGCCTCATTTATTTGTAATGGCGTTTCGTGTTCTCAGCTAGGTTTTCCATGTCCAAAAAAATTCGCAATTCTACCGTGTCTACGTTGGCTACTGGCGTGGTGGCGGGCATTGCCGAGGTACAAAGGCAAGCGTCCTTGCTGAAAACTGGTGCTCTGCAAAGTGCCATTTTTAACAGCGCCAATTTCTCCAGTATCGCTACCGATGCCAGAGGCGTCATACAAATTTTTAATGTCGGTGCCGAGCGCATGTTGGGCTATGCGGCGGCCGAGGTCATGAACAAGATTACGCCGGCGGATATTTCTGATCCGCAGGAAGTCATCGCGCGCGCCAAAGCCCTGAGCATAGAACTGGAAACAGCGATTGCGCCGGGCTTTGAGGCGCTGGTGTTCAAGGCCTCGCGCGGGATCGAAGACATCTACGAATTGACCTATATCCGCAAGGACAACAGCCGTTTTCCGGCAGTGGTCTCGGTCACTGCACTTAGGGATGCAGACGAAGGCATCATCGGTTACCTGCTGATCGGCACCGATAACACCGCGCGCAAACAGGCTGAAGAAGCGCTGTTAAAAGCAGGAGCTTTGCAGAACGCCATTTTCAATAGCGCCAATTTCTCCAGCATTGCCACCGATGCCAAGGGTGTGATACAGATTTTTAATGTCGGTGCCGAACGCATGCTCGGCTACACCGCCGCCGAGGTGATGAATAAAATTACCCCGGCCGATATTTCTGATCCGCAGGAAGTCATCGCGCGCGCCAAGGCGCTGAGCGCAGAACTGGAAACGCCGATTGCACCGGGTTTTGAAGCGCTGGTTTTCAAGGCCTCACGCGGCATCGAAGATATTTATGAACTGACTTATATACGCAAGGATGGCAGCCGTTTCCCTGCGGTGGTGTCGGTCACGGCCTTGCATGATATTCAGGGCGGTATCATCGGCTATCTGCTGATTGGTACCGACAATACCGCACGCAAGCATGCAGAAGAAGCCTTGCTGAAGGCCGGCGCTTTGCAAAAAGCGATTTTTAACAGCGCCAATTTCTCGAGTATCGCCACCGATGCCAAGGGTGTGATCCAGTTGTTTAACGTGGGTGCCGAACGCATGTTGGGCTATACCGCGGCAGAAGTGATGAACAAGATTACCCCAGCCGATATTTCGGATCCGCAGGAAGTCATCGCGCGTGCCAAGGCCCTTAGCGTAGAGCTGGAGACGCCGATAGCGCCGGGTTTTGAAGCCCTGGTATTTAAGGCCTCACGCGGAATTGAAGATATCTATGAGCTGACCTATATTCGCAAGGACGGCAGCCGTTTTCCGGCCGTGGTTTCGGTCACTGCCTTGCGTGATGCGCACGATGCCATCATCGGCTATTTGCTGATCGGTACCGACAACACCGCGCGCAAGCAGATTGAGGCCGAACAAAAATTGCTGGGCCAGCGCTTGCGCGATCATCAGTTCTACACGCGCTCGTTATTTGAATCGAATATCGATGCCCTGATGACGACCGATCCTTCCGGCGTCATCACCGACGTCAACAAACAAATGGAAGCGCTGACTGATTGCACACGCGATGAATTGATAGGCGCGCCGTTTAAAAATTACTTCACCGATCCCGAACGCGCCGAGGCCGGCATCAATCTGGTGTTAATCAAAAAAAAGGTCACCAACTACGAACTGACCGCGCGTGCCCGTGACGGTAAGGAAACCGTCGTGTCGTATAACGCCACCACTTTTTACGACCGCGACAGACGCTTGCAAGGGGTGTTTGCGGCAGCGCGCGACATCACTGAACGCAAGCAAGCCGAGGCGCAAATTCTCAATCTGGCCCTGCACGATCCCTTGACGCTGTTGCCGAATCGCCTGCTGTTGAACGATAGGCTGAGCCAAATCCTGGCCTCCAGCAATCGTAGCGCGCGCTATGGCGCCTTGATGTTTCTGGATCTGGATAAATTCAAACCCATCAATGATATGCAGGGACATCAAGTGGGCGATCTGTTATTGATAGAGGCGGCTCGCCGCATCAGCACTTGCGTACGCGAGCAAGACATCGTGGCGCGCTTTGGCGGCGATGAGTTTGTAGTGGCCTTAAGTGATCTCGACATAGACAGGAAAAAATCACATATCGAGGCACGTCTCATCGCAGAGAAACTATTAGGCTGTCTGGATAAACCGTATCTCCTGAAAACTGAGCAAGAGGGCAGGACAGACGCCAACATGGAGCATCATTGCACGGCAAGTATAGGCGTGGTGCTGTTCCTGAAACATGAGGCCGACATTGAGGAAATTATCAGGCGCGCCGATACCGCCATGTATCACGCCAAAGTGGCCGGTGGAAATTCAATACGGTTTTTTGATGTGTAGTTATTCCACTCGAGCAGCGCACAGCCTTAAGCGTGATTGGCGTGTTGTACTGGCTTCCCGTGTACTCGGCAACAGCCACCAGCGTTGTCCGGCCTGTGGCTCTGCCATGTCGACTGCTTCGCCCATGCGCGGGGTGCTGATGCGCACGCCATGTCTGGCGGCGAGGTCAACTATACGTTCGAAGGGTTCATACCAGGCATGCAAAGACAGATCAAACGTCCCGTTGTGGATAGGCAGCAGATACTTGCCGCGCAAATCCAGATGCGCCTGCAAAGATTCTTCCGGTTGCATATGCACATCCGGCCAAAGCTTGTCGTAAGCCCCGGTTTCTATCAGCGTCAGATCAAACGGGCCATAGCGCTCGCCGATCTGTTTAAAGCCGGGAAAATAGCCGGAATCACCGCTAAAGAACACCCGCATATCGTCCGCCAAAATGCACCATGAAGCCCATAAGGTCTGGTCGCGATCGCGTAGTGAGCGACCAGAAAAATGTTGCGCCGGGGTCGCAACAAATTTGATGCCGTCTACCGTTGTGCTTTGCCACCAGGCCAGTTGCTGCACCTTGGCAGCGGCGATGCCCCAGGCGATGAGGCGGTCACCGACCCCGGTAGGCGTCAGAAAATGTTCCACCTTATCGGCTAGCTGCAAGATCGCGGCTTTATCCAGATGATCGAAATGGTCGTGCGAAAGGATCACGCCCTTAATCGCAGGTAAATCGGCAATGCTGATCGGCGGCTGATGAAAACGCTTCGGCCCCAGCCATTGAAACGGCGAGGCCCGCTCAGAAAACACAGGGTCAGTCAGCCAGAATGCCCCGTTCAGTTTCATCAGCAGTGTCGAATGACCTAGGCGAAACAAGCTATTGTCAGGCGCAGCCAGCAAAGCCTCTTGCGTCAATTCATGCACGGGAATACTGCCCGCCGGCACGGTATTGCTGGGTTTGTTGAATAGAAAGCGCCAGGCCAGATGCAAGCTTTGCAAGAAGCCAGGCTCGCGCAGCGTGCGGCGGTTCACGTAACGCGAGCTCGATAGCTCGACTTGCTGGTCAGGGCTAGATTTATCTTGGGCAAAACAAGTTTCAGTAGGGTGGTTCATGGCAATTTACACTCCGGGTTGGGGCTACAGATTTGATTAAAATCTACAATTTACACTACACAGTGTAGTTTTAAAAATGAATAAAGTAAACTACCTAGTGTAAAATTCTTCAAATTATTTTCTGAGTCATTTTTTCATGAGCGAAAAGACAAGCCCAACCAT
This sequence comes from Pseudomonadota bacterium, assembly GCA_040390685.1. Taxonomy (GTDB): domain Bacteria; phylum Pseudomonadota; class Gammaproteobacteria; order Burkholderiales; family Burkholderiaceae_D; genus Undibacterium. The sequence continues at coordinate 2,828 of JAZJYB010000101.1, read as the reverse complement.
GCCCGCCCCCCAGCGCCAGACCGAGCGCAAGCGTGTAGCGATCTTGCAAGCCGCCATACTTGAATTCCGCAACAATGGTTTTGAAGCCACCAGCATGGATAAAATCGCCGCCACCGCCGAGGTATCCAAGCGCACGGTGTACAACCATTTCCCCAGTAAAGACGAATTATTTTCCGCAATTTTGCTGCAACTCTGGCAAACCGCAACCACCCAGGTAGCGCTGCAGTACGACAGCACAGCCAGCCTGCAAACGCAGCTGGAAGATTTCTTAAGCCGCAAGATGCGCATGCTGTGCGATCCAAATTTTCTCGACTTAGCCCGCGTCGCCGTCGCCGCCACCATCCATACGCCAGACCGCGCGCGCGACATGGTCGACAAGCTCAAACAGAGCGAGCAAGGCATCGTCACCTGGATCAAGGCGGCACAACAGAATAAGCGATTAAAAAAAGCCGACCCGCTGTTAATGGGCGACATGCTGATGGGCCAGCTCAAAGCACTGGCATTCTGGCCGCAGGTCGCGATGGGGCAGCAGATTTTGCCAGTGGATCAGCAGCAGATTTTGATACGGACTTGCGTTGCTTTGTTTTTGAATTTTTATGAAAAAAAGTAGCTGAAAGCATTACTTTAAGTTTAAACGATGCGACTTCATTTGGTTGCAAAAGGTATCCTTATGAACTAATATGCAACCATCTAGACAAAGGAAATTGATATGGCAACCGCATTAAAATTATCAGACGAACTAATCGATCTGGCCAAACCTCACGCTGCCGCCCAGCATCGTTCAGTGCCGAAGCAAATAGAATATTGGGCGCGCCTGGGCAAAGCGGTGGAGGATAATCCCGAGCTTCCACTACAGTTCATAAAAGACACGCTGCTGGCTGTTGCGGAAGCCAATGCAGGGCAACTCTCCGAATACAAATTTGGCCTGTAACAGATAATGGCGCTCAGAATTCTTGACACTCCGTCGTTCAACCGAGTAGTGAAAAAGTTACACGCGAGAGACAAAAAAGACCTTGACGCAGCCATCCGTGAGATCGCGACCAATCCAGCCATCGGCGAAGAAAAAAAAGGCGATTTGCTAGGAATTTTTGTCTACAAATTTAAGCTCAACAAACAAGAAGTGTTACTGGCTTACCGACTGCAGCCGAATAAGCTCAAACCGCAAGAGCTGGTTTTGTTAAGTCTCGGTTCGCATGAGAATTTTTACAGTAATATTAAACGCTGAATTTCCGAAAAAGAATCGGGCCGATCTCGTACTGCAATATATGTCTCAATGCAAGGTCTCACTTGATTTTCTCTTGATTCTTAATGCGACCCCGACCCCTTTGATTGTCTAATCGAAGCTGACCCTGAGGTTTGAAGAGCATAAAAAGACTTAGCGCTCGCTAGGTTTTTTTTCGTTTGGGTGGTCGTAAAAGTCGTCGCCAAGAGAGCCCTCAATTTTCAAGTTCAGGTACACTTGCCCTGTGCAGGACGATGTCCGCCGCCAGTATTGGTCGAAGTGCCCTGAAATCGAAAGCCTAAGGCCTAGCCCCGCTAACTTACCACGAAGGAAAAAAATGCAATCCATACTGCGCGCCCTAATGGTGACCTTGCTGTTCCCGCTGATGGCCCATGCTCAGGTCTATCTCGCCGCCGAAATGAATACCAAACAAATGGCCACGCTTGATAAGACCCGAACGGTGGTCATCCTGACTGGCGGCATCCTCGAGCAACACGGTCCGCACCTGCCGTCCGGCACAGACACCTATATGAATGAGTGGTGGGCGCAATCGCTAGCCGAAGCGATCGCCAAGCGGCCGGGCTGGAAGGTCATCGTCTTTCCGACTATCCCGCTCGGCACCTCGGGCGCGAATGTCCTTGGCGGCAAGTTTAGCTTCGCGGGAACCTATACCGTGCGGCCCGAGACCATGCGTGCCACCTTCATGGACTTGTCCAGCGAGCTGGGCCAGCAGGGCTTTCGCTGGATTTTTGTGATGCACAACCATGGCTCGCCCTTGCATAACTTGATGCTGGACCAGGCGAGCGACTATTTCCATGACACCTATGGCGGGCGCATGGTCAACCTGCCGGGTCTGCTAACTGCGCCTCTCCCGCGCCCTCTTCGTACGGCCGAGGCAAACAAAGAAGACGGCGAATTCGAAGTCCATGCGGGGATGTCCGAAACGAGCCGTATTCTGTTCCTGCGCCCGGATCTCGTAACGGCCGACTACGCGCAAGCTACACCGCATACTGCCAACTCACTAGCTGAGGCCGTCGCAGCGGCCAAGGCCGACAGCTGGGAAGGTTTTATTGGCTCGCCCCGCCTGGCCAGCACCGCCTTCGGCGCACAAGAGTTGCACCAACGTGCGGCCACCTATAACACAGTTGCACTCGCCGTTCTGGATGGCAGCGATCCACGTTCCATCCCGCGCTTGTCGGAAATGGCAATGAAGAGCCCTGACATGCGCCGCGTGGAAAGCGCCACCCAGAACTACTATGACAATATCGCACGAAAGCAGCAGGCCTGGCTCCAAAAGCACCAGGGCAGTAGTGCACGCAAATGACCGTTTGTGACGGCGCGGTGAGCGAAGCTTGAACGCATAGCGCGGGGTCACGCATAGCGCGGGGTCAGGCCTTACATTTGACATTTCCAGACCGACTCTGGTTAGATGTTGCAACTAACATTCCTTAAGAAACATGAAGTGGTCACAGAGTGTGACCACTTCAGGAACCAAAGGGATCGATCAACCAAAAGGGGTCAGCATCGCAATACTTTTAATCGATGCTGACCCTGAGCCTTCCCCTCATATTTAAACAACTAACGCCATTGATCGCAACAAAATAAG
>JAZJYB010000100.1:0-11648 GCA_040390685.1 Pseudomonadota bacterium | reverse complement strand
CCGAAAGGCATCGCCAGCAAGACCGAGAATGGCAACGACCATTTCTCATACTGAGCCGCCAGTATCAGGAAAATCATCAACACGCCAGCGCCCAATGCCAGACCAGCAGCATTGCTGCTCCGCTTTTCCTGAAACGAAGCACCGCCCCAGTCGTACACGACATCGGCAGGCAAGACATTTTGCGCCGCTCTTTCCATCGCTGCGATGGCCTGCCCCGAACTGTAACCAGGTTTGGCATCGCCCAATAATTTGATCGATGGCAAAGCATTGAAACGTTGTACTGAATCAGGCCCGGAGATAAAGCGTATCGTCGTGAAAGCGCGCACCGGTATCATTTGTCCATTGGATGAACGCACATACATACTGCCGATATCGTCAGGCTTGGCGCGGAACTGGCCGTCCGCCTGCAATTGCACGGTATAGATACGGCCGTTTTTATTAAAATCGTTGACGTAGTAACTGCCCATTGTCGCCGCCAAAGTATTGTAGATATCCGACAGCGTCACACCCATGGCGCGGGCTTTTTCATTATCGACATCGACATATAATTGTGGTGAATTCGCTTGCCACAGGGTCTTCACTCCAGCCAGCTCAGGCTGCTTGTTTGCCTCAGCAATTAACTGCGGCAACAATTCCGCCAGACGCTTGACGCCGCCCTCACCCTTATTCTGCAAATAGAATTCAAAGCCACCGGTTTGTCCCAAACCTTGTATCGCTGGCGGCGCAAAAAATAAGGGCAAGCCTTCCTTGATGTGGCCCGTTTTCATATAGCTTTCGCCGACCATTTGCTGCGCCGATTGGTGACGTTCTGCCCATGGTTTGAGCGGAAAGAACATGGTCGCAGCAGATGATTTCAAACCGCCACCGCCGAGAAAATCGAGCCCGACCAGGGCAAAGGTCGTATCGATGCTTTTGTTGGTTTGCATGATAGTTTCGACCTGACGCACCATCGCATCGGTGCGGTCTAGCGAAGCGCCGTCCGGCATAATCGCCGCGCCGATAAAGTAGCCTTGATCCTCATCTGGCACTAAACCACCTGGCACGATTTTCCAGAGTAAGCCGGTGATCAATACCATGCCGCCGAACAAGGCGAGCCCCAGCACCGCCCGTTTCAAGAAAAAAGTAACACCATTGGTGTAATGCTTGGTCAAGCGCAAAAAGGCACCGTTAAACCAGAGAAAAAAGCGATGATGGTTTTCTGCACCGGGTTTCAGCAAGAGTGCGCACAAGGCTGGCGTCAAGGTCAATGCAACCAAGCCTGACAACACCACCGCAATCGAGATCGTTACCGAGAACTGACGATATAACTCACCCGCCAAGCCGCCGAGAAAGGCAATCGGGCCGAAGGCCGCGACCAGTACCAGCACAATCGCAATAACCGGGCCGGTGACTTCATGCATCGCTTCTATCGCAGCATCGGTCGGGCTCATGCCCTCTTCATTCATCAGGCGTTCGACGTTTTCCAACACCACAATCGCATCATCGACCACGATACCAATCGCCAGCACCATACCAAATAAAGTCAGGGTATTGATACTGTAACCAAGCAAATGCAAGCCAGCCATGGTACCGATCAAAGATACCGGCACCGCCAACATAGGGATGATGGTTGCGCGCCAGCTTTGCAAGAACAGATAGACCACGATGAACACCAAAATCATCGCCGCGCACAAAGTTTTCAATACTTCAGCGATCGATTCTGTAACGAACGGTGTGGTGTCGTAAGGCGTGGTGTATTCCATCCCTTCTGGGAATTTGGCCTTCAGCTCTTGCAGTGTCGCCTCTACCGCTTTGCGCGTATCTAAGGCATTGGCGCCGGTTTGCAGGAACACACCAATATTCGCTGACGGATGACCGTTCACGCGGCCATACAGGTTGTAATCTTTAGACCCGAGTTCGACTCTCGCCACATCTTTAATGCGCACAGTCGCACCGCCCTTGGTACTTCTGACGATGATATTGGCAAACTCCGATGGCTCCAGCAAACGCCCTTTGGCGGTCACTGTCATGGTCAGCTCTTCAGTATTATTCGGCGGTGCGCCAACTTTACCTGCAGCGTACTGGGCATTTTGCTCAGTAATCGCAGTAGAAATATCGCCCACGGTCACACCTAATTGCGCCATGCGATCAGGGCGCATCCAGATCCGCATGGAATAATCTTTGGCACCGAAAATCTGCACATTGGTGGTACCAGGTACGCGCTTGATGGCATCAATTACATTCTGCGTGACGTAGTTAGAAAGATATAAGGCGTCATAGCGGTTATCAGGTGAATACAGCGCAGCAACCACCAGGAAATTGGCAGAGCTCTTGGAGACCGTCACGCCTTGGCGCCTTACTTCCTGCGGCAACTTGGCATCAGCTTGACGCACGCGGTTATTCACGTTAACCGCAGCGATATCAAGATTGGTACCAACTTCAAAAGTCACATTGATTGATACCCGGCCATCGGCAGAGGAGACCGAATCCATATACAACATGTGTTCGACGCCGTTGATTTGTTCTTCAATCGGGCCGGCAACAGTACGTTCCACCACTTCCGCAGAGGCACCTGGATAAACGGCGGTCACGTTCACGACTGGAGGAGAAATTTCTGGGTAACGCGAAATCGGCAGGCCACGCAAAGCGGCCAAACCGGCAAGTACGATGATCAGCGACAGCACGGTCGCGAAAATCGGTCGCTTAATAAAAAATGTAGAGAACATAAAGGATTCCTTATAGCCTGGATTTATTGAGCAGCTTTTTGAGCAGCTTTTGTGCTGACAGCTTCTGCAGCAGGCTTATTGTTCGGGGCGGCGGGTGCGCCTTCAGGTGCATTGCCAGATTTGGCCGGCAATGGGACTGGCGTAACCGTCATACCCGGCGTATGTGCCTTGATAAAACCGTCAACCAACACGCGGTCGCCACTTTGCAGGCCCTTGGTGACTATCCATTCACCGTTCGACCAGCCATCCAATTCAACCGGCCTTGGTGCCAGCTTATTATCGGGCGACACGGTAAATACCATCTTGCCCATAGGCCCGTCGATCACGGCACGCTGTGGCACTGCTGTCGCGGCGGTACGGGTGGCACCGTTCAAAAGTACACGAACAAATTGGCCAGGACGCAAATTACCGTCCGGGTTAGGAATCTGGGCGCGCGCATCAAAACCACCTGTCGCAGGATTGACTCTTTCACTGACAAAATTCATCTTGCCTGTGACCGGGAAAACGCTGCCGTCAGCGAGTTTGAGCTTGACATCAAACGCCAGGCTGCCGTTATTTGCCCGCTTGCCTGGCAACGCTAGCTTGCCACTGCCGAGTTCCTGACTCATCTTCAGAAAATCACCTTCAGGTACGCTGAAATTGACATACACAGGATCAGTTTGCACGATCGTCGTCAGCAAACTATCGGTCGGCGTGACCAGACTGCCATTCGATTTACTCGCAACACCAGTCACACCGGAGATAGGTGCAATGACTTTGGTATAGCCAAGATTTAGCTTCGCTTCATTGACTTGCGCACGCACTTGTTTGTAGCCGGCTTCAGCACTTTCCAGTGTCGATTTGGCGTCGTCAAATTCTTTTTGGCTGATGGCTTTTTCTGCCGCGAGAGGCTCAAGTCGCGCGAATTCACGTTTTGCCTGATTCAGTTTGGCTTCACTGACACCTGCTGCAGCTTCGGCCGAGGCTAATTGCGTTTGATAGCTACCCGGATCGATCTGAAACAAGACCGTACCAGCTTTGACTCTGGAACCCTCTTCATACAAACGGTGTTCCAAAATACCGGAGACTCGCGCTCTTACCTCAGTTTCGCTTGACCCTGCTGTCTGCCCGACATATTCAAAACTCATCGCCAGATTTCTGGCCTGCACCGTGACGATATTGACTTCTGGCGGTGGCATATTTCCTGGCGCTGCATTTGCGGCGCCACCTTGCCTACCGCAAGCGGCCAGCAGCAATAAAGGCAAGCTAATCGATGCCACGCCCAGGAGTCGATAAGTAGAACTGACAGCTAAACGGGGGCTGAATGAGCTTGAGCTAGAGGTAATGTTGCTAGAAGCGCGCATATAAGAGTTTCTTTCTTCTGGATTGGTGCAATCGGGGAACGGTATGCTATTATATACATTCACGGATGTTTGTAAAAATATTTGTAAATTATTTGTGAGATTTTAAACGTGTCCGCAAAAACGCATCAATAGGAACGCATCAATAGGAACGCATTAATAGAAACGCATCAATAAAAAAAGGGGCTCGCTTAGAAGCCACAACCGGAGAAACAACGCATGGCCAGGAAAACGAAGGAGGAAGCCCAGGAAACATATGTCGCGCTTCTAGACGCAGCCGAACAGGTATTTAGCGAAAAAGGCGTCACCAGAACCACGCTCAACGATGTAGCGATTGCAGCGGGCATGACACGCGGTGCGATTTACTGGCATTTCAAAGACAAGACTGCCCTATTCCAGGCTATGTGCGACCGCGCCTTCTTGCCGATGGATGCTTTGCTCCACGAGATCATCAGTGCTCCGGGCAAGGATCCCTTAGTCGCATTAAGACAGATGACGGTGCATTTTTTCAAGCAGGTTGCCAGCGATCAAAGGCAAAGAAAAGTATTCGACATTATTTTTCATCGTTGCGAAAAAACGGAAGATATGGTTTTTTTTGCACTAGAACAAGAGAAGCGCGCTGAATGTCTGTCTCAGATGAAATCGATCTTGTGCTACGCAGTCAGCCAGGGCAAACTTCCGGCTGATACCGACACCGCCATCGCTATTCATGCGATTCATTCCTACCTCATCGGCGTGATCCACGAATGGCTGATTGATACCAAGGCATATGATTTAGAAATACAGGCAGAAGCTATGATCGACATGTTTCTCGCCGGATTAATCAGTTGCCCGCCTCTGAAAAAACCATTAATTTCCTGATAAGCGACCTAACAAACGGACTTGACAAACGGGAATCAAAAATATAAATATATTGCCGCACGGCATTTTCTCAATTAAAATACGCGTCTGTTTTCGCTGATAGGACTAATTTTAGGTGTCGACCTCCCATTTCCATCGCGACCAAACACTCTTTTAGACAGTATTAAATTAGGACTTTTATGAAATTGACGAAATTGGTAGTTGGCTTATTCTTGGCATGCGCCGCGGGCTTAAGCATGGCGGCAGACAGAGCACCTACACTGGATAAAAACAGCTGCGGCAAAGCTGAATACCCAAAAGCTGCATTAATGAATGAAGAATCTGGCGTGGTTTCACTTTCGCTACTGGTCATGACAGATGGTTCTGTAACAGATTCAAAGGTTGAAAAATCAAGTGGATCTAAGACTTTAGACAAGGCTGCAGTGAAAATCTACACCGCTTGCAAATATTCTCCTGGAATAAAAGATGGTAAATCAGAGCAAGCCTGGACCAAAGTTGAACACGTCTGGACTCTGTCATAAGGCAAAAATAAGTCCGCTATTTATATAAATAGCGAATAAACGACAAAGGCTTCCTTCGGGAGGCCTTTTTGTTTTTTGCTGAAACAGTTTCAAAGCGGCACACGAGCTTTGCCGCCACAAGAGTTATTCCGCAAGCACTTGATTTTATTGTATAATCCGCGACTGGCATTTGGCCACAAGTAGTTTTTAACCAGGCAAGTGATACACAATCGGGTCAAGAAGCAAGGCGACCGACGAAGTGAGTATTGGCTACCGATCTTTTTTCGAGGCAAGCATGAGAGACGGCATACACCCAAACTATCGTGAAGTTCTGTTCCACGATGTTTCCAATGATTTCAAATTCGTTACGCGTTCTACTATCAACACACGTGACAAAATGGAATTCGAAGGTAAAGAATATCCATTAGTTAAGATCGAGGTTTCTTCTGAATCTCATCCTTTCTACACTGGTAAACATAAAATTGTTGATACCGCTGGTCGCGTTGACAAGTTCCGTAAGAAATTTGGCACCGTCGGTTCCAAGACTTCAGTTGTTGACGCTGAATAAGTTTGAGCAAATCGGTTGTACAAAAAAAGGCAGCTTGGGCTGCCTTTTTTACATGAATTTTACCTCACTTAATCACCTTACTTCTCCACCTAACTTAGTGAACCATCGCCAAGAGATATGAAGCCAGTCCGCCTTCCTGCCGCTGCGACAAATCCGCTCCCGCGCTGGAGCATCCTTGCTCTTTGCCTGCTATATATTTTGCCTGGCCTGATTGGCCGCGATCCCTGGAAAGGCGAAAATGACGCCTCCAGCTTTGGCATCATGTGGACCATGGCGCATGGCAGCCTCAATGACTGGCTTTGGCCACACATAGTTGGCATGCCTATGCCTGAAGAAGGCCCATTAGCATTCTGGTGTGGTGCCCTGTGTATTAAATTATTCGGTTGGTTACTTGGTGACCCTATGGCCGCCCGTCTCTCGACTGGAGTTTTTTTCATCCTCGGTGCGGTATCCGTCTGGTACACCACTTACCTGCTTGGGCGCAGAACTGAAGCGCAACCGCTCAAGCTAGCGTTTGGCGGACAGCCAGAGCCACGCGATTTCGGTCGCACCCTGGCTGACGGCGCTTTACTTATCTATCTTGGCTGCCTGGGCTTACTGGTGCGCAGTCACGAAACCAGCGCAGAAACTTTGCATGTGTCGCTGATAGCATATGCCTTGTATCTTTGCGCGCGCTTCTTTGATGCACCAAGCAAACGTACAGCAATCAAGCTAGGCTTAATTTTTGGTTTATTGGTGCTCACGCGTGGCTGGGTATTACCTATCGCCTTATTTATTTGCTTGGTTTTTCTGTGCGTTTATCGCATGCAAAAAAAGCATATTGTTCAAATTTTATTGGCCTTACCGGTTGCGGCTTTGGTGGCTGGAAGCTGGCTGATAGCGATCGATATACTGCACCCATTTGAGAGCTCGCCGTATCAGTCATGGATGATATGGAATTATCGCCAAATCGGCTTCCCTTCGACTGTCAGCGTCTCCTACTTCTTCAGATACAGCATCTGGTTTGCCTGGCCAGCCTGGCCGTTTGCGGCATGGGCAGTGTATGCCTGGCGCAAACAAGAACGCGCCCTACACATCGCCTTGCCGGTCAGCTTCATCCTGTGCTTCGTTGTATTGGCACTCATCAATAATTTTTCAGAAGAAGGCATTTTGCTGCCGATATTGCCGCCTCTGGCGATCTTGGCAGCTTTTGGCTTGCCAACCATGAAGCGCAGCGCGATCAATGCAGTCGATTGGTTTTCGGTCACAGTATTAACTGGCGCAGCCACACTGACATGGCTAGTTTGGTTGATACAACAAACTGGCTGGCCACCAAAACTTGCTGCAAAAATCCAGAGCTGGGCGCCAGGTTATCAAGCTGAAATTAATCTCTTCACATTGATGATTGCGATAGCCGTAAGTTTGTCCTGGTTCCGCCTGGTCTACTGGCGTATTTCTCGTCAACCTTCAGTGCTATTGCGCGCGGTTGTACTGTCTAGCGGTGGAGTAATATTGTGCTGGGTACTGCTGATGACTTTATGGCTACCGCTGATTAATCATCGAGTCAGCTACGCTGCCGTCACCGCACAAATTGCCGAGAACTTACCTGCAACTTATCGCTGCATTGACAGCAATGTAGGGCCATCGCAACGTGCCTCATTCGCCTATTTTGGACGAGTGCACTTTGCTGGCTTTTCGGAACAAAATTGCGATGTATTATTACTTCAAAGTAAACGCCGTTCCGTAAGTGGCGCACTGAGCGAGCCTGAGCAAAATTTCCCTGGCAAATGGGTACTGCTTTGGGAAGGTCATCGCGCCTATGATAACGATGAATTATTCTCGCTGTATCGAAAAAAATAGATGATGCCGTCCGATTCCTGTCATGTTGCAAGAATAATTTTTAATGATCATTGGGAAAGTCGCCTGGTTTCTGGCAAAACGAAATTAGAGCCGACAAAAACTTCGGCTTCGACCAAGACATGAACCTGAAATTCACCTCCAGCATTTTCAGTATTAAAGCGATACCCGCTGCGATACTGACTGCGCTGGTGTTTTTCTCGATCACGGCATGGTTATGCTGGCTAACACTGCATGCTGCGAATGAAAACGCTGAGCGTCGCTTGCAGGAAAACGTCTTTCAACATCATGCGGCGGTACAAAATGAAATCGACCATGAAGTCTCCCGTCTGGAATCCTTCGTCAGTTTTTACAACGTCACTCCCAGCTTTGATCGATATGCTTTTCACTCTTTTGCAAAGTCAGAAAACCAAGCTTGGATAGTCGCCAAATTATTTTCAAAACGAGTTCATTTTCAAGATTTCAGCACTTTTGAAAACTCCGTCAAGACCGACACCTCGGTCGACGTGCGCGGCTATCCCGCCTTTTCTATTTTAGGCAAAACCCCTAACGAAGATGCCTTGGTCGCCATGTATTTAGAGCCAAGGAAAACCTTAGAAAAAATTCACGGCCTGAATTTAGAAAAATCCTTCTCGGTCAGAATTAAATCCATGAAGGACACCGGGCAGCCACTCTCCTTTATCGTCAACGATACTCACCCGCTCCTAAAGGACAAGGACATCGTCATCTCGATGCCTGTGTACGAAACCGGCCTGCCAGCTCGCTCTATCGCACAAAGAAAAATAGCATTTAGTGGCGCATTCACTTTGGTCATCTCAATTGAAACGCTCTTGCAGCACTCGTTTGACTCCACCAATTTGAAGCTAATCCATGCAATGCTCTCAGGAACTGGCATGGACGACGAGCCACTTGATCTGCTGCTCAATGGCGCCGAAGGTACCGAAGGTGCCAAATCCAAGAAGCAAGAAATTCGCTATTTACCAAAAACACATAGCTTCACTTTACCTTTAAACGCTCCAGGTAAAAAATGGCAAATTCGCTACGAGATAAAGACATCGGATGACATCGCAGATAGAAACATGTTCTGGCTGATCGCCCTGATCGGCTCACTGCTATCACTTTTCGCTACCGGATTTGTCTACATTACCGTCCAGACCGGAAAAATTGCAAATCATCTCGCCATGGACATGACACGCGCTTTCCATGTCAGCGAAAAATCACTGCTGGAGACCCAACGCTTGGCCAGAATGGGAAGTTTTCAGCTCGATAGCATGCAAGATATCAGCGCAATGACTGGCGATATTCAGATGTTGTTTGGCTTACCGGTTGATACAAACACCGACACACTTATACAGATATTGCAACAGCTTGATCCCGAAGATGCCTTTACCTTCAATGACATCGTCTACGCTGCGCTCGAGACATCTTTACATACCCACCTGGTGGTCCAAGTTACCGGAAAAGAGCCGAGCTGGCTCAATCTGATTATTGATTCCAGCGATACCGAACCTGGAGCGGCCGTGCGCATTATCGCAATGGATATCACAGAAAAATATCTGGCAGAACAGAAGATCAAACACCTGGCCTATCAAGATACCCTCACTGGCCTCGCCAACCGTGCAAGTTTACGTCTTGCCACTGAGCGTGCACTGGAGAATTCCCGTTTAGCGAATAACCACCTTGCGTTGTTATTTCTTGATCTGGATAGATTTAAATTTATCAATGACTCTGTCGGCCATGACATTGGCGATCAAGTGTTGGTGGAGATAGGGCAGCGGCTACGTTGTGCAGTAAAGAGCCGGGACTTCATTGCGCGCCTGGGAGGCGATGAGTTTGTTATTCTGGTAGAAGAACTCGCCTCAGAACCAGACTTGCGCACCATCGCAGACAGGATACTTTCATTGGTTTGCGCACCGATGGAAATAGGCTTACACACGTATTACCTCACCACCAGTATAGGAATTGCGATTGCCGAATTTGGTGCACCCGATGTTGATATCCTGATGAAGCAGGCCGACATCGCCATGTACCATAGTAAAGAACGAGGAAAAAATAAGTACACCATTTTCTCCAGCGAAATAGCCGATGAATTAGAAAGAAAGACCAACCTGGAAAGAGAAATGCGCGTAGCGATGTCTGAATCGCGCTTCGTCCCTTACTTCCAACCTCAATACCGCGTCGATACCAATCAACTCTGCGGTGTAGAGAGTCTATTGCGCTGGAACCATCCGACCAAGGGACTCATTCCATCGAAAAAATTCATCAAAGTAGCGGAAGAATCTGGGCTGATTATTCAAATCGGCAACCAGGTTCTGGTCGATGTGTGTAACACCGTAGCACATTGGAATATGCCTGATGATTTTGTCGTTGGCGTGAATGTATCGAGTCTGCAATTTTTCCAAACTGGCTTTGTCGATTTTGTCATCAACACGATACGTCAAGCCGGTGTGGCGCCACAACGATTAGAAATTGAAGTGACAGAAACCATGATCATGCAAGACACCGAAATCGCCAAAGTCTGCCTGGAACAACTGCATGCTTTTGGTATCGGCGTAAGCATCGATGACTTTGGAACGGGCTATGCCTCGCTCACCTATTTGCGTGATTTCCCTGTACAGCGTATCAAGGTTGACCAGCGATTTATCAACGGCCTCACTGACAACCATAAGGATCTGGCGATTGTCAAAGCAATCGCCACTTTAGGCCATGATTTCGGCATGCAAGTTATTGCCGAGGGGGTAGAAACTGAAGAGCAATTACACGCACTGGTCAACATAGGCTGTGACTTGTATCAAGGCTGGCTACGCTCAAAAGCCCTACCGGCAGAAGAGATACAGCGATTACTCTCAATTTAAAAAGAATGCGCGAGCAAACTAGAAGGTTCAACTGTTGGAGGAATAGTTTATGAGATCCATGCATCGCCGTCGGCTTCTCAAGGCATCTGCCGGCTCCATGTTGTTAGCGCCTATCGCACCATTAGCACCACTCGCGCCATTACTCTCGTCCATCAGCACTTTGGCGCAGGCGAAGACTAACGATAGCCCAATAAGGATAATGGTTCCAGCCCTGCCGTATTTTGATCTGCTCAAACAACATCTGAAGAAATTTTCCAACGATAACAATATCGCGGTTGAAATCGATGTGCTGCCTTATCTCGAAATGCGAAATATCCAACTCGCAGAGTTACAAAAAAAGCAGGGCAAGTACGATCTCATCATCATGCTAGCCGCATGGAAAACAGAATACGCAGCACTTAATCTACTGACCAATCTAAGCAAAGAACAAAAATCAGGCAAATTAAAAATTGATGACATCAACGATTTTATCCCCGCCTATTTAACCGTTGCCGGAAAAGTCGGCGGAGAGCGAGGTTACCTCGATGGCCCCAATGCCCAATTATTTGCACTGCCTTTAGCTGCCGAGACCAGCATCCTCGGTTATCGCAGTGACATTTTTCAAAAATATAATTGGAAGCCGCCCGTCAATTACGATGAACTTCTCGACCTCATACCCTTAATCCGCAAACACGAACCCACCCTGATCCCGCTCTGTAGCAGAGGCGCGCGCGGACATCAAATTACCCATGCATGGCTACTCCACTTCAACGCCTTCGGTGGAGAAGTATTTGATAAAAACTGGCACCCCACAGTCAACAATCCAGCCGGTCTGAAGGCCCTGGAGATTTTAAAAACTATCAATGCCAGCACTCAGGGAGGAATACTTAACAATCTGTATGCCGACATGGGCAATGCCTTCATTACCGGCAACGCGGCAATGTACCTAGACTCCTCTTCCATTTTTAGCATCATCAACGATCCCGTAAAATCCATGGTGCAAG
>JAZJYB010000099.1:0-1902 GCA_040390685.1 Pseudomonadota bacterium | reverse complement strand
TTCCTGTTCCGAAAAGGCATAACGATGTTCGCGCAATTTCTCAGACGCGTAAGTGCTATCCCAGGATTGCAAGTCTTCTATGCCTAACTTTTCTTCTGCGAAAATGCGCAGTTCAGCCAAATCATTTTCAGCAAAAGGTTTGGCGCGATGCGCCAGATCCAGCAAGAATTGGCTCACTTGCGCCGGCGTGTCGGCCATCTTCGCTACAAGTGAGACTTCGGCAAAATTTTTGTATCCAAGTAAGACGGACTCTTCTTTACGCAAGGCCAGCAACTCGTCGATGATGGCAGTGTTATCCCATTCCGGATTGGCACCCAACTCTGATGCTTTAGTCGCGTTTGCACGGTAGATCGTTTCGCGCAGGGCGCGGTTGTCTGCGTACTGTAGGATTGGAAAATAGGATGGGAAATGCAGCGTGAATTTATACCCGGCTTTATCATCTTTTTCCGCCGCACTTCTTGCAGCCTGCAATACCTCTTCTGGCAGGCCTGCCAACTCATCGAGGTTTTCAACGATCAGACTATAGTCATTGGTGGCATCAAGTACGTTCTCAGAAAACTTGGTGGAGAGGGCGGCGGTTTTTTCTTGTATTTCTGCGTAACGCAATTTTTTGTCTTCATCCAATTCAGCACCGCTGAGGCGGAAATCACGAATCGCGTTGCTGATGATGGTTTTTCTGGCTGGCGGCAGGGCAGCAAAACTAGCATTGGCATGCAGGGCTTTGTACTTGTCAAAGAGTGCCAGATTTTGCCCAAGCTCGGTCCAGAATTCAGTTAACTTTGCTTGATTTTCATTGAATACAGCACGCAATTTTGGCGTATCGACCACAGAATTCAAATGTCCGACAACACCCCAGGCGCGACCCAATTGTTCGGTCGCATTTTCCAACGGTTCGACAAAATTCTCCCAGCTGACTGACTCCGTGCTGTTTTCTAATTGCGCAATAACGGCACGATTCATTTCCAGTAAAGTGTCGATTGCCGGTGTCACATGTTCAGGCAGAATCGCCGCAAATTTTGGCAAGTCGCTAAAGTCTAGCAGTGGGTTGATTGGGGTCATGTTAGTTTCTTTCAGCTGCTTCTATCGTATTAACCAATAGCATGGTAATTGTCATTGGGCCCACGCCACCTGGTACCGGCGTTATGTAGCCAGCCACTTCCTTGACGTTGGCGTAGTCTACGTCGCCACACAATTTGCCTTCGTCATCGCGGTTCATGCCAACGTCGAGTACTACCGCACCGGGTTTAACCATATCCGCAGTGACGATATTGCGTTTGCCAGTGGCGACGACAAGAATGTCGGCGTTGCGCGTGTGGTAGCCAAGATCGCGAGTCTTGGAGTTACAAATGGTGACGGTTGCGCCCGCTTGCAAGAGCAACATCGCCTGCGGTTTGCCAACTATATTCGATGCACCAACGATGACTGCATTGGCGCCGCGCACTGGATAATTGATCGATTCCAACATCTTCATCACGCCATATGGTGTGCAAGGACGAAACAGCGGTTGGCCAGTCATTAGGAGGCCAGCATTGCTGATATGAAAACCATCGACATCTTTATCCGCCGCGATTGCTTCTATGACCTTATTGGCGTTGATATGTGCAGGCAAAGGCAATTGCACCAGGATGCCGTTGATTTTCGGGTCTTTGTTGAGTCTATCTATGTGAGCCAACAGCGCCGCTTCACTCAGATTTGCCTCGTATTTTTCCAACACTGAATAAAAGCCACAATCTTCGCAGGCTTTGACCTTATTGCGCACGTAGACTTGTGATGCGGGATTTTCTCCTACCAAGATCACGACTAAACCGGGTTGTTTACCTTTGGCTGTTAATGCCGCTGCGCGTTGCGTCACTTCGGCACGAATTTGTTGGGATAGCTGGGTTCCGCTGATGATTTGGGCTG
>JAZJYB010000098.1:7170-20818 GCA_040390685.1 Pseudomonadota bacterium | reverse complement strand
ATCTTGCCACCATGTGCAATGGTGTTGGCGAAATCCGCGATGCGGCGATTGCCGTTAAGGATGGCAAGATCGCTTGGCTGGGCGCACAAAACAGCTTGCCGGCAAATTATCAAAGCAAGTTGCAGCACGACGGACAAGGTGCCTGGCTGACTCCCGGCCTGATCGATTGCCACACTCACCTGGTATATGCCGGTAACCGTAGTGATGAGTTTGAAGCGCGCTTGAATGGTGTGACCTACGAAGAAATCGCCCGTCAAGGCGGCGGGATTATGGCTACCGTGCGCGCCACCCGCGCCGCCAGCGAACAGGCATTAATGCATGCGAGTATGCCGCGCCTTCGCCATGTATTGGCTGAAGGGGTGACTACCCTGGAAATCAAATCTGGCTATGGCCTTGATCTGGAGACTGAGAGGCGAATCCTGCGCGTGGCACGGCAAATCGGTAGAGATTTTTCTGTGCGCGTCAAAAACACTTTTCTCGGTGCGCATGCTTTGCCCCCTAAGTATGCGGGCAGGGCGGATGACTATATAGCGCTGGTTTGTGATCAGATGTTACCTGCCTTGGTGGCAGACGGTCTGGTCGATGCAGTTGATGTATTTTGCGAGAAAATTGGATTTAGCCCGGCACAAACTGAGCGCGTGTTTCAAGCAGCGCAGGCCTTTGGCCTTCCGGTTAAATTACACGCTGAGCAATTGTCCGATCAGGGGGGGGCTGCACTGACGGCGCGCTATCAAGGCCTGTCGGCCGACCATCTGGAGTATTTATCCGATGCTGGTATCGCTGCAATGGCGCAGCACGATACGGTGGCAGTATTGTTGCCAGGGGCATTTTACTTTTTGCGCGAAACAAAATTACCTCCCGTAGTTGCTTTGCGCGAAGCGGGCGTTGCGATTGCGATTGCCACCGATTGCAACCCGGGTACTTCACCGATGACATCATTGCTGCTGACCATGAACATGGCATGTACGCTGTTTCGCATGACGCCTTTGGAAGCCTTGCAAGGCGTTACTTGCCACGCCGCCAAGGCATTGGGTCTGCAGGAGCAGGTAGGGACACTAGAGCTTGGTAAAGAGGCAGATTTTGCTCTATGGGCAATCGATAGGCCAGCCGATCTGGCCTATCACATTGGCGCTAATCCTTGTATCTCGACTGTGTTTGCAGGGCGGATACGGGAATAGTGGCACAAACTAACTTGGAATAAAGCCTCACCTGCAAGACATATTCTGTGAGCTCATTTATGTACCCAGTGATGTGGTAAGTGAGGTGGTAAGTGATGTGGTAAGTGAAGTACTCAGTTAAACTATCGCTTTAGCTTTAACAGGGAATTATGATGTCTCATTTTCGCTTGCGTCTTCTAAAGTTCTTCGCGCAAAAACGAATCCAATATGGTGCTTTGGGACTGGCTTCATTCGTTATATTGCTGATGATAGCGAGTGCTGTTTTCCTGCCTTCCTACGTTAAACGTCTCGCGATTGAACAAACGCAGCAAAAAATCGGCCGTCAACTTGAGATTGCGGACCTGAGTTTTTCACCGCTCACATTGACGCTGACCGCCAATGGCGTGAGTCTGCTAGAGCCGGACCAGAAGACACCGATGCTGAAACTTAAGACGGCGGTGTTGAGCCTGTCGATTTCTTCTCTGTTCCACGGTGCCTTGGTGATGGATGAAGTCCAGATTGATGCACCATCAATTCACGTGGTCCGCACTTCCGCCGATGCTTACGGACGTTATAACTTTTCGGATATTCTTGACCGTGTCGCGGCGATGCCAAAAAGTGCTGCGCCCTTGCGCTTTTCATTCTCGAATGTGCAAGTGCAGGAAGGGGCAATTCAATTTGATGACCAGGTTTTAGACAAACATATTCAGATCGATAGTTTGAAAATAGGTTTGCCATTTCTTTCAAATTTTCCGTCTTCGACCAATAGTTTTGTCCAGCCACATTTGTCGGCAAAAATAAATGGTGCGCCGTTCGCGTTACAAGGTCGCAGCAAACCCTTCGTCGACAGCCTGGATACTTCACTCGCCGTTGATATTGATCATCTTGATCTGACAAGTTACCTTGCGTATTTGCCTGTCCCACTGCCGGTGAAGTTGCAAAGTGCAAAATTAAGTACGAAATTAGACCTCATTTTTGATCGAAAAAATCATCAATCTGAATTGTTATTGTCTGGCGATGTGCGACTTGATGCTCTATCCATTCAAGATAAAAATGAACAAGCTTTATTAAAAACGCACAGCATCAACGCCCATATCAAGCAATTGAATGTGTTGACTGCCGCCGCCAGTATTGACAAACTGCATATCGACACGCCAGAAGTTTGGCTAGCGATGGATGCAAAAGGGCGATCTAACTGGAATGACCTTGCGCAAGCTACTGAATCAAAATCAGACGCAGGCTCGCCAACTCCAGCAAAATCGCCCAAGCAAAATGCAGCAAAACCAGTAATCTCCATTAGTGAATTTTTGCTGGATCATGGTCAATTGAATTTCGCCGATTCCACCAATTCCACATCCACGACATCTGCTCAAGCGTTGCAATTCAATGAAATTAAATTAAGCGCAAAACAATTTTCTACCGCACCTGACGCTAAAGCTAGCCTTGTTTCACTAGCTGCACAAGTCGAAAAAGATCAAACCTTGAGTTTCGCTGGCGAATATACCGCAAACAATGGTGACTTAATAGGCAACGCGTCGGTCGATACTTTGCAACTTGGCCCCTATCAAGCCTTTGTGAATCGTTTTATCGCGGCAAAATTAAGTGGTGTTCTGTCGCTCAAGTCGCAGATCAGCATGCACCAAGGTCAATTGAGCCTCAAAGAAATGGGCGTGCAGTTAAATGATTTCCTGCTGGTTCCCAACGCTAAAAACGAAGGGCGGGTGGCGATCAAATCATTGCAACTCGATAAGTTGGATTTGGATACTGAAACGCGGTCAGTCCATGCAGCGGGAATGACAATCGGGCAGATGGACGCGGATGTTCGGCGCGATGTTGACGCGAAACTGAGTTTGCAAAAACTACTAGTGCCGGCGATACATTCAGTTGCAGCTCCTGCCACCCAAGGAAAAGAAATCAAGCAGCCTGATTGGGACGTAAGTCTGCAAAATTTCGCTTTAAGTGAGAGTAATTTTTCTTTTGAAGATCATGCTGTCAGCCCGGCTGTGACGACTAAAGCACAAGGCATTAGTCTAAGTGTAGATAATCTTAGTAGTGATTTTAGTCAGATGATTAACATGAAATTGGCGACGTCTATCAATCGCAAAGGTAAGCTTAGTATAGTTGGCAGCGCGACGCCAAAATTGAAAAAAATACTCTTTGATTTAGATGGGCAGGCTCTTCCTGTTTCATCCTTGTATCCTTATTTTTCGCATTTGCTGAATGTAGAATTGTTACGTGGGAGTGCGAATGTAAAAGGTAAGCTAGGATTCATCAATGCTGAGGGGAAGCCACTCGTCAGTAATTTTGAAGGTAGGTTAAATCTGAACGATTTTCAAATGCAGGAAATCGGCGAGACAGAAGATTTTCTATATTGGAAGTCAGTCAATTTTGATGGAATTAATCTCAGTTTTGGTGACACTAAACAGTTTGTTTTTTTGCGTAAGTTGGCCTTGAACGATTTTTATACCAAACTTATTCTGTCAGAAAAGGGGGAGTTGAATCTTAGCGATATTCTGGTTAAAAAAGAAGCTAAGCCCGCACCAGTTGCAAACACTGTTGCGAAAGAAGATGCACACTCGCCATTAGAAATCCGCATAGATAAAACCAGCCTGAGTGGCGGTAATATCAATTTTAAAGACAATTACATTAAGCCAAATTATCAGGCTAACCTGACTGGCGTCAGTGGCGATATAGGGTCGATTTCATCGATAAAGCCAGAGGCAGCGAGTCTGCAATTGTCGGGCAAGATCGATGATGACGCAGCCTTAATTCTTTCCGGTACGGTTAACCCCCTGAGTGCGCCAATTTTCCTTGATATTAAAGGCAGTGCCTCGGACATACAATTGACGCGCCTAAGTCAGTATGCAAGTAAGTATGCTGGATATCCGATAGTCAAAGGGCATTTGTCGGTTGCGGTTTCCTATCGTATAGAGAACCAAAAATTGATCGCTGAAAATAATCTCAGACTGGATCAATTGACTTTGGGTGAACGGGTAGAGAGCCCGGATGCCACCAGTTTGCCAGTTAATTTGGCCTTGGCATTATTGCGCGACAATGATGGACAAATTGCCGTTAATTTACCCGTCTCCGGTTCATTATCTGATCCACAGTTTTCACTTGGCGGGATTATTTTTAAAGTATTTGTGAACATCATCACTAAAGCAGTCACTTCACCTTTCGCGCTTTTAGGTAACATGTTTGGTGGCGGTGAAGAGCTGGCCTATGGCGAATTTTTACCTGGCCGGACTGAACTGACTCCAGCAACTATTACCAAGCTCGATAGCCTGGCAAAGGCTCTGAAACAACGAAGTAACTTAAAGTTGGATATCACCGGACGGATCGATCCAAAAACTGACTCAGATGGCTTGCGCCTGGAAAGTTTAGATAAGAAAATCAAGGCGATTAAGTTGCGTGAACTGCGCAAGAAAAATCCTTCGATTCAGGCGGACGAAGTTGTGGTTGAAGAAATGGATAGAAAAACCTATATTGAAGAAGTTTACAGCGCCGAAAAAATGTCCAAGCAACGCAATTTCATCGGCATCGCCAAAACTTTGGCGCCGCAAGACGCAATGGCTTTGGTACTGCGTAACACAACTGTAACACCTGACAATCTTCGTTCCTTGGCTCAGCAACGTGCTGAAGTGGTTCTTGACTATATGGAGCAGCAGGGCGGTATTGCGAAAGATCGCTTGTTTCTGATTGCACCGAAACTTGATAACGACGGAATTAAAGATAAGGGCCTGCCAAATCGAGTGGATTTCTCGTTGAAATAGAATTTGTGCAACTTTATTTTCGATTGTTTGTTGATGTTGTTGCTTTATTATTCTCCAATACATTGCTACAACGATTTAAATTGAGGTAAAGTTTGTAGAAGGGTGAAGCTTTTATAGGATGATTTTTTTCCTTGAATTATTTTAAATTTTTCATTTTACGAAGCTGATAAGTTTAAATGATCATAATTGCAATTCCAACCAATTTGTTTCATGTAGCTTTATGATTGAAAAAGGATAAATATGACTGCAAGAACGCTCGTCAATATTCTGTATGTAGAGGATGACTTGGATATTCAGGCAGTTGCCCAAATTGCGCTGGAAGTGGTGGGGGGATTAAGCCTGACTACTTGCAGTTCAGGTGCTGAGGCGCTTGCAGCTGTGAATAATGGTTTTGTCCCAGACTTACTCTTGCTCGATGTCATGATGCCGAATATGGATGGCCCAACGACACTTGCGGGTTTGCGGTTAATTGATACTACGGCAACGACGCCTGTCATTTTCATGACTGCCAAGGTGCAGTCGACTGAATTAGACTTTTACACTTCACTAGGCGCGGTAGGCGTGATTGCCAAGCCATTTGATCCTATGGAGTTGTCAACTCAAGTGCGCGCTCTCTGGGGTAAGGTGAGTTAAGTGGAAGATAATGCCGACAATAAGATGGATAATTTGGAGGCGGCACTACACGCCTTGGAAGTCATGTTTATTTCAAAGCTTCCGGCCAAACTTATTGAAATCGAAGAGGCACTCACTGAGCTCGTCCAAAAATCAAGGGATAGTGAGGCGATTAAACTACTTCATCGGCTTTTACACACTATGGCGGGCTCAGCCGGAACCTTTGGATTTCCTGAGATGGGGCTTCTGGCAAAAGAGCTTGAGGCTCGCTTGAAACCATTGTTGGCAGACGCAAACTGGACTGATGTCGAGCTCAGCGATTTCGCTGCTGATGTGCAGACTTTTTTGTCGACAGCTCGACAAATGGGGGTAGACAAGACGACGCCTGTAGTTGCACAGGGCGTAGCGCCAGAAACTGCCGAAATTGTCGCGTCTAAGTTAATTTATCTGGTGGACGATGATCCGGTCGCAAATCACGAAATTACACTGCAGCTAGAACATTTTGCCTGTGAGGTTGTGGTGATTACCGAGTTGCATAAACTCGCAAATGCATTAACCGAAAGAGTACCTGACGTGCTGGTCGTTGATCTTGGCTCACCTGATTCGCGATTTTCAGGCGTGCAGGAAATTACCAGAATGAAGCAATCAGGGAAATTAAGCAGCCCGGTTATTTTTACTTCGAATTTGAATAGTTTTGATAGCCGCCTCGTGGCAGTGCGCGCGGGTGGCGTTGGATATTTCGCGAAACCTATCGATATAACTAAATTGACGGAACGGATTGATACCTTAAGTGCGCTGTCTGAGCCCAGTGGTTATCGCATCTTAATTATTGACGATGATATAGAAACTTCGCAATATTACGGCGCCATTTTGCGCGATGCCGGCATGAATGTATATGTGCTAAATACGCCGGCTGAAATTTTTGAGGTCATGGCAAATTTTCGGCCAGAGATGCTGTTAATGGATGTGTATATGCCGGCTTGCAGTGGCGTTGAATTATCTAAAATGATACGGCAAGATAATTCGTTTCTCGATGTTCCTATCGTTTTTCTCTCCAGCGAAGATAATTTGGAAAAGCAACTGGAAGCGGTCGAGGCGGGGGCAGATGATTTTTTGACTAAGCCTATCGTACCAAAATTTTTAGTTTCTGCTGTGTCCAGTTGTGCCGATCGATATCGCTCTCTGCGAGCCTTGATTATGCGTGATGGTTTAACCGGTCTCTATAATCACACCGCCATCAAAGAAGAACTCAATGCCGAGATATCAATAGCAGGCCGGAGCAATACGCCGCTTGCATTGGCGATGATCGATCTGGATAATTTTAAATACGTTAATGACACCTATGGCCACCCGGTCGGCGACCAGGTACTAAGAACCTTGTCGCTGTTGTTGCGGCAGCGTTTGCGGCGCAGTGATGTAGTGGGGCGTTATGGCGGCGAAGAATTCGCGGTGATATTTCCCGGAACTACTGCAGCGACGGCAAATAAAGTCCTTGAGAAAATCAGACAGACATTTTTCAAGATTCAACAGTATTCGGAAAAAGGCGATTTTTCAGTCAGTTTTTCCGCAGGTATTGCCGATTTAACCCAAACTCAAGACGTGGATGAGCTGTTCGATAGCGCCGACGCCGCTTTGTATGCCGCCAAACATGGTGGAAAAAATTGCATTGTTCTTGCCGATAAATGACAAAGTGTGCCCACGTTGATTCGGGCACACTTTGTTTCTGTACTAAGCACTAAGTTAACTGGCTAAGCGCATTTTCCAAACATATACAGCTTTACAAACGATCAATTGAGGTCGGCTTAATTTTTGATTCCAGCGTCTTGCCTTTTCTCGCACGTTTTCCTATATGAATCGCCAGACTGGCCGCACTGAGTTTGACCTCCTGCGGCTTGGCAGCACGTCCGATGCCAGACACCTTGACACCTTTTTGGCTGATGGCTTTGACACTGAGGAGTTTTTCTTTTTCCTCAAGATCCAACAAGATGACGCCGCGCCCGCCACTGGAAAGTTGTTTGATTTCAGTTAAGCCAAATACCAGCAGGCGCCCTTTTTCTGACAGGCAGGCGATCGCGCTTGCGTCTGCTGCCACGAATGACGGTGACAGCGGTTCATCGCCTTCATCAATCGTCATGAAGGCCTTGCCCGCCTTCATACGGCCTGTCATGTCTGCGACGGTGGCGGTGAATCCATAACCGGCGCTGGACGCCAGAAGTAAATTGGCATCTGCTTTGCCGGCAAAGTAATGCAAGATGCGCGTGCCGCTCGCGAGGTCGATCAGCGTGGTAATCGGTATGCCATCGCCGCGTGCCCCAGGCAAGGCAGAGACCGCCACTGAATACACCCGGCCGTTCGAGCCGAACACCAGCATGGTATCGACTGTGCGGCATTCAAAGGTGCCATACAAGGCGTCGCCTGCCTTGAAAGTGAATTGTGCGGCATCGTGTTCATGCCCGGTGCGCGCGCGTACCCAGCCTTTTTCAGAAATCACGACGGTCACTGGTTCATCAATCACTTTTTGCTCGGTCGATGCTCTTTGCGCTTCTTCTATTACGGTGCGACGGGCATCGCCATATTGTTTTGCATCGGTTTCGATTTCTTTGATGATGCATTTTTTCATCGCGGCAGGATCATCTAGCAGATCTTGCAAGCCCATTTTTTCTGAACGTAATTCAGCCAGTTCTTGTTGTATCTTGATCGCCTCAAGCCTTGCCAATTGGCGCAAGCGAATTTCAAGAATATCTTCGGCCTGCCGGTCGGACAAATTGAAGGCTTGCATCAAGGCGGGCTTCGGCTCATCCGCTTCACGGATGATCTTGATGACCTTGTCGATATTCAGCAGAACCGCTTCGCGACCTTCCAGAATATGGATGCGATCGTTGACTTTTTTCAGCTTGTATTGGGTACGGCGCGTCACGGTGGTGAAACGAAAGGCTATCCATTCGCTCAAGATCTCAAGCAAACCTTTTTGACGCGGGCGGCCATCGCCGCCTATCATCACCAGATTCATGGAGGCAGAAGTTTCCAGCGAGGTATGCGCCAGCAACATTTGCATGAATTCGGTTTGGTCCTGGTTCTTCGATTTTGGTTCCAGTACCAGACGCACTGGGGCGTCTTTGCCAGACTCATCACGTACCCGATCCAGCACAGATAGCACAACCTGTTTCAGACTGATCTGTTCGGGCGAGAGGGATTTTTTGCCCATCCGTACTTTAGGATTGGTGATTTCTTCTATCTCCTCCAGCACTTTTTGCGAGGAGGTACCGGGCGGCAGTTCAGTAATTACCGCCTGCCATTGACCACGTGCCAGTTCTTCAATCTTCCAGCGTGCCCGCACTTTCATGCTGCCGCGACCGCTGGCGTAGATATCGGCAATCGCTGACGTAGGGGTAATGATCTGGCCACCACCCGGGAAATCAGGGCCAGGGATAAAGCTCATTAATTCGCTATGCTTCATTGCCGGATTGCGGATTAAGGCCACTGCTGCTTTGGCGACTTCAGTCAAGTTGTGCGAAGGGATTTCGGTCGCCATACCGACCGCAATACCGGATGCGCCGTTGAGCAAAACGAAAGGCAGTCGGCCTGGTAATAGTGTCGGCTCTTCGTACGATCCATCGTAATTTGGCTGAAAATCCACCGTGCCGAGATCGATCTCGTCGAGCAGCAATTTGGAAATAGGTGTCAGGCGTGCTTCGGTGTAGCGCATCGCAGCAGCGCCGTCGCCGTCACGCGAACCGAAGTTACCCTGACCATCAATCAGCGGATAACGCAGCGAGAAATTTTGCGCCATGCGCACCATCGCGTCATACACAGATTGGTCACCATGCGGATGTAATTTACCGAGTACATCACCGACCACGGTGGCAGATTTACGTGGCTTGGCGGCGGAATTCAAACCCAATTCGTTCATCGAATACAGGATGCGTCGTTGCACAGGTTTTTGTCCGTCGCAGACATCAGGCAGGGCGCGACCTTTGACCACCGAGATCGCATAGTCCAGATAAGCACGCTCGGCAAAACTCGCGAGTGTCAGGGTTTCGCCACCACCATCACCGCCGCTGGCGGCTTCTTCAAATAAATTTGCTTGTTCGCTCATAATTTTTACATTTTTTTAAAATTGTTACGTGGTGCATTTACGTTTGCGTAGGTCGGGTTGTAACCCGACACTGGGCGTTCGATTACAACGGGAATCTGACGAGCGGTGGGTTACGCTGCGCTAACCCACCCTACAAATTACCCTACAAAACCACCTAAATATCCGCTTCCACTTCGTTGCCGTGTTCTTCCAGCCAGGCACGTCGGGCTGCTGCTTCGCCTTTGCCCATCAGCATATTGAAGCGCGCCTCTGAAAATTCCTGATCAAATTCACCCAGTGCCACCGGCAATAACCTGCGGGTATCGGGGTTCATGGTGGTTTCCCATAATTGCACGGCATTCATTTCACCCAGACCCTTGAAGCGTGAGATGGCCCAGGCGCCGTCCTTGACACCGTCTTTGCGCAATTTATCTTCAATCGCAATCAATTCACCTTGATCCAGTGCGTAGATTTTTTGTGCAGGTTTTTTTCCGCGCGCAGGCGCATCAACACGGAACAGGGGAGGGCGCGCCACGCAGATGTGACCGCGTGCAATCAGCTGTGGGAAATGTTTGAAAAACAGTGTCAGCAACAAGACCTGAATGTGCGAACCATCGACGTCCGCATCGGACAGGATGCAGATTTTCCCGTAGCGCAGATTCGATAGATCGGGATTGTCTTTCATACTGTGTGGATCGACACCGATGGCGACAGCTATGTCGTGGATTTCGTTGTTGGCGAAAAGGCGATCGCGTTCAGATTCCCATGAGTTCAGCACCTTGCCGCGCAAGGGAAGAATCGCCTGGAATTCTTTATCTCGACCCATTTTGGCCGAGCCACCAGCCGAGTCGCCCTCAACCAAAAATAGTTCATTACGCGTGATGTCGCTGGATTCGCAATCGGTGAGTTTGCCAGGCAAAACTGCAACGCCCGACGATTTTTTCTTTTCGACTTTTTGTAAAGAACGCAAACGCGACTGCGCTTGTTTGATCACCAGTTCAGCGAGTTTTTTTCCGAAATCTACATGCGAATTGAGCCACAGTTCCAGCGGTGGTTTGGTGAAACTAGACACCAATTTAACCGCATCGCGCGAGTTCAAACGCTCTTTGATTTGTCCTTGAAATTGCGGATCTAATACTTTGGCAGATAGTACAAAAGAGACGCGGGCAAATACGTCTTCCGGCAAAAGCTTGACGCCTTTAGGAAGCAAGGAATGCATCTCGACAAAGCCCTTCACGGCGCCAAATAAACCTTCGCGCAAACCGGATTCATGTGTGCCGCCTGCTGTAGTCGGAATGAGGTTGACGAAAGATTCGCGTACGACTGCGCCTTCTTCGGTCCATGCTACAACCCACGATGCGCCTTCGCCTTCGGCAAAACCATCGCTGTCGCCATTGGAGAATTGCTCGCCTTCATAAAACGGAATCAGCGGTTCGGCATGCGAGGATTGCGCCAGAGATTCGCTTAAGTAACCGCGCAAGCCCTGATCGTATTGCCAGGTCTGGCTCTCGCCTGTTTTTGCTACGCTTAAAGTGACTTTGACGCCAGGCAGCAAGACCGCCTTGGAGCGCAGCAAGCGTTGCAGTTCTAGTTGTGAAATATTTGGAGAATCAAAATATTTTGGATCTGGCCAAATTGTGACGCGGGTACCATTTTTTTTGTCGCCACGCGTTTGCGGAACGCTGCTTAATGGCTCAATCACATCACCATCGCCAAATGTCAGTTTGTGTATACCCGCTTCGCGCCATACTGTGATTTCGAGACGTTTGGAAAGTGCATTTGTGACAGAAACACCAACGCCATGCAAGCCGCCAGAAAAAGCGTAAGCGCCACCAGAACCTTTGTCGAACTTGCCGCCCGCATGCAAGCGCGTGAAGACGATTTCTACTGTCGGTACTTGTTCTTCCGGATGCAAGCCTACCGGGATGCCGCGGCCGTCATCTTCGACTGTAATGCTGCCATCAGCATTGACCGTGATCTGCATATTTTTGCAGTGACCACCCAAGGCTTCATCAGACGCATTGTCGATAACTTCCTGAATGATATGTAGGGGATTCTCAGTGCGGGTGTACATGCCCGGTCTTTGTTTGACCGGTTCCAGTCCTTTCAGGACGCGGATCGATGATTCACTATAGTCGGATGGGAGTGGGTTTTTTTTAGTGGCCATGCGTGATTTTTGGTGAAAAAATTCTTAAGATTTTTGCTACTTAGTTTTCGATGTGGTTTGTTGCAAAATTATTATTGGCGAAGCTTAGTCGCCTATTGTAGCGGTAATTGCTGGCTTTATGTACAGTGAAATTGTCGTGCTCGAAGTTAAGCTTATTTGCTTAACAGGCGCATGCCGCGGTCCAAACCTTCTATCGTCACTGGAAACATGCGGTTATTCATGATTTGCCGGATGACAGAAACAGATTGACGGTATTGCCACAGGCCTTCTGGTTCTGGATTTAGCCAAATAAACTTGGGAAAGCTAGACGTGAAGCGCTGTAACCATGTGGCGCCAGCTTCTTCGTTATTGTATTCAACAGAGCCGCCAGGTTGAAGGATTTCATAGGGGCTCATCGTTGCATCGCCGACAAAAATCACTTTGGTATCCGGCGTGTATTTGCGCAACACGTCCCAAGTGGCGAATTTTTCTGCATGGCGCCGGTGATTATTTTTCCATAGGTGATCGTAGACGCAATTATGAAAATAGAAAAATTCCATATTTTTAAATTCAGTTTTTGCCGCTGAAAACAATTCTTCAGTGCGCGCAATGTGATCGTCCATGGTGCCGCCTACGTCTAACAACATCAGTACTTTGATGTTGTTCTTGCGCTCTGCCTGCATCTTGATATCGAGAAAGCCGGCATTGTTGGCCGTGGCTTTGATGGTGGCATCCAATGCCAGTTCATCTTCTGCGCCAAGACGTGCAAATTTACGGAGACGCCTTAGCGCCACCTTGATATTGCGTGTGCCGAGTTCTCGTTCGGTGTCATAGTCGCGATAGGCGCGCGCTTCCCATACCTTGACCGCGGTCCGGTTGCCACCTTTGCCACCAATTCGTATTCCTTCCGGGTTTTGCCCGCCATTGCCGAACGGGGAGGTGCCGCCAGTTCCTATCCATTTACTGCCGCCTTCATGACGTTCTTTTTGTTCTTTGAGTAATTCCTGCATGCGGTCCATCAATTTGTCATAGCCGAATTTTTCAATTGCGGCTCTTTGTTCTTCAGTTAATTCGCGCTGCATGCGCTTAGTTAACCATTCGAGCGGAATTTCAGGATGCTTTTCAAAGATCATATCGATGCCTTTGAAATACAGTCCAAAAGCTTGATCGAATTTGTCGAAATGTGCTTCGTCCTTGACCATGATGAGGCGCGACAGAAAATAAAAATCATCCATCGACATGTCGATCAGGCCTTTGTCCATCGCCTCGAGCAAGGTCAGTAGTTCCTTGATTGAGACGGGGATTTTTGCGTCTTTCAAAGTGAAGAAAAAATCTATCAGCACAATAATTCCTACGAATATGGGGGCGGGCTATTTAGCGCGGTTTGTTTAACATATATTGCAATTTAATTTTGACGCCTGGCCATTCATTTTTCAGGATGCTATACACCACCGTGTCGCGCACCCGACCATCGGGCAATATCATATGGCTTCGTAGCACGCCATCACGTTTAGCCCCGAGACGCTCTATAGCCGCCTGTGATTTTTGATTAAACCAGTCTGTACGGAATTCTACCGCGTTACATTCAAGCACCTCAAATGCATGGCTTAACAAGAGCAATTTGCATTCCGTATTGATGGCAGATCTTTGCGCGCTTTTGGCATACCAGGTATAGCCAATTTCCAAACGCTTATGCGACTGCTCAATATTGCAGTACCTTGTCGCACCGACGATTTTTCCTGTCGCCTTATTTTTGACGACGAAGGGAAGTGCTTTTCCTTGTGCTTGCATCTCCAATGCCAGATTCAACCATTGTTGGGTTCCGTCAAAAGTAGGCACTGAAGTAAAAAAGAGTTTCCATAGTTCTCCATCTGCAGCTGCCGCT
>JAZJYB010000098.1:0-7160 GCA_040390685.1 Pseudomonadota bacterium | reverse complement strand
CCAGTCGCATTTTCACGGATGACAAAGGGCACGGCTTTTTGCTGCAGTTGCATTTCCAGGGCGATGTTGAGCCAGTTCTGGGTATTCTCAGGGGAGGGGACCGAGGTAAAAAACAGTTTCCAGAGTTCACCATCCGCCGCTGCCTCTTGAATATCCGCAATATGAGCTTGCGTTAAAGGTTCAAGATTGGCATATTGGCCAGAAAGTGTGATGGGCGTGCACTGCATAAGATCTCCTGTAATGACGGTATTGTATAGGTGCAGGGGCATAAATTTCAAAACAGAATTGGACAAATAATGGATTCGACAATCATGTTTGTTAAAATGAACGAAAATGTAATGTTGTCTAATTTTCTGAGTGATTATTGTAAAAGTTGTAGGTTGCTTGCTAATGTAAATAAAAGCGGCTATACTGCAAAGCTGTAAAGAAATTGCGCGGCGTGGGAATCTTGTGATTGAACCCGTCGCTTCGACCACGTTTAGGAAATCTCATGGCAAATACCGCACAAGCACGCAAACGTGCTCGTCAAGCAGTTAAACAAAATGCACACAACTCTAGTCAACGTTCGACTCTGCGCACAGCAATCAAAGCTGTTCGTAAAGCAATCGAAGCCGGTGATAAAGCTGCTGCTGCAGTGATCTACCAAAATTCTGTTTCAACGATAGATCGTATCGCTGATAAGAAAATTATTCACAAGAACAAAGCAGCTCGTCATAAGAGCCGTTTGTCATCCGCTTTGAAGGCATTGGCTTAATAAGTCGCTTTTGATGCGGCATCGATAAGATGCTAGCAAGCTTGTAGATTAAAAAACCGCAATTTTCATTGCGGTTTTTTGCATTTCTGCTTGCAAATTTATTTGTGACTATAGATGAACTTCCATCCATTCACCTGGCAACAGTGGGTGTGAAGCCAGCGAAAAATTGCTAATGGCGCTGCGTATCAATCGCAGCGTTGGCAAGCCGACTTTTGCCGTCATGCGTCTGACCTGACGATTTTTTCCTTCTGCGAGAATAATACATAGCCAACTGGTTGGAATTTCAGCGCGTTGGCGTATCGGTGGGTCTCGCAACCATAGCCAATCAGGCGCTACTATGTGTTTTACTACACATTTTTGCGTAACGAAGTCACCAAGATCGATGGGTTCTGAGAGTTTTTTTAATTGCTCCGATGATGGGATACCTTCTACCTGTACCAGATAGGTTTTAGTTTGTTTATGATCTGGATGGCTAATGTTGTGTTGCAACTGACCGTCGTCAGTCAATAAAATTAAGCCTTCACTATCTGCGTCAAGGCGCCCAGCCGGGTAGATATTGGGAATATTGATATATTTTGCCAAGGTTGGGCGTGTCGCATGTGCCGAGAATTGGCACATCACATCGTAGGGTTTGTTGAGTAAGATCAATTTCATGGATAAATGTCTATACGATCATAAGAGATGCTAGTGTCGCAAAATTATGGCATCTAGTAAAATACTCGTGCATAATACGAAATGGTAGTCTTCTGTCTTATAGAAGAGTTTATTCTAAAAAGCGCATTAAGACATGTAACGAGAAAAGCGCAAGCCGCTTGATAGCACGAATCTACGGAGAAAACGATGTATCAACATATTAAAGTTCCTGCCGAAGGTAAGAAAATTACCGTCAATTCTGATTACTCACTAAATGTGCCAGATAACCCTATTATTCCTTATATCGAAGGTGATGGTACTGGTGTCGATATTAGCCCGGTTATGATTAAAGTGGTTGATGCTGCTGTCGCTAAAGCCTACGCGGGTAAGCGCAAGATTAGCTGGATGGAAATCTATGCCGGTGAAAAATCGACTAAAGTTTACGGCCCAGATGTTTGGCTGCCAGAAGAAACCTTAAAGGTTTTAAAAGACTACGTCGTATCGATCAAGGGCCCATTGACGACACCAGTCGGTGGCGGTATCCGTTCGCTGAACGTGGCTTTGCGTCAAGAGCTTGATCTGTATGTCTGCCTGCGCCCAGTGCGTTACTTCAAAGGTGTACCTTCACCAGTGCGTGAGCCACACAAAACAGATATGGTGATCTTCCGTGAAAATTCGGAAGATATCTATGCTGGTATCGAGTTCGCTCAAGGTTCAGAGCAAGTCAAGAAGCTGATCAAGTTCCTGAAAGATGAAATGGGCGTAACAAAAATCCGTTTCCCTGAAACTTCCGGTATTGGTATCAAGCCAGTCTCTATCGAAGGTACTGAGCGTCTGGTACGCAAAGCGATTCAGTATGCAATCGATAATGACAAGCCATCTGTGACTATCGTTCACAAAGGTAACATCATGAAGTACACCGAAGGTGGCTTCCGTGATTGGGCATATGCTTTGGCACAAAAAGAATTCGGCGCTGAAATGATCGATGGTGGCCCATGGTGCAAATTTAAAAATCCAAAGACTGGTAAAGATATTATCGTCAAGGATTCGATCGCCGATGCATTCTTGCAGCAAATCCTGTTGCGCCCAGCTGAATACAGCGTGATCGCTACCTTGAATTTGAATGGTGATTATATATCTGATGCCTTGGCAGCGCAGGTCGGCGGTATTGGTATCGCTCCTGGTGCGAATCTGTCTGATTCCATCGCGATGTTTGAAGCAACGCACGGTACTGCACCTAAATATGCAGGTAAGGATTATGTGAACCCAGGTTCATTGATCTTGTCGGCAGAAATGATGTTGCGTCACATGGGCTGGTTGGAAGCGGCTGACCTGTTGATTTCTGCGACAGAAAAAGCCATCACCGTGAAAAAAGTCACTTACGATTTCGCACGTCTGATGGAAGGCGCGACTCAAGTGTCTTGCTCAGGTTTTGGCGACGTCATGATCGAAAATATGTAAATTATTTATTGCAAGGACGTTTTTGTTTTTGCTCTAGCATAGAAAAAGCCGACACAGAGTCGGCTTTTTTTTCTGTATTTTAAAATTACAAGCTCAGTTGATTTAGCGCGTAGCGAATCAGATCAGCTTGTCCTTCAATATTCAGTTTCCGTTTGATATTTAGCCTGTGCGTTTCAACTGTGCGGACACTAAGATCAAGTTCCCGTGCAATATGCTTGTTTGATTTTCCCGTGGCTATACTTTTCAGTATGCATTGCTCTCGCTGGGTTAATACTTGAACCGGTGTCGCGGCAGCAGGGCGGATTTTTAGTTCCGAGCTGAAATAGTTTCCGCCATTGGCAACGGTTTCAATCGCATTAATAATTTCTTCCGCCGGTGCATCTTTCAAGACGTAACCGCGTGCGCCGGCTTGGACCGCCTGAGTCACGTATTCATTTTTTTCATGCATTGACAACATGATGACGGCAACCTGCGGATATTCTTTGCAGACGCGTGCGGTCAAGTTAATTCCACTACTGGCGCCAAGATTAATGTCCATCAGAATGAGGTTTATGGGCGAGCTCGCAAGCACTTGTAGCGCATCTTCTGCATTGCCTGCTTCGCCCAGTATATTGAAGTGAGAAATGGATTCCAGTCGCGCTCTAAGCCCATCCCTGACCAAAGGGTGATCGTCGACTATGAGTAAGTTGATATTGGTTTTTTCGGTCATGATAAATTTATGTTCGAATTATTGCTTGAGACTCGGGCAATGACTAGCGTGCCGTGGCTATCGGAGTGTAACTCTAATTGTCCATTAACTGCTGCAAGGCGTTCGCGCATATTGCTTAGACCTATGCCGCGCTTTGGGTGATTTTCTACCAATTCAGTATCAAATCCGGCGCCATTGTCGGATACTTTTAGTGTAACGAAGTGCATATCGCCGGATAAATTTATCTCAACTTGAGTCGCATTCAATGCATGTTTATGGATATTCGTTAATGCTTCCTGCGCGATTCTGAATAGTACGGTGTTGCTTCCATCCGTCAGGCCATTTAGCTTACCGTCTGAGGTAAATATTGTTGGAAGATTTGATGCATTTTCGAATTCTTCAGCCAGATGTTTTATCGCGGCAGCCAAGCCGAGATCATCTAACATCGCCGGGCGCAAGTCGTGAGAAATTCTGCGTACCTCATTCAGTGCATCATTGAGTTGATCACCAGCACGCTTGAAGGATCGATGTGAAGTATCGGATGTGCTTAATTGGGGAATGAGTTTTGCTAAACCGGATTCAAGCTGTAATTTGATTGAGACCAATAATTGACTTAAGCCGTCATGTAAATCACGCGATAAGCGCGCCCTTTCTTCTTCTTGGGAGTGCACAATATTTTGCGCCAATGCTTGTAACTTAGCTTCGGCCAGGCGAGATTCGGTGATATTGAGTGCAAGGCCGGAAACGGCAATTAACAAGGCGCTGGTGATGGCGATACCTGCAATCCAAAACATAGTGCTACGGATATTCCCGGTAACTTGAATATCAATTTTATTTAATGCAGTATCAACATCGTCGAGATAAATGCCGGTGCCTAGCATCCAACCCCAGCGTTCGAGTGGAACCACATATCCCAATTTTGCAACTATTTTGTGACTGGACGGTTTTTCCCATAAATAGCGAACAACGCCACCACCTTGCTGCGCCTTAGCCGTTAAATTCTGTATCGTCAAATTACCTTGCGGATCGGTTAAGCCCCACAAATTTTTCCCTACCAGTTCTGGTTGGCGCGGGTGCATTAAATTTTGGCCATGCATGTCGTAGATGTAGAAATAGCCATCGTCACCAAAATCAAGCGCGGCGAGTATTTTTTTTGCCTCTTCCTGAGTATGAATGTCTTGCGAATTGGCGTTATAAAGGTGTGCTATTGCAGCAGTTCCTAGCTTAACGTAGTGTTTTAACTCGGTTTCTTTGCTGGCTAAATAGGCTTGTTCAACCGTATTGCGTTGCAGTTTTGCGAGTGCCGTCGTTTGATAAAAAACTGCGACAGCAATACCGGCAAATGAGATTAGCAGCGGTGTGATAGCAAATAAGATAATTTTGTGGCGCAGTTTCATTAATCATCATCCGCTTGGCTAAGGACTTATTATTTTTGAGGTAGAGCGCCTGTGTCTAACCGATAAAAAAAGCCCCGCTTGCGCGGGGCTTTTTAAAACAAAATCTGATCGTGAGATTAAGGATTTTGAATGTTAGAAGCTTGCTTGCCCTTAGGGCCTTGCGTTACTTCGAACTGAACTTTTTGACCTTCTTTTAGCGTCTTGAAGCCGTTCATCTGGATTGCGGAGAAGTGAGCGAATAAATCCTCACCGCCGTCATCCGGAGTAATAAAGCCAAAGCCTTTGGAGTCATTGAACCACTTTACGGTACCTGTTGCCATAATGCATCTTTCAAAATAAACTAATCACACGAGCCGTAAAAGCAAGAATCCTAGCGCAATGCTACGTCTTCCTAAAATGCTCACTTCATATTGACTGTAACAATAATTAACAACGTCAATAAATATCATTCTTGGCGGAATAAAACCTAAAGTCAAGAAAATTTGCTTGTCCTTGTATCATTGTTGCAATTTTGCTTAATGATAAGACTTGATGTGTTGGATTTAGTCACCATCTGTGAAAAGACTGGAAAGCGCGTAACATTTTAGAATCGCATGAAGTAGAGCGCTTTTATTCATTTAATTTTCGCCTCTCAATTGAATCAACGTACTAGAATAGACGTATGGGAACTAAGCAAGAAAACAGTACGGTACTGGAAAAGCAGGCGCAAAAGCTTAAGCCGCCTTCGATGTACCAAGTGACGTTACTTAATGATGATTACACACCGATGGAATTCGTTGTGGCCATCATTCAGGAATATTTTAATAAGGATAGGGAGACTGCGATGCAAATCATGCTCAAGGTTCATCGAGATGGAAAAGGCATCTGTGGTGTATATTCTAAAGATGTCGCATTGACTAAAGTCGAACTCGTTATGACGCATGCCCGTAAGGCAGGGCACCCCCTGCAATGTGTGATGGAGGAAGTATGATTGCGCAAGAATTGGAAGTAAGTCTGCATATGGCCTTTGTTGAAGCCAGACAGGCACGTTATGAATTCATCACAGTAGAGCATCTCTTATTGGCTTTGCTGGATAATCCATCCGCCGCTGAGGTGATGCGCGCTTGTGCGGTCAATATTGAAGATCTGCGTAAGACGCTTGCCAACTTCATTACCGATAATACTCCTACGGTGCCCGGCACGGGCGAGGTTGATACTCAGCCTACGCTTGGTTTTCAGCGGGTTATTCAGCGTGCCATTATGCATGTTCAATCAGCTTCCAACGGGAAAAAAGAAGTCACTGGTGCGAATGTACTAGTCGCTATTTTTGGCGAGAAAGATTCGCATGCGGTGTATTACCTGCATCAACAAGGCGTTACTCGCCTTGATGTAGTTAACTTTATTTCGCATGGCGTGCGCAAAGATAACCTGACTGAACCACAAAAGTCGCCTGAAGGTGCAGAAGATCCACAGTCAGAAGGTCAGTCTAAAGAAAGTCCGCTTGATCAGTTCACGCAAAACCTGAATAAAGCTGCCGCCGAAGGCCGGATAGATCCGCTGATTGGTCGTGATAGCGAAGTGGAACGCGTGATACAAATTCTCTGTCGTCGCCGCAAAAACAATCCCTTGCTGGTGGGTGAAGCTGGAGTCGGTAAGACTGCAATCGCTGAAGGTCTTGCATGGCGTATCACGCAAAATGATGTGCCCGATATTTTACAAAAAGCGATCGTCTATTCTTTGGATATGGGAGCCTTGTTGGCCGGGACAAAATATCGTGGTGATTTTGAGTTGCGTTTGAAGGGTGTTTTGAAGCAATTGAAAGATATGCCAGATGGTATTTTATTCATCGATGAAATTCATACCATTATTGGTGCAGGATCTGCTTCTGGCGGCACACTGGACGCGTCTAATCTCTTGAAGCCTGCCTTATCGAATGGCCAGCTTAAATGCATAGGAGCGACAACCTATACGGAGTACCGTGGTGTGTTTGAAAAAGATCACGCTTTGGCACGTCGCTTCCAGAAAATCGATGTCAACGAACCCACGATAGAGCAAACAGTGCAAATTCTGCGCGGCTTGAAGGCTAAGTTTGAAGAGCATCATAATGTCAAATATTCTGCTTCTGCCTTAACTACCGCGGCTGAATTGTCGGCACGTTTTATCAATGACCGCCATTTGCCGGACAAGGCGATTGATGTCATCGATGAAGCCGGTGCTGCGCAACGTATTTTGCCGAAATCGAAGCAAA
>JAZJYB010000097.1:0-2700 GCA_040390685.1 Pseudomonadota bacterium | reverse complement strand
GGTCGGTATCAAAAATTACTTTATGTTTGGTTTGCATTATTTTCTCCGTAAAAAACCGCACATCAAGCAAGCGCGGTCTGTAAATATTCTTAATGAGTTGCTTGCGCCATTGTTGCCGCTTCTTCAGGCATGTGCTTGTGTTTGAACATGACGGCAAAAGCGATAGCGATAACTAAGGCGTAAGCGGCAAATGACAGCCAGATGTTGTGCCAATCTCTTACGCCATCGTGGGTAAAGAAGTGGTCGATCACTTGTCCGCTGACGATACCGCCAAAGAAGGCGCCGAAACCATTCGACATCATCATGAATAGGCCTTGCGCGCTGGAGCGGATTTTGGAATCGGTTGAAGTCTCGATAAACAGGGAGCCCGAGATATTGAAAAAATCAAACGCCATGCCGTACACGATGCAAGACATGATGATCATCCACAGACCATCGGCCGGATTGCCGTACGCGAACCAGCCAAAACGCAAGACCCAGGCGAACATAGAAATGAGCATGACTTGCTTGATGCCGAAGCGTTTCAAGACAAAAGGAATAGCCAGGATGAACAGGGTTTCAGAAATTTGCGAAATCGACATAATGATGGTCGATTTTGTGACGATGATACTGTTGGCATATTCTGGCACTTTACCAAATTCAGACAGGAACACGTCGCCATACATATTGGTGAGCTGTAAAGCCGCGCCCAGGAACATGGAAAATATAAAAAACAAGGCCATCTTATAAGTGCCAAATAATCTGAACGCATCCAGGCCGAGTTTTTTGCTCAGCGGCGCATTCGGGTCAATGAGTTTTTGTGGTGGGCATTTTGGCAAGGTAAAAGAATATAGACCCAAAAGAACGCCTGAAATAGCAGAGATGTAAAACATGTTGGCGGACGCTTTATTGCCAGATAAATTGACCAGCCACATCGCGACTATAAAACCTATCGTGCCCCAAACCCGGATCGGCGGGAACACTTTAACGACATCATAGGCATTGTTTTTTAAGATATTGTAGGCCACCGAATTTGA
Source organism: Pseudomonadota bacterium (assembly GCA_040390685.1). Taxonomy (GTDB): domain Bacteria; phylum Pseudomonadota; class Gammaproteobacteria; order Burkholderiales; family Burkholderiaceae_D; genus Undibacterium. The sequence goes on along the minus strand of JAZJYB010000097.1, from coordinate 1,684 downwards.
TAAGGAAATCGTCGGCATATAACACAGCATGGCTGCAAAAATCACCCAATAAAATGTCGTCGGATTGTCAACTTGAGGGATGTAACTGATGGCCAAGGCACTGAGTATATGCAAGATGCCGTAGAGCTTTTCTGCGCTGACCCAGCGGTCGGCGATAATTCCCGTCAATGCTGGCATCAGGATAGAGGATAGCCCCAGGGTGGAAAAAATCGCACCAAATTCGGCGCCGCTCCATTGTTTGGTGGCGAACCAATAATTTCCCACAGTGATTAACCAAGCTCCCCAAACAAAAAATTGGAGAAAGCTCATCAGTGTTAGCTTGTTCTTAATATTCATCATAGTTTTAGTTCTCTTATTTAAGAAATCTCATCACTTCTTCACCAACGCAACAATCTTATACTTGATTGGCTACAAAACTCAGGCGAATGGAATTTTCGTCATTCTCGCCTGCGCGCTAATCCTTACCCATAAGTCTTGGCGCTGTAGCTGCGCTTGCCTTTTCGCTCCTTCCCACAGGCAGGGGGAAGGTTGGGATGGGGGTCGAACGGTCAAAATTATCCTTGTTTTCATTTTGACCGCCACACCCCCATCCTAGCCTTCCCCCTCAGAAGGGGAAGGAATTTGATTCGGCAATGTCGAACTTATGGGTAACGATTAATGCATGCGCGAGAAAGACGCCAACTGATATCCTGAGCATGGTAAAAATCCCGATCTTATATGTCTAATAAATCCAAGAGTAACTTAGGCTAAATCAGCTTGTCTTAGCGCGCCATAAACGCCAGCACTTCCTGCCGATGCGGTATTGATGTTTGCGCGCCAAGCCGGGTTACCGTTAATGCAGCGGCATATTGCGCTTCAACGCTGGCCGCTTCAAATGACAGGCCATTCGCAATGCCGACCGCAAAGGCACCGACAAAAGTATCGCCGGCCGCCGTCGTATCGACTACCTCTACCGTAATACCAGGAATCATTTTTGCTGTGCCATGACCTGCGATGAAGACACCGTGCTCGCCCATGGTCAGCAAGACTGCGCCGACACCGCGTGCCAGTAACTTGCTTGTTGCGAGTTGCGCACTGGCAGCGTCAGTGACTGCGATACCGCTTAATTGCTCGGCCTCGACTTCATTCACGATCAAATAATTGACTTGTTGCAGCAGGCTATCCGTTAATTCTCTGGCCGGCGCAGGATTCAGGATGACGCCGACCTTACATGCGTGCGCCAGGCCTATCGCTGATGTCACGGTCTCTATGGGGGTTTCTAACTGGCACACCAGCAGTTTGCTGTCGCGAATTGCTTGCGCGGCGTGCTCGATGTCGGGGATAGATAAACGCTCATTCGCGCCCGGTGCCAGCACGATGCAATTGCGCCCGCTGGCATCGACAATAATGCCGGCCACGCCAGTCGCCGTTTGTGGCGTGTTTGCCAGCTCGTTGACGTCGATCGCATCGGCCACCAGGCATGCCCGCAGTCGCGTACCGAAGGCATCGTCGCCGACCCGGCCGATAAAGTTCACCGTCGCGCCTTGCCTTGCCGCGGCTACGGCCTGGTTCGCACCTTTGCCACCAGGGATTTGGTGAAACTCGCCACCGGCTATGGTCTCGCCTATCAGCGGCATGCGTGGCGTGCGGAACACCAGATCCATGTTGGCGCTGCCAACGACAGAAATGACCGGCTTCATTGCCA
>JAZJYB010000096.1:4953-7295 GCA_040390685.1 Pseudomonadota bacterium | reverse complement strand
CACAAGGATTTTCAATCCTCTGCTCTACCGACTGAGCTACCAGGCCAAGACGAAAGATTATAGCGACACATCCGGTGAATTGCAAATGTTTTGTCATTTTTCATGTGGAAAACGGCAGGTTTCATGGCAAATAGCGTCTAAACTCTGGGTCTTGCTGCTACCGTATAATGGCGCTATTCTAATTTTTCGATGTTGATTTGATGACTACACAGATGGTTCACAGTGATGTTTGCATTGTTGGTAATGGTGCCGTTGGCAAGGCGGCTGCCTTGGGATTTTCTCAGGCGGGTTTGCGGGTTTGCATCTTAAGTGCGGCTGCGCCAGTTGTTGTGCCTGCTATGCCAGTCGCAGAGCATTGGGACGTGCGGGTTTTTGCATTGAATCATGTGGCGCACGATTTACTTAGCTCGCTCAAGGTGTGGGATGCGCTCGATCTTGCGCGGGTGGCCGAGGTGGATGCGATGCATGTGGTTGATGGTAATACCCAGGCTGGCGGCGGGAGTCTGGATTTTGACGCATATGGCGCACATATTGAAGAGTTGGCCTGGATCGTTGAAGATAGAAATTTAAATCATGCTCTCGATACTGCCTTGAAGTTTGCTCGCAATGTACAGCAAATAACAGGCCAGGCAAAAGCTTTTCAAGTGAATGAACAAGAGGCCTCAATCACTCTTGGGAATGGCGATGTTTTGTCTGCTTCATTGGTGATTGGTGCCGATGGTGCGCAATCCTGGTTGCGTGGCCAGTGCGATATCGGTATTGATTATCGGTCGTATGGCCAGCGTGGCGTGGTGACTAATTTTTCTTGTGAAAAGCCGCATCGGGGTATCGCACATCAGTGGTTTGTCGAAGAATTAGGGATTATTGCTTTGCTGCCTTTGCCTGGTCAGCGCGTGTCCTTGGTCTGGTCAGCGCCAGACGCCTTGGCGCAAGAATTGTTGCGTCAGCCATTATCCGCGTTGGCCGATAGACTATCCGTTTATTGCGCCGATGCCTTGGGTGCCTTGACGCCTTTGCAACCTGAAGAGATCAAGGCCTTTCCATTGCAGTTGCTACGGCCGCATAGCAATATTGCGCCGCGGGTAGCGCTGATCGGTGATGCGGCGCATGTTGTGCATCCATTGGCTGGGCATGGCATGAATCTCGGATTTGCCGACGTGACTTGCTTGCTTGCGCAAGTCAATGACCGGGAGGCGCACAGGGATTGTGGTGACCAACGCGTGCTAAATCGTTATCGCCGTGCGCGGCGGGAAGAAGTGGCGATGATGCAGCTGACTACCGATGGCCTGGCGCGCTTGTTTGCCAGCGATCTGGAGCCAGTACGGGCGGCTAGAAATGTTGGATTGAACTTACTCAACCGTCTGCCTGTCTTAAAACGAAAGCTCATTGCACATGCAATGGGCAAATGAATTCATCATTAACTATTGGAAATGAAATGAAATTGAAGAGCATTTTAGTAATAATGTTATCGATGTTGAGCGTTTATGTCTCTGCACAGACGCCCCAGGAAGCAGCGATTAAAAAAATGATCGAGCCACGATTGGGCGAAGGTGTGAAAGTCGATTCTGTCACCAAGACTCCTTATGGCGGTTTGTATGAAGTGCGCATCGGTAGCGAAATTTTGTACACAGATGAAAAGGCGCAATATATCTTCGTCGGCAATGTAATCGATGCGCAAAATCAAACCAACTATACAAAGGCGCGTATTGATGATTTGAGTAAAATCAAATTTTCCGATTTGCCTTTTGATTCTGCTTTAAAGATGGTGAAGGGCGACGGTAAGCGCGTCATCGCAATTTTTGAAGACCCGAATTGCGGTTACTGCAAGCGTTTCCGCAAGACTTTGCAGGGTATGGATAACATCACTGTCTACACTTTTATGTATAACATCCTGACTGAAGATTCTGCCGTGAAGTCTAAAAACATCTGGTGTTCAGTGGATAAAAATAAGGCTTGGGATGATTGGATGATCAATGGAAAAGTGGCGGCAACCGCTGCACCGAATTGCGCGAATCCGAATGAGAAAATATCCGCATTGGGTCAAAAATTCCGCATCACTGGTACGCCTACGATTTTCTTTACTGACGGCACGCGCTTGCCTGGTGCGGTGGAAGTGAAAACACTTGAAGCTAAATGGGCTTCGATTAAATAAAATTTAGCAGATCTTCTATTCCCAGGATGAACAACGCTCAGCCTTGGCAAGGGATACTCCTTGCAGCAGGTCAGGGCAAGCGTTTCGACGCAAGCGGCAATCTGAACAAGTTATTGCAGCTACTTCCTTCCGGCATGACGATAGCTGGCAGCAGTGCGAAAAACCTGTTGTCAGTTTTACCCAGGACTCT
>JAZJYB010000096.1:0-4943 GCA_040390685.1 Pseudomonadota bacterium | reverse complement strand
ACGCCAATTCACTGGCAGCGTTGTTGCAGTCAGCTGGCTGTGAAATTACTATTTGCCCGGATGCACAAAATGGCATGGCGAATTCGCTAGTGCATGCTCTGCAGCGTTCGTCAGCTGACTCTGCTGGTTGGGTCATCGCCCTGGCAGACATGCCCTTTGTGCAGGCCGAAAGCATAGCTGCCATCGTCCTAGCCTTAAATAATGGTGCGGGAATTGCAGTGCCAACGTATCAAGGCAACCGCGGCAATCCGGTGGGGTTTTCACGGCAATATTTACCGCAATTGCTGGCATTAACAGGTGATCAGGGCGCCCGTGGTTTACTTAAAATTTTCCCCGTTACCGAAGTCGCGCTGAACGATGCAGGGATTTTAAGGGACATCGATTTTCCAGAAGACCTGGCCTAAGGCTTCCATGGCGTCGGTGCGATATAGTTCGCCAGCGTTTGATGATGGCAGTATTTTTTTCAAGATTCATCAGGACGAATATTGAATGCAATTGCCATCAATGCGTGCGGTACAACTATCTAATTCGTCTATTTCCTTCTAAAATACTGTCTTTGAAATTGTTTCAATGTGGCTGCTCGCCATCTTCGTTTACCTAATAATATGAACACTCTTGACCAACAACTCGCCAACAAACTCGGTTTTTCTGGCTTGATCCCCTTTATTTTAATCACCTTGGTATGTTGGTTAGTTGAACCCGGGTGGCTCGGTTATTTCATCAAAGGGCAGCTTTTATATGGCATCGCAATATTGTCATTCTTAGGTGGCTTGCACTGGGGCGTGGCGCTAATGTCACACGATCGTCCTGCTGGCGAAATCAGGCAGTCTTTATTATGGGGCGTGATTCCGACTATTCTTGCCTGGTGCTCGTTGATTAATGTGGGTGTTGGGTTTTTTGTGCAAATTCTGGGTTTTGTAGTCGCCTATCAAGTTGATAAACGCCTGTACTCACGCTACGCCTTGCCTGGTTGGTTTCTGGTGTTACGTTATCGCTTAACCTGCACCGTCGTCACAGCATTGGCACTTACCTTCGTCGCAGCCAACGTGCGCGCTTAAAATTCAGCAGGAAATCATAGTATGAATAATGTCGCCAAAAACAAAGTAGCGCCGCAAATCATCAATTCGACAACACCGCCAATTCATTACACGATATGCCCGAAAGATTTGGCCGGGCATTTGTTTTTAGTGACGGTGCAAATTGCTAAACCTGATGCAGCAGGGCAGAAACTTTCATTGCCTGCATGGATACCCGGCAGCTACATGGTGCGTGAATTTTCCCGCAACATCATCCGTATTAATGCTCAGTGTTCCGGTAAAAAAATCGCACTCAAGAAAACGGATAAGCAAAGTTGGCAAGCCGCGCCATGTAGTGGCGCACTGACCATAGAGTATGAAGTGTATGCTTGGGATCTCTCCGTGCGCACCGCCCATCTGGATCAGAGCCATGGTTTTTTCAACGGCACCAGCGTGTATTTGCAAGTGCAGGGACAAGAAATGGCCGCGCATGTCGTCGATATTCAGCGCCCGCTCGACGTCGCTTGCAAGAGCTGGCGTGTCGCCACGTCACTGCCAGAACTCAAAGCCAAACGCTACGGATTCGGTAGTTATATTGCGACAAATTACGATGAACTGATCGATCATCCAGTTGAGATGGGCAACTTTGCGTTGGCGACATTTGAGGCACACGGCGTTGCACATGATTTCGTGGTGACCGGGCGCGTGCCGAATATGGATCTGGATCGCATTGTTGCGGATGTAAAAAAAATCTGCGAAACGCAAATCGCGTTTTTCGAGCCACGCAGCAAGCGTGCGCCGATGAGCCGCTATGTCTTCATGACGATGGTGGTCGGTGACGGTCATGGCGGGCTGGAACATCGTGCCTCAACCGCCTTGCTCTGCAATCGCAACGAACTACCGCTGAAGCATCAGGCCGAGATGAGTGACGGCTATCGAGATTTCCTTAGTTTATGCAGTCACGAATATTTCCATACCTGGAACGTGAAGCGCATTAAACCTGCGGTCTTTGCCAGCTACGATTTAAGCCAGGAAAACTACACCAGCTTGCTCTGGCTGTTTGAAGGCTTCACCAGTTACTACGATGACCTGATGTTGGTACGCGCCGGCGTAATCGATGAGCCTGCTTATTTTAAATTACTGGGCAAGACAATCAACGCAGTACAGCGCGGTACTGGCCGCAGCAAGCAAAGCGTAGCCGAATCGAGCTTCGATGCTTGGACCAAATATTACCGACAGGATGAGAATTCACCGAACGCCATCGTCAGCTATTACACCAAAGGTTCATTAGTCGGATTGGTGCTGGATTTGACGATACGCGCAGAAACAGCAGGCAAAAAATCGCTGGACGATGTTATGCGAGCGCTATGGCAAAAGTACGGCCGCGACTTTTATCAGAAAGCCTTGAACGGCCAGCAGCAAGGGCTGGGCGAAGACGAGATTGAGGCAATAATAGAGCAAAGCACCGGTGTAAAGACCAAGCGTTTCATGGATAAATATGTGCGCGGCACTGATGATGTGCCACTTGCGTCTCTGTATTCCGATTTCGGTGTTGGTATAAACGATGAGCGCAAGACCGCTAAATCAGCCTTGGGTGTACGTGTGGTTAAAGATGGCGCTGACTGCAAATTGGCGAATGTATTTGAGAACCGTGCGGCGCATAGGGCAGGTTTGTCAGCTGGTGATGTATTGATGGCGATCAATGGTTTGCGTGTAACGGCTGCCGACGCGGCGGATGGCTTGAATGCCGCGCTGGCACGTTACCGTGTTGGTGAGACGGTGCTGATTCATGCATTTAGGCGCGATGAATTGCTAACAGTAGAAGCTAAATTGCAGGCCGATGATGTGCCGGCGTTTAGCTTGAGTTTGTTGGAGAAATCAAAGGCGGCATTGGTTGGGGTGCGACCGTCGCTGGTGTCGTCTAAGCGTGTACGAAAATCTTAAGTTTTCGCTGGTCTCCTTCTCCCGCTAGCGGGAGAAGGACCGAGGATGAGGGAGCGTGAACAGCCGCACACGCATAATCTGCATTCGTTTATTTGAGATCGCGAACCAGTGCTATAAAGTCAGTCAATCAAGCAAAAAACAATTTTTCCAATTCCACACCAGGATTTTCAGCGCGCATGAACGCCTCGCCAACAAGGAAGCCATGCACGTTCGCATCGCGCATGCGCTTGACATCATCGGTACCCATAATCCCCGATTCGGTAATCACTAGTTTGTCTGAAGAGAGCCGAGGCAACAGGCCCAACGTGGTATCCAGAGTCACTTCGAACGTTCGCAGGTTGCGGTTGTTGATGCCTAGCAGCGCAGTTTTTAATCTCAATGCGGCATCGAGTTCTTCGGCGTTATGCACTTCAACTAACACGCCCATGCCCAGCTCGTGCGCGCAGGCTTCCAGTTCGGCCATCAGGCCATGATCAAGTGCCGCGACGATCAGCAAAATCGCATCGGCGCCCCAGCTGCGCGCTTGATAGATCTTGTAAGGATCAATCATGAAATCTTTGCGTAGTGCCGGTATCTGGCATGCCGCGCGGGCTTGTTGCAAATACTCTGGCGCACCCTGGAAGAACTGCACGTCGGTCAGTACGGACAGGCAAGCTGCACCATGCTGCTCGTAACTTAAAGCGATATCGGCGGGGCGGAAATCTGCCCGGATGACGCCTTTGGAGGGTGAGGCTTTTTTGATTTCTGCGATCACAGCGGGATGACCTGCCGCAATCTTGCCGCGCAAGCTAGCCTCGAAATTGCGGATGTCAGCACGCGCTTGTTTATCGCTTTCAACTTCCGCACGCAGGCTGCTGTAGGCTTGATATTTTTTGGCCGCAGCGACCTCGTCCTTTTTGACGGCTAGGATTTTTTTCAGTATGTCGGACATCGCTTATTTCCCTAATTGCTGGGTCACTTGGACCAATTGATGCAGCTTGGCCAGGGCGGCGCCGGAGGCGATGGCTTCCTGCGCTTTTTTAACTCCATTGGCAATCGAGTCTGCAATCCCCGCACCATACAGTGCTGCACCGGCATTCAGGCTGACGATGTCAGTTGCGGCACCGGCCACATTGTTCATGACTTCCAGAATTTTTGCCTTGGATTCTTCCGCGCCGGATACCTTGAGGTTGCGGTTCGAGACCATTTGCAAGCCGAAGTCTTCCGGATGAATATCGTATTCGCGGATCTCGCCATTGATCAGTTCCCCGACCATGGTTGGCGCACCTAGCGAGACTTCATCCATGTTGTCGCGACCCCAAACTACCAGCGCATGTTGCGCGCCCAGACGTTGCAATACACGCACCTGAATACCAACCAGATCAGGATGGAACACGCCCATCAAAATATTCGGCGCGGCAGCCGGATTTGTCAGTGGGCCAAGAATATTAAAAATCGTGCGGATGCCTAGTTCACGACGCACCGGCGCAGCGTGTTTCATGGCAGCGTGGTGATTCGGTGCAAACATGAAACCGATGCCGGTCTGCGCGATGGATTGGGCAATTTGTTCTGGTTTCAAGTTGATGTTAACGCCTAGCGATTCCAGCACATCCGCACTGCCGGACGATGAGGAAACGCTGCGACCACCATGTTTGGCCACGCGTGCGCCAGCTGCCGCGGTGACAAACATCGAGGCGGTCGAAATATTAAAAGTGTGCGCACCATCACCGCCAGTACCGACGATGTCGATCAGGTTGCCCATCGTCAGGTTGACGTCGACCAGGTGCAGCCCCCAGTTCGCCAGCACGTTGGGAGCGACGCCGATGTCGCCGACGATGTCGTCGACGCGCGGGTCGTTGGGGTTGCCGTTGACGGTGACCTCGAGATAGCCGGTCGCGTTGTCGTTCGAGGTGCACTTCGCGGTCAGCAGGCCGGGGACGCTGACCCACGGCGAATCGATCGCGACCTCCGGCGTCACCCACGGCTTCGCCTTTGTCGCGGTGG
>JAZJYB010000095.1:9648-10644 GCA_040390685.1 Pseudomonadota bacterium | reverse complement strand
CATGTCAAAGTTGTCAGCGCAAAGCTCGACAATGGCTTGCTGAATATCGAATTGATACGCGAAGTGCCCGAAGTCTACAAGCCACGCAAGATCATGATTGATGGCGAAAATATGCAACTGGTTCAGCCAGCGGAGCAACGCCAGGCAGCTTAATTTTTTTGATTTTCGGGGTCGTCTAGAAATTTAGTTATCGGGATGCAGGCCAAGGCGCAAACCGGAGCAATACGTCGGTATTGCGAGGATTTGCAACGCTGGCATGCGCCCGAGAACTGAATTTATAGATGACACAGATTATCGCACTAGGTTATGCAGTCCCACTTCACGAATATTTTTTGCACCAGTCAAAGCCATACTGACATCAAGTTCCTTGTGCAAAATATCCAGCAACTTGCTAACGCCAGCCTCGCCCATCGCACCCAAACCATATAGGAACGCACGGCCGACCAGGCTGCCTTTGGCACCCAAAGCCGTGGCCTTCAAAATATCTTGCCCGGTGCGTATGCCGCCGTCAAACCAGACTTCAGTTTGATGCCCGACCGCCTCGACGATCGCTGGCAATGCCTGGATCGACGACATGGCGCTATCGAGTTGACGGCCGCCATGGTTGCTCACCACGATGGCATCGGCACCGGCCGCCACCGCCAGGCGCGCATCTTCCGCATCGAGTATGCCCTTCAGGATCAGCTTGCCGCCCCACTCCTGCTTGATCCAGGCAACGTCATCCCAATTCAAAGTAGGATCAAATTGACTCGCTGTCCATTCGCTTAAGGTAATAATATTTTTACTGCCTTTGACATGCCCTGCCAGATTGCCAAAAGTTTTGCGGCCAAATAGTGCGCGCACTGCCCAACTTGGTTTTGTCGCGAGATCGATGAGATTCGCGAGCGTTAGTTTCGGCGGTACAGACATGCCATTCTTGATATCCTTGTGACGCTGCCCGAGTATCTGTAGATCCAGCGTCAGCATCAAGGCCGAACACCTGGCCGCTTTGGCGCG
>JAZJYB010000095.1:0-9622 GCA_040390685.1 Pseudomonadota bacterium | reverse complement strand
ACGGCTGGGTGGTGACACTGGCGACATCTTCTATTGAGCAAATGCTCATGGTCGATAAGGTAAACGGCACACCAAATTTCTCGGCAGCGATCGCGCCGAGCATCTCGCCATTCGCCCATTGCATGCCGGTCAAACCAGTCGGTGCAATCGCCACCGGCATCGTTACATCTTGTCCGATCATGGTGGTACGGGTAGAACGGTTGTCAACGTTGATGGCCACCCGCTGGCGCAACTTGATCGCCGCCAGATCATCCGTATTGGCACGATAGGTGCTCTCGGTATACGAACCGCTGTCGGCATAATCATAAAACGCCTTGGGCACACGTTTTTTGGCGAGTAAGCGCAGATCTTCGACGCAGGTGATGATGGGCATGGCGGCTCCGTTATTTGAATTTAGATATTTTGAGTGTAGAGCAAAAGCAAACAGTGATGGAAGAAAAGGATTCAGACTTTGCGTGAAGTTTTTTCATGGCATCTGGCTTAACTCTCGGAAAACTGCTGCGCGATCAAATTACGCAACCACTGGTTGCCTTCATCCTGATTGAAGCGCCGGTGCCAGAATACGTTGGTCTGTAGCGCAGGCAGGCGCATGGGCGGCTTGACGTACTGTAATTTGAATGGTGCGGCTGCGCTTTCGGCGAGTTTTTGCGGCACCGTCACCAGCAGATCGGTGCTGCTGATGATGTAAGGCACGGCGACAAAATGCGGCACCGTGAAATGCGCACTGGCCTTGATTCCTGCTTTTTCCAGGCTTTGATTGATTTTATCGTAAGGGCTTTCCATCGAGGCAACGATCAGGTGTTGTGCCGCCAGAAAATCCTTCGCGCTCATGGTCGCCCCTGCGGTTGGATGCCCGAGCCTGAACATGCAGACATAATTTTGTTTGAACAAGCGACGCTGATATAGTGCGCCCGAAATTTCATCAAAAGCTCCTATCGCTAAATCCACCCTGCCGGTTTCCATTTCGGCTTTGATATCGATGCTGCTGGCACGCACTGTCGATAGCTGTATCTGCGGCGCCAGCCTGCCGCATTGTTCGATCAGGCGCGGCATGAAATACACCTCACCTACGTCGGTCATGGCGATGATGAAATGGCGTTTGCTGCTGGCCGCATCAAATACCTCCTGCTGATTCAGGGCGCGTGTGATGTTGCCCAACGCGCTGGCGATCGGTTCGGCCAATTGCTGCGCCAGCGGCGTCGGCTGCATGCCTTGCGCAGTGCGCACGAAAAGCTCATCGTCAAAACTCTTGCGCAGGCGTGCCAGCGCATTGCTGACCGCCGGTTGCGACAAACCCAGTTTTTTTGCCACAGAGGAAATTTGTCTCTCCTGAAACACTTCCTGAAACACCACCAGCAAGTTCAGGTCTATATCCTTAGGCTCCAGCATTTTTCACCCTTTATTCACCAAATCAATGGACTACATTTTTGTATTTATATCGCAAAAGACCGATCATTGCACTATATTAGTGTTTGCATAGCTCACTATCGCATCAGGATCACATGAGGGTTGAAATGGCCGAGAGCTATTCCTTCCCCTTTTGATGGGGAAGGCTAGGATGGGGGTGTGGCGGTCGAAATAAAGACAGTTTTAACTTTAACCGTTCGACCCCCATCCCAACCTTCCCCCTGCCCGGGGGAAGGAGCTAAAACCGTATTGCACAAGCATTCACACTACAGGAAAGCAAGATGAATACAACTGACACCCTGCGCTACCAGACCGGTTTCTCGAATGAATTCGCGACTGAGGCCTTGCCTGGCGCCTTGCCTGCGAGCCAGAATTCGCCGCAGCAATGCGCCTATGGTCTGTATGCCGAGCAAATTTCCGGCACCGCGTTTACCGCCCCGCGCCACGCCAATCGCCGCAGCTGGATGTACCGTATACGACCGGCCGCGATGCATCAGCCTTTTGTGCAAATTGGTAACCGTGGCATGACCAATCAGTTTGATGAAGTGCCATCCTCACCGAATCAGTTGCGCTGGGACCCGTTGCCCTTGCCGAAGGCGGCCGATGAGGCGACAGAACAAATGGATTTTATCGATAGCTGGCTGACCATGGCGGGCAATGGTTCGGCCGATGCATTAAATGGCTGTGCGATCCATTTGTACGCCGCCAACAGCGACATGAGCGACAGATTTTTTTACAACGCCGATGCCGAATTGCTGATCATCCCGCAACAAGGGCGTCTGCATATCAAAACCGAGCTTGGCTTGCTCAATATCGAGCCGCAAGAGATCGCGGTGATCCCGCGCGGTATCCGTTTTCAAGTGACCTTGCCGGATGGCGTGGCACGCGGCTATGTCTGCGAAAACTTTGGCGCCATGCTGAAACTCCCTGACCTGGGCGTGATTGGCTCAAATGGTTTAGCGAACCCGCGTGACTTCCAGATTCCCCATGCCTGGTACGAAGAGCGCGAAGGCGAGTTTGAACTCATCGCCAAATTTAGCGGGAATATGTGGCGTGCCAAGATAGGCCATTCTCCACTCGATGTGGTGGCCTGGCATGGCAATTTTGCACCCTACAAATACGATCTACGCCACTTCAATACCATAGGCTCGATCAGCTACGATCATCCTGATCCGTCGATCTTTTTGGTGTTGCAATCGCCTAGCTGTGCGCCTGGTGTCGATACCATCGATTTCGTGATCTTCCCGCCGCGTTGGCTGGCCGCGGAAAACACTTTCCGTCCGCCCTGGTTCCACCGCAATATCGCCAGCGAATTCATGGGCCTGATCCACGGTGAATACGATGCCAAATCGGGCGGATTCCGCCCAGGTGGTGCCAGCCTGCACAACTGCATGAGCGGGCATGGCCCGGATGCGCCGACCTTTGAAAAAGCCAGCAAGATCGACACCAGCACGCCGCAAAAAATCGACGACACCATGGCCTTCATGATTGAGTCCTGCAATATTCTCAAGCCTACGCGCGCCGCGATGGAATCACCGCAACTGCAGTCGGAGTATTATCAATGCTGGCAAGGCATCAAGAAAAATTTTAATCCGGAGCAAAGATAATGGCGATCACCCTCAATGAAACCCACGATGCCGCACTGCGCAGCTGGGTCACTTCTGCCAATACTGGCAGTACAGATTTTCCTGTGCAAAATTTGCCATATGGCGTGTTTCGCCGTCTAGGTACGCATGAGCATTTTCGTCTCGGTGTTGCGATCGGTGATCAAATTCTGGATCTCAGCAAAGCGCATGCCCTTGGCGTATTTGCCCATTTGCACAATGCAGAATTAGACCAGGCGATTTTAAGCGATGGCTTAAATTTACTCATGGACCTTGGCCCTAAAGTTTGCTCGGCATTGCGCCTGGACTTGTCACGCGCGTTGCGCCAAGGAACCACGCATCAGGATGTGCTACAAAATTGCCTGCTGCCACAGAGCTCTGCCGAATACAGCATGCCGGCGCGAATTGGTGACTACACTGATTTTTACACCTCGATCCATCACGCCACCGCCGTCGGCAAATTATTTCGCCCGGATAACCCTTTGCTGCCGAATTACAAATGGGTGCCGATCGGCTACCATGGTCGCTCCTCGTCGATAGGCGTATCGGGTCAGAAGTTTCATCGCCCTATTGGTCAAACCATGCCGCCTGCTGCCACCGAGCCGGTCTTTGGCCCGGCCAAGCGCATGGATTATGAAATGGAAATCGGTATTTTTATCGGCCAGGGCAATGCGCTTGGCGAGCACATCGGTATCCAAGAAGCCGAGCAACATGTGTTTGGCCTTTGCCTGCTCAACGACTGGTCGGCGCGTGATATGCAAGCCTGGGAATATCAACCGCTAGGCCCTTTCCTGGCGAAGAATTTTGCCTCGACAATTTCCCCTTGGGTGGTCACGCTGGAAGCGCTGGCACCGTATCGCAAGGCATGGACGCGCGATGCGGCCGATCCGCAACCGCTGGCGTATCTGGAGTCGAACCAGCTCCGTGAAAATGGCGCCTTTGATATCCAGCTCGAAGTCCTGTTACAGACTGAAAAAATGCGCGCAGAAAATGTGCCGGCGCAACGGCTGTCATTATCGAATTTCCGCCATTCGTACTGGACAGTCTCGCAACTCGTGACCCACCATACCGTCAACGGTTGCAATTTGCGTGCTGGCGATTTATTAGGCTCGGGCACCCAATCTGGCCCCTTGCCGGAAGAGGCTGGTTCATTGCTGGAACTGACCGAAGGTGGCAAAAAACCTATCGCCTTGAGCAATGGCGAACAACGTCTGTTCATCGCCGATGGCGATAGCATCATCATGCGCGGCTGGACGCAAAAAGATGGTGCGCCACGGATAGGCTTTGGCGAAGTGCTCGGCAGCTTATTACCGGCACGGGCGATGTAATTTTGCGTAGCTTTCCGCCCCAGGAAAAAGCATGACTTGAACACTGTGAAACACAGCGACCCAGCAAACACGTCGAAAACCCTCAGTAGTTTCTTGGATTTTTCGTCATGTTCGCTGTGTTCGCCGAGGTAAAAAGGCTTTTCCCTTATTGAGAAAAACTGTTGGCATAATTTCCATCCTTTCGCCCGCATTTACTCTCCGTCTGTCTGAAATTCTCACCACATTGCAAAAAATAAAGACTATTTAATCATCTTCGATGATAATCTTCCTTGGCAAACAATAACGCTGCTCAAAAGGAAAATCATGTCTGTGACATTTCTCGATTCGCCCCTGGCAAGAAAAATATTTCGCGAAAATTTTTCCACAGTGGGAACCGGCTTGGGATGTGTACTCTTCTTGTTTGTCTTGCTGTCGCTGTATTCGGGACAAAAAAATCTCCGTACCGAAGCTCAATACAAAGTCGAAACTCTGGCATCAAGTATCGCCAATAGTTTGCAAAACAAAGATAGTCAAGCCTTAGAAAAACTGATACTCAACGCGACCAATGCATCGACCACACTTAGCGTCACGGTCTACGATCAAAAAGCGCAACCAGTTATCGCCTGGAACAACGTTGGTCAGTTCGACAATGCAAGTAACTTACCCGCGTCGGAGCTGATCAATGAAGTAAAAAGTCATCTGCAACTGGCCCAACTTATCATCGCAGCGCCCGTGATCAACGATGGGGATCTGGTCGGAAAAATTCAAATCAGCAGCAGTTTGCGCGCGCTATATCTGCATCTATTCTTGACGGTTTTTATCGGCTTAATCATCATCGCCATCGCCACCACGATATGCGCGCGTTACCTGAGCAAATTAAGTATGAAACGCCTGCTGCCTATTCTTGATCTGGCGACGATTGCCGAGCAAGTCGCCAACTTAGGTGACTACAGTCTGCGCGCGCGCGAACAAGATGATTATGAGCTTAACGATCTCCATCAACATTTCAACAACGTGTTGCAAAGAATGGATGCGTGGGAATCGGATCGACAGAGTGAGATACGTGAGCGCAAGGAAGCCGAACGCAGGTTGGATATTTTATCGAATCACGACAGCCTGACCAAACTCCCGAATAGAAATTACTTCCAGACTTTAATCAAGCACTGTGTCGACGATGCGATTGTCAACGATCGGCTGGCCGGCCTGATGTTTATTGATATTGATAATTTCAAGTCAATGAATGATCAGTTTGGTTACGATGCGGGTGATTTGATCCTGGCAACGCTGGCGAACCGCCTGTGCACGGTGCTGCGTACCACAGACACTTTATGCCGCGTAGACGGCGATGAATTCGCGGCGATTTTGCCGCAAATAGACAACGCAAAAATGGCGCAGAGTCTGGCCGAAAGAATCATTCATGCCATCAATCAACCGATGACTTTACGCGGCAAAAAAATCATACTCACGGCCAGTATCGGCATCGCCTGCTGCCCTTTACACGCGCAGGAACCGAGAAGCTTTTTGCACAATACTGATCTGGCTTTAAAGAAAGCCAAGGCAGCAGGACGTAATAATTTTTGTGTGTTTAGCGGCTAGGCTTTTTTAGGAATTCGCGGATTTGATCGTCATCCCCGCATGCGCGCTAATCGTTACCCATACAACAAGACGCGCACATTTTTTGATTTTAGCCCCCTCTCCCGCTCGCGGGAGAGGGTTGGGGTGAGGGTGGTTCAGATACGAAATGCATATATATTTGGTGCTTTAAATGCTTTCTGCTAATGATCGCATGCGTTGTTCAATCACCCTCATCCCCAGCCCTTCTCCCGCGAGCGGGAGAAGGGCGTTCAATTAGCGCAAGAGGAGGGCTATCTGCACGGCCGCCTGCTCGCAAGGTAAGACTTTAAAACCGCTCTTGGCATAGCGATGCCAACGGCCTACCACCACACTACTCAGTAAACTCGCCAGTGATGTGACTTCGTTCTCCCTTACATTCCCTTGCGTCACAGCCTGTCTTAGGGCCTGCTTGAAGGACAATTCCATGCGTTCGTAAAATTGGTTCATACGCACTTGCAAACGTTCATCTTCGTTGACCAGGGCGTCACCTATCAACACCCGCGTCATGCCCGGGTTGCGCTCGGCAAAATTCAACAACATCAGCGCGATCGCCTGAGCCTGATGCAAGCCATCTTCCTGCTGCTGGCTGATCTGGTTGATCAAGCCAAACACCGAGCTTTCAATGAACTCAATCAAGCCTTCAAACATTTGCGCTTTGCTGGCAAAGTGGCGATACAAGGCAGCCTCAGACACTTCTACCTTGGCCGCCAAGGCCGCCGTGGTAATTTTCTCGCCCTTGGGGTTTTCCAGCATCGCTGCCAGCGCTTGCAGGATCTGAAGCTTACGTTCACCAGGTTTGCTAGTAGCCATGTGTTCTTTGCGGTAATGTTAGGATCAGTAGCGTCGCTTATTTGCAGCGCTTATGTGTGCGGTTTGCTTCGCAGACGCGATTGTTGTGCCGCCAACTTAAACACGGATTTTACTGTGACATCCACACAAGCGGCAGAATTATTCTGCTTCACCGTCAGATTTTTTTGCGCGTATTGGGTAACCAGAACCGTCCGGATACCGAGTTTTTTAGCGGCACGCAGATTCGCCAGCGAGTCTTCCACCAAGATACATTGGCGCGCTTGCAGCCCTTGTCTCGCCAGCAGTTTACGTAAAAATCGGCTAGACGGCTTGGGCTGCAATTGACCATGTACACGCATTTCTTCAATCGGTATATGTTGCGCAAAATGCCTATGCAAACCCAAATGCCGCAACACCAGGCGCGAATATTGTCTGGGCGCATTGGTGAATAATATTTTTCGCCCCGGCAGTCGCTTGAACAATCTGGCAAGGCCGCGCTCGGCACGTATCATGGAAGTTAGGTCATCAAAGCGGTGCGCCTGATGCAAAAATTCATCGGCCCGCACGCCATGATGTTTCACCAAGCCGAGCAAGGTAGCCCCATAGCGCTGCCAATACTCCTGACGCACAGCGTTAACAATCGCGGCATCCGCAGGCGTGGTGCCGTCACCCAACAGCCCGGCGATATACCTATTCATGTTCTGCGAAATAGCCGGAAAAATAGCGTGACTAGCGTTATGCAGGGTGTCGTCGAGGTCGAATAGCCAGATGGGTGAGCTTTTGCCCATACTTTTTTCTCGTTTGATTTGTTTTTTTATTACGGTCTGCGTACGCTTCTAGAAATTCAATTCTCGGGATGCAGACCGAGGCGCAAAGCACAGCAATACGTCGGTATTGCGAGCATCGCACTTGGCAACATCGACGAAGATATGCGCCCGAAAATTGGTTTTATAGAAGTGGACTAGTGACTGCGTATCATCGTGCCAAACGCCTGTTCGGTCAGGACTTCCAGCAGCAAGGAATGCTCGATCCGGCCATCAATAATATGCACGGTATTCACACCGGATTTTGCAGCATCCAGGGCCGAAGAAATTTTTGGCAACATGCCGCCGGAGATGGTGCCATCGGCGAACATTTCGTCGATTTCACGCGCCGACAGATCGGTGACCAGATTCCCCTGCTTATCCTGAACCCCGGCAATATTGGTCATCATGATCAACTTCTCTGCCTTTAAAATCTCGGCAATTTTGCCTGCGACAACATCGGCATTGATGTTGTATGCCTGGCCATCGGCACCGAAACCGATAGGTGAAATGATAGGAATAAACGCGTCATCCTGCAGAGCCTTGACTACTGCCGGATTGATCGCATCGATCTCACCGACAAAGCCGATATCGAGAAACTCACCCGGTTTTTCGCGATCCGGCATTTTGAATTTGCGTGCCCGGATCAGGCCGCCATCCTTACCCGTCAAGCCCACTGCCTGACCGCCGTAATGGTTGATCAGCATGACGATATCTTGCTGCACCTCGCCACCTAACACCCACTCGACCACTTCCATGGTTTCTTCATCAGTAATACGCATGCCCTGTATAAACGTGCCCTGCTTACCGATTTTCTTGAGTGCATTATCAATCTGCGGGCCACCTCCATGCACCACCACAGGATTCATCCCCACAAGTTTTAGCAAGATGACATCGCGGGCGAAACCATGTTTGAGTTTTTCATCTGTCATAGCGTTACCGCCGTATTTAACAACGATGGTTTTACCATGGAACTTGCGGATATATGGCAAAGCCTGGGCCAGGATCTCTGCCTTGATTTCTGGTGCGACATCGGACAATTGTCTAGGCGATTCGAATTCTGTGTTGATCACGTGGGTCATAATGAGGGTATCCTGTGGGAAAATAAGCGGCTTTTCCGAATTTTACATGGAAATTCAATTAACGATCAGGGCGGGTTTCAGCCAACACCTACAATTTATTCGACATAAATGAGCACCGAGCAAAATCTCCATCTAGAACTTGAAGCCATGCGCCCCGCGCTGTTGCGTTTCGCGCTGCTACAACTGCGTAACGAATCGCAAGCGGAAGATGCGGTACAAGAAGCATTGCTAGCGGTATTGGAGAAACCAGATAGCTACGCGGGAAAATCTTCTTTTCGCACCTATGTCACCGGCATCCTTAAATATAAAATCATCGATATCCTGCGTTCTTCAAATAAAGAAAAACAACTGCCATGTGAAGATGATGCGGCGGAATCGGATGTCATCGATAGCCTGTTCAAGGCAAATGGCCACACGGTGGAGACGGCGCTCCCTTGGTCAGAACCAGACACAGAGCTGGAAAGGAAGGATTTTTTCAGAGTGCTAGAAATTTGCCTGGAGAAACTTCCGGCGAAAACAGCGAGGGTTTTCATGATGCGCGAATGGCTGGATCTAGAAACTGAAGAAATTTGTAAGGAATTGGATCTGACTACGTCTAATCTATGGGTACTGCTTTTCCGCGCCAGAATGCGTCTGCGCGAATGCCTCGATCTGAATTGGTTTGCAGTTAAAGCCTGATCTACTGCTTAATAAAAGATATTTATGCTATTACTTCCCAACTGCAAACAAACACACAAGCTAGTTTCTGAAGGTCTGGATCGCCACTTGACGCTGGGCGAGCGGACTAAAATGAAACTTCACCTGGCCATTTGCGAATCTTGTACCAACTTTAATGGTCAGATGCAATTGTTGCGCAAAGCCATGCATGAATACCCGGCAGCTGGAGTCAACTCTGACGAAGAAATGGGCAAATGAGTATTTGCGCAGGTCCAGACAGAATCAAACCGATTCAGTTACCATAACGCTTTGCCGCATGCGCGCACCTACGATGGAAATAAACATGTCAATCGACTCGA
>JAZJYB010000094.1:0-8945 GCA_040390685.1 Pseudomonadota bacterium | reverse complement strand
TAAAGAGAGTAAAATTCGGCTTCTCGTTATTCGCTAATGCTTTGATTTATAAAAGTATTGCTTCATTTTTATAGGAAATTCCCCACATGCTGAGTTATCGCCATGGCTTCCACGCTGGCAATCATGCCGACGTCCTCAAACACTTTGTCACCATACAACTGCTCAATTACTTAGGGCAAAAAGATATTGCGTATACGTATATAGATACCCATGCCGGTGCAGGTTTGTACTCTTTGGATGGCGGATATGCCAGTAAGAACGCAGAATATGAAACAGGGATAGCTCCACTCTGGGAGAGAAAAGATCTACCGGCAGCGCTAGCTGAATATGTCGCGCTGGTCAAAGACTTAAACCCGAGCGGCAAGATGCGTTATTACCCGGGCTCACCGTATTGTGCCAACAAGGTCATGCGTGAACAAGATCGCCTTCGATTGTTTGAGTTACATCCTAGTGAAATCAAAATTCTCAGCGAAAATTTCCGCAAACTCGATGCGCACGCAGCAGCACAAGGCCACCGGCCAACAACACGGGGAAAACGCATCATCATCGCGGCAGGAGACGGCTTTGAAGGCTTGAAAGCCTTGTTGCCGCCGCCATCCAGACGTGGCCTGGTGTTGATCGATCCGCCATATGAAGTTAAAGACGATTATCGACGCGTTAAAGTAACCATAGAAGATGCTTTGAAGCGTTTTCCTACAGGTATGTTTGCGGTCTGGTACCCGGTATTGCAAAGAACAGAATCAAAACAACTGCCTGAAAGATTGAAGCGTATTCCAGCCAATGGCTGGCTCAACGTGAGTTTGACGATCAGCGGCCCGACACCGGATGGCTTTGGCTTACATAGCAGCGGAATGTTTATCATCAATCCGCCATGGACGCTGGAAGCAACATTGAGGGAAGTCATGCCGTATTTGGTCAAGGTTTTAGGTAAAGACGCCGCCGCAACTTTTAATCTGGAAACTGGCGAAACGCAGACGATAGGGCGAGCTCGCGCTAAGTAATTGCTGTGTTTAAATCTCAACCTCCAGTGCAAGGCTGGAGGCGTTGTGTCATGTCAATGATATCCCCCGACGTATTTCAACTCTGCCAGATAAAACTCGTGGCGACAGAATTCTGTACCGTTGTTTTTTGATGACGGTCAACGATCTACAATAAACTCCATTGTTAAATTGTATTCAGAAAAATAATCGCTAAAATATCTCCCTCTGAAATGAAAAATAAGCGCACTGCGATATAGGCAGCGTGACTGCAATTTTGCCTAGGTGCGATGCGACGCGACGCAATTTGAAGTCGACACTTTATTTAACTTGGATTTACCTGCACAGGTAAGTGGGGCAAAAGGAATTACTGCTATCTTTGTGCCCTGCAACATGGGTTTGCGTTGACGATTTAGTACGGTCGCACCAAAATCATCCGGTAGGTACAAATTTTTGATAAATTAGCCATCACATTATCTACGCTATACATTTACAAAAATGAGCAACATCAAGAAATTATGAAGTTACAAAGGCTTTTATTTTTTTCGATGATTAAAGTCCACCCTATGTGCATCGATGCACATAGGGTGGGTGGTTCAACCACTTACGTGCCAGAATAATTTAGTGGAAACTCTCTCGCATGCGAATATTGCCGCGTAACACTAAATGACTATAACGGAGATTAAAATGTCGCAGTATCAAAAGAGCCCGCTGATGGGACAAATGATGAGCAAACCTCTACTCATCTCCAGCATTATTGAGCACGCTGCCAGGCATTTTGGCAGCAATGAAATTGTTTCTCGCCGCACCGAAGGCGACATCCATCGATACAACTATAGTCAATGCCATCAACGCGCGAAAAAACTAGCGAATGCATTTCGCCAATTGGACATAAAATTAGGTGACAGGATTGCGACGCTAGCTTGGAATGGTTACCGTCATTTGGAAGCGTATTACGCGGTTTCAGGATCTGGGGCAGTTTTACATACGATCAATCCCCGTCTACATCCCGATCAAATCGCTTACATCGTCAATCATGCAGAAGATCAATTTCTTCTGTTTGACATCACCTTTCTACCCATCATCCAGGCAATTGCGAGTCACTGCCCGACCATCAGGGGTTTTGTCATGATGTGCGATAAAGATCGCTTGCCAACTGACAGTAATATTCCTAATTTGCTGTGTTACGAAAATCTGATTGATGCCAATTCTGACGAATTTGAATGGCCATTATTCGACGAGAACTCTGCCTCCAGCTTGTGTTATACCTCGGGCACCACGGGTAACCCAAAGGGCGCCTTGTACTCACATCGTTCTACTGTTTTGCACTCGTATGCATCTGCCATGCCGGATGCCCTCAACGTGTCTGCGCGCGATTCAGTGATGCCTGTAGTACCGATGTTTCACGTCAATGCATGGGGAATTCCTTATTCAGCGCCATTATCCGGGGCCAAGCTGGTCTTTCCTGGCCCGCATATGGATGGTAAATCCCTCTATGAATTATTTGAACAGGAAAAAGTCACGTTCTCAGCCGGCGTTCCGACTATCTGGCTAGGCTTGCTGACCTATGTTGCGCAAAACGATTTGAAATTTTCCACTTTCAAGAGAACAATTATTGGTGGCTCAGCCTGCCCGCCTAGCATGATGAAAACGCTCAGACATACTTATGGTGTCGAAGTCGTGCATGCATGGGGTATGACCGAGATGTCACCGCTGGGTACGACCGGCACCTTGCAGGCCAAGCATATGTCTATGTCAAACGAGCAGCAAGAAGCTGTCTTGATGAAGCAAGGGCATGCGATCTACGGCGTTGACATGAAGATCGTCAATGACACTGGTGAAGAACTACCATGGGATGGCACCACCTACGGAAATTTATTGGTCAAGGGGCCGTGGATTATCAGTGGCTATTTCAGGCAAGAGGGCGGTGATGTACTGGAAGATGGCTGGTTCCCTACCGGTGACGTCGCCACTATCGACGCCGACGGCTACATGCAAATTACCGACCGCAGTAAAGATGTCATCAAGTCTGGCGGGGAATGGATAGGGACGATAGACCTGGAAAACGTCGCGATGGCTTTTCCTGGCGTGCTACAAGCGGCTTGCATAGGCGTGTTTCATCCGAAGTGGGATGAGCGTCCTTTGCTCTTGATAGTGAAGAAACCGGGTGTCGATATCGATAAACAAGAATTACTCCAATTTTACGAAGGAAAAATTGCCAAGTGGTGGACTCCTGACGATGTTGTTTTTATTGATGCCTTACCCTTGGGCGCAACAGGAAAAATTCAAAAAAACAAACTACGGGATCAATTCAAGGATTATCATTTACCCACTGCATAAACAGCATTCGTAACAAGATTTTTCAAGCAAGATCGCATTAAGCGTTTCACCCGTGCAGCTTCTGGCTGCAATGAAATTAATCGCATCACATCTACAATCAAATTGGAGAGAGACAAATGAAATTTCAACTGCGCGCATCTGTTTTGGCTATCACTTTCGCCTTAGCCACACCGCTGGTGATGGCCGACACGATTAAAATTGCATTCATTGATCCGCTGTCTGGCCCGTTCGCTCCGGTTGGGCAAAACATTTTAAATTCGTATCAATATATTGCAGAAAAAGCCAATGCGGAAAAATGGGCGGGTGAACACAAAATAGAGGTAGTTGGTTTCGATAATAAGGGAAGTCCGCAAGAGTCTTTGGCTGTCTTGAAATCTGTGATCGACAAGGGCTTTCGTTACATCACCCAGGGCAATGGCTCAGGTGTGGGTTTGGCCTTGCTAGACGCGGTAAATAAACATAATGAACGCAATCCAGGCAAGGAAGTCGTGTATCTCAACTATGCGGCGGTTGATCCGGATATGACGAACAGTAAATGCAGCTTTTGGCATTTTCGCTTCGATTCAAATTCCGATATGAAAATGGAAGCCCTCACCAGTTTCATGGCGAAAGACCTAGGCATCAAAAAGGTCTACATCATCGGTCAAAATTATTCGTTCGGACATCAGGTGACTCGCGCCGCGAAAGAATATCTGGCGCGCAAACGTCCGGATATTCAGATCGTCGGCGATGACTTGCATCCGATCGGCCAGGTTAAAGATTTCTCACCTTACGTCGCAAAGATCAAAGCCTCTGGCGCCGATACCGTTATCACGGGTAACTGGGGTGCGGATTTAGCCCTGTTGATCAAATCGGCGAAAGACTCTGATTTGAAAGCCAATTTTTATACCTATTACGCTGGCACTACAGGCGTCCCTACCGCGATGGGCGCAGCAGGCATCGATCACGTTAAGCAAGTGAGCTATTGGCATCCGAATAATGAAACCTTCTCAGGCCAAGAAATCGTCACAGGCTTCAAAGAAAAACATAAGGATGATTACTATACGATGGCAACCTACTCTGTGCTGACAGCATTAGGAAAAGCCGCAAAAGAAGCCAAATCTATCGATCCTGTTAAAGTCGCCTTTGCCATGGAAGGCTTGAAAATCAAGAGCTTGAATGGGGAAGATATCATTCGTAAAGTCGACCATCAAATTCAGCAACCTCTGTATATTTCTACCTGGTCAAAAACCAATGCCAAAGATGTGAAATTTGATCAGGAAAATACCGGAATGGGTTGGAAAACCAATCAGAAAGTGGAAGCTTTTGTCGCCTCGCAACCTTCATCATGCCA
The DNA here is from genome assembly GCA_040390685.1 of Pseudomonadota bacterium. Taxonomy (GTDB): domain Bacteria; phylum Pseudomonadota; class Gammaproteobacteria; order Burkholderiales; family Burkholderiaceae_D; genus Undibacterium. The sequence continues at coordinate 4,295 of JAZJYB010000094.1, read as the reverse complement.
AATGAAACGTCCTGGCTAATTAGCCTGTAAAACATGAAGAGCCGCACTTTTAGTGCGCTCTTTTTTTTTGCCGAAATAGATTGATCATCACATAAAATATTTAAGGAAGCGCATTTTGGAATTTACCTTGATCACTCTTCTCAATGGCGTGAGTTATGGATTGCTGCTGTTTATGCTGTCGTCCGGGCTCACCCTGATTTTTAGCATGATGGGTGTATTGAATTTTGCCCATGCCAGTTTCTACATGCTGGGTGCTTACTTTGCCTACACGATCAGCATCACCTTAGGATTTTGGCCAGCCCTATTTATGACGCCTTTGTTAGTTGGGTTTCTTGGTGCAATGGTAGAAAAATATGGCTTACGCTCAGTGCATAAATATGGTCACATTCCTGAGTTGCTATTCACATTCGGCCTCTCGTATATCATCGTTGAATTGGTACAACTGATCTGGGGGCGCGCCACCGTACCCTATGCCATACCCAAGATGCTGGACGGCCCATTATTCACAATTTACACGACGACCTTCCCAATGTACCGTGCCTTTATGATGCTGGTCGCTTTGCTGATGTTGCTGTCGATTTATTTGCTATTAACCCGCACCAGAATTGGCCTGGTCATCCAGGCGGCATTAACGCATCCAGATATGGTTGAGGCGCTTGGCCACAATGTGCCCAAAGTCTTTATGCTGGTGTTCGGCGGCGGTTGCGCTTTGGCTGGACTCGCAGGCGTGGTCGGCGGCAACGCCTTCATTACCGAACCGGGGATGGCCGGCACCTTGGGAAGCATTATTTTCGTGGTAGTTGTGGTTGGTGGCATGGGCTCACTTGCGGGTGCATTTATCGCTTCGATACTGATCGGCGTCGGACAAACATTTGCTGTGGCGCTGGATTATTCACTGATGTCTTTATTAAAAAGTTTCGGCTTGTTGGTGACATCTGACACTTTCGGCTACCCCTTACTTAAACTGACGATTTCGCAAGCCGCACCCATTTTGCCGTACCTATTATTAGTACTTATCCTGATCTTCCGCCCAAGAGGATTGCTCGGTACGCGGGAAGGATAAAAAATGAAAACGACCTTGACTTACAAACCAATCAATCTGGCGCGATGGATCATCTGGAGCAGTTTTGCTTTAGTGCTGATATTGGCACCGCTCCTGTTTAGCAGCGGCGGATCACTTTCGCTGCTCTCGACTATGGGGACAGTGATGATCTTCGGCTTGTCATTTAATATGCTGCTGGGGCAGGGCGGCATGCTCTCGTTCGGCCATGCAGTGTATTCTGGACTCGGCGCTTTTTTTGCCATTCACACCATGAATCTGGTCGGCAATGGCAGTCTCAACTTTCCTATTACACTCTTGCCCTTGGTCGGCGGATTTGCCGGAATACTCTTTGGCATACTATTCGGTTATGTCACTACTAAAAAATCAGGCACGACGTTTTCCATGATCACTTTGGGCATTGTTGAACTGGTATTTGCGTGTTCATTGATGTTCCCAGGATTTTTTGGCGGTGAGGGCGGCGTCTCAAGCAATCGCGTGGTTGGCCAGGCATTTTTAGGTGTCACATATGGCCCGCAAATTCAAGTGTATTACCTGATTAGTTTCTGGCTTTTTGTCAGCACTATCGGCATGTATGCGTTCACGCAAACCCCATTAGGGCGATTGGCCAATGCCGTAAGAGACAATCCAGAGCGCGTCGAATTTATTGGCTATGATACGCAATGGGTACGCTATTTGACATTGATCTTGTCAGCATTTTTTGCCGGAATAGCCGGCGGCTTATCCGCCATTAATTTCGAGATTGTCAGCGCAGAAAATGTCAGCGCAATTCGCTCTGGTGCGGTATTGCTCTTCACATTCATTGGTGGCATCGGCTTTTTCTTCGGGCCGATGATAGGTGCGATCTTGGGTGTGGTCTTGACTGTAATCCTGTCTGACATCACCAAAGCATGGCAGTTATATTTAGGCCTGTTTTTCATCTTGATTGTGATGTATGCACCGGGCGGTATCGCCAGTATCTTGATGTTGAATTTACGGGTGGCAAAATATGGCTTGTTCGGACGCATCTGGTCAGCCATGTGGAAGATCGTTTTGGCTGGCCTCATCTTTGCAGCCGGAATCGTGATGGCAATCGAAATGCTTTACCAGCGAACTTTGGAAAGCACGCAAGCGAGCGAAATGAATTTATTTGGTATCTTGGTCGACACCGCAAAGCCAGGCGCATGGCTATCGGCCGCGACATTAATAACGCTGGGAACGTTTGGATTTATGCGTTATAGAAATTTGTTCAAACATCAGTGGAGCGAAGTGAATAGCGAGATCGAAGAGCAAATGCGGAGGGTGCCAGGATGAGCCAATTTTCTTTGGAATTAAAAGATGTGAGAAAAAGTTTCGGCAAATCCGAGATCATCCGTGGCGCGAGCCTGCAAGTTCCAAAAGGTGAACGCTTTGCAGTAATTGGCCCGAATGGCGCAGGAAAATCCACCTTGTTTAATTTGATTTCAGGACGATTCCCGATTACTTCCGGCGATATTCTATTAAACGACAAAAGCATTACTGCATTGCGTCCATTTGAAATTAATCGCCTCGGCTTGTCCCGTAGTTTTCAGATTACGAATATCTTTCATCGCTTGTCTGTCTACGAAAATTTGCGTTGTGCCGTGCTCTGGTCCTTGGGTTATAAATACTCTTTCTGGCACCGCCTAAACGGTTTAAAAGATGCGCAAGAACGCGCTGAAGCGGTACTTGAGCAAATAGGATTGAAGCGGCGCCGTGATATTACTGCGGGCTTATTAACCTACGCGGAGCAACGCGCGCTAGAGATCGGCATCACCATCGCTGGTGGCGCAGACGTGATACTGCTGGATGAACCGACTGCAGGCATGAGTCGTTCAGAAACAGAGGCGGCAGTGGAATTAATTCGCAAGGTCACCATCGGCAAAACCTTATTAATGGTAGAACATGATATGAGCGTAGTGTTTGGCTTGGCCGACAAGATTGCGGTAGTGGTTTATGGCGAAGTGATTGCCTGCGACACGCCGATTAATATTCGCAATAACCAAAAGGTAAAAGATGCCTATCTGGGCGGCCATGCACCGGTCGAGGCTTTGGCATGAGCGCCTTACTTGAAATTAAGGACTTGAATGCTTTTTATGGCAAGAGCCATGTTTTGCATGGCGTGAATATGCAAGTTAATCCAGGTGAAATTGTCAGTTTATTGGGACGCAATGGGGTCGGTAGATCGACCACGATTAAAGCCGCTATGGGCCAAGTCGAGTCAACCGGATCTATTTTGTTCAAAGGTGAAGAAATCATAGGTCTGAAAGCGTTTCAGATTGCGCATAAGGGGCTTGGTTATGTACCAGAAAATCGCGATATCTTTCCTAGTCTGACAGTGGAGCAAAATTTAATCTTGGGCGAAAAAGCCAACAGGAAATCGCGTTGGTGTTTGGAAGATATGTATCAGCTCTTTCCTAGATTGAAGGAACGACAGCACACGTCTGCTGGTGTTTTATCCGGTGGCGAACAACAGATGCTGACCTTGTGTCGCACCTTGATGGGTGATCCTGACTTGATTATGATTGATGAGCCAACTGAAGGCCTGGCACCAAAAATTGTTGATTTGGTGGCCGAATACCTCAAAGAGTTAAAAAATCGTGGGATCTCAGTGCTACTCGTTGAGCAAAAACTGGCAATCGCGCTGGAGATTTCGCAACGGGTGTATGTGATGGGGCACGGCAGCATAGTATTTGAGGGAACTCCCGATGAATTACGGCGCAACGAAGTGATTCGAAAAGAATGGCTAGAGGTTTAAGCCATTAAAGTGTTTTTTTGTTTCTGGTTATTCACTCCAAATAAATTTTATTTAAAATAATACGATCGTACTATTTTGCGGTATAGTTGGCGCTCAAAATCGAATTGAATCCCTTATTTATACCGCGAATAAATTAAACCTATCACCGTACAGGAAAAGCCATGAGCGCAGAATATCAAGTCGTCGGCAATGTCGCCGTCATCACAATGAAAAACCCTCCGGTCAACGGTCTAGGTCATGCGACACGTAGCGCAATTGTAGAGAGCATGAAGCTTGCCACGCACGACGACGCAGTCAAGGCCATTATAAACACGGGCGCCGGTAAAGCTTTTTCTGGCGGGGCGGATATTAAAGAGTTCAACTCGCCAAAAGCATTTGCCGAACCGTCTTTGCACACCGTGATTAATGTCGTGGAAAACGCCAGCAAGCCAGTAATCGCAGCGATTCATTCCGTGTGTATGGGTGGTGGATTAGAGTTGG
>JAZJYB010000093.1:0-12264 GCA_040390685.1 Pseudomonadota bacterium | reverse complement strand
TCCCCGCGTCACTTCACTCCCTGTCACGCCGCGCCGCTATTCTGGTGGCGTTGCTGGCGGGTGCACTGAACGTTTTTTCTTTCGCGCCTTTTCATTTCTGGCCCTTGCAGATTCTCAGCCTCGCGCTGATGTTTTTGTTGGTGCAGCAAGACGAAAACTCTTCGCTGCGGCGCAGCGCGATCCTGGGATGGGCATATGGTTTTGGCCTGACGTTTTTTGGCGTCAGCTGGCTCATCATCCTGATGACGCGCTACAACGATCTACCGCTCTGGTTGTCGTTGATCGGGATGGCTTTGCTGGCCGGCTATCTGGCCTTGTTTGCCGCAACAGCGATGGGCATAAGCTGGTATCTGCGACGGCGCTGGAAACTTTCTGCCATCAACACTTTAATCTTCGTTATGCCGGCAATCTGGGCTTTGACAGAGTGGTTGCGTGGCTGGCTGTTCACTGGCTTCCCCTGGCTAGTCTCTGGCTACGCCCATACACAGAGTCCGCTGGCAGGATATGCTGCAGTCTCCGGTGTGTATGGTGTGGGTTGGGTCAGTGCCATCATCTCGGGTGCCTTGGCACTGCTCATTTTGCAGCGGAAAAGCTGGAAGAAAATGTCTGCGCTGATGGCGTTCTTGCTGATCTTGGGAATGCTGTTGGGGCAGTCTAATTGGACGCAAGCATCCGGGCAGCCGATCACGGTACGTTTATTGCAGGGTAATGTCGATCAAGGTCTTAAGTTTGATCTGGCGCGCGTGCAGGAATCGCTAAGCTTGTATCACGACATGATCGTTGCAGCACCGGCTGATTTGATTGCGACACCAGAGACGGCCTTGCCGATGCTCTCGTCGCATTTGCCGCTAGATTATTTACCGCGCCTCAACGCTTTTGCACAAGAGAGTAATAGTCGTTTGATTGTCGGCGTGGTTGCGCATGACGGTGATGATCTGTATGCGAATAGCGTGCTGGGATTTGGCAGTGAATATACGGCGCAGAGCTATCGTTATGACAAACACCATCTGGTTCCGTTTGGCGAATTTATTCCATTCGGATTTCGCTGGTTTATCGATATGATGAAAATTCCATTTGGCGAGTTAACCAGTGGCGCAAAGGTGCCGCAAGCGATGCAAGTCAAGGACCAATTTATCTTGCCAAATATTTGTTATGAAACCTTATTCGGCGAAGAGATTGCGCAGCAACTCCGCGCTCAAGCTAGTGGTAAGAATGGCGCCGCCACAATTTTATTAAATGTATCGAATATGGCATGGTATGGCGATTCCATCGCGATGCCGCAGCACTTGCAAATTTCGCAGATGCGCGTGCTGGAAACCGGGCGCGCCATGCTGCAAGCGACCAACACCGGCGCCACGGCATTCATCAATGCGCAGGGCGATATCGTTTCCCAAACCAGACCTTTGACCAAGGATAGCTTGACGGCGACCGTGCAAGGCATGCGCGGGATGACGCCGTATATTCTGTTTGGCAATGTCAGCGTGATCGTGCTGGCACTACTTTCTTTGCTGCTGGCATATGGGATATCGAAAAGACGGGGCAACGCTTAATTCAAGTTCCCTCGCCTTGAACATCTGTGGGTGAACACGTTTTGATGTCAATCCCGCTGGCTTTTACTCCGGCAAGCCCGCCTTGCGCCACATCGGGAGAAATTTCGTTTCGTAATATGTCTTGTAGGCGGCTGGACTTGAGGCTTGTGGCTTGCGTTTCTGGGAAACTTTAAAACGCGGCGCGACGCGGCGCAGGTCGCCCAGCGCCGCGTCGAGTTTTCTGGCATCGCCCTCGGCGGCATAAACCATTGCCAGAATCGCGTAACACTCCGGGTTAGCCGGATGTGCCGCCGTTCCTTTCAAGCACCACGCCAGAGCCGCGTCATTGTCATCCAGCATCAGATGGGCACGCGCCATGTTTGAAAAAATAACTTCCACTGGATGCTTGGGATCCAGATTGATGGCTTGTGTCAGTAGTTCGATAGCGCGCGCAGGCTCCACGTTGGCAATGAACCAGATCGCTAGATTGTTATATGCAGTTGAACTTTTCGGGCGCAGCGCAAGGTTCTCTTCGGCGGCACGTCGCCACCCTGAAAAATCGTCATGTGTCGAAGCGTAAGCCCCCGCGACGTAGTACACCGCCGGATTATCGGGATCAAGCAACTTGACTTTCGAGGCCAGATCACGCGCTTCGCCCCATACTCGCTCCATGGCATCGTGGTCCATGTCAGTCCCGAAATTGTAAGCCTGCAGCCCAAGCCTATAAGCTAGATCAGCTGTTGCCGCAGCATGCTGGGGCTCTAATACCAACACCTGACGCAGTAGGGCTTCTCTTTTTTGATGTGTTTCCAATGTCTGGGTTTTCAGCCTCAGTGCAGTAGCGCGCAGCATCAGGTCTGCTACCTTCGGGCTGCTTCGACGCGTTTCGCTGTCGCGCGCCGCAACGATCACCATTTCGCGTCCTATGCTATTGCCTATGCGCGCAGTGACTTGGTCTTGCATTGCAAACAGATTGCCCAGATCGCCATCGAGCGTATCCGTCCACAAGGTCGCGCCATTCTGGGCATCGGCAAGCGTGACATTGATACGGACCTTGTCACTGCTGCTGAGCACGCTGCCCTGCAGCACAAAGCGCACGCCGGCATCCTTACCTATTTGCTGCACGGTCAGCGCCTTGTCCTTGTAGCTGAACGCGGTCGCCGGCGGGATTACGAAGGCATCGCGGATGCGCGACAAATCCGAGGTGATACTGGTCGTGAGCGCGTCGGCGATATAGGATTTTTGCGCATCACCAGTCTGATTGGCAAACGGCAGAACCAAGATCGATAGTGCGCCAGCATTGGCAATGCTGCTGAGGCTAGCCGGAGTTGCGGCTACCGTCACGGTCTTATAGGTGGTGTAATAACCGACCAGACCACTGGCCACTGCTCCGACACCGGCAATCGCTACGATTGCGCCTTTGAGGCGTTTGAGTTTTGCAATAATTTTAGAAAAACGGTCAATATTATTAGTCGCAGGAAGCGTGGTTGACGCATTGCTCTGATTAGAATTTGCTTTGACCACTTTGGCACTTCTGGAAGAATTTGCCATAATCTTATGCCCGCTTACGGCTAGTGTGATAAATGCTCAGAGAAATAGATTTAGTCATGGTGCTGAGTGTGATTGGTTGACGCGAAGGAGTATCCAAATGCATTGCTTGAGTATTGCGTAATTAAGCCATTGCGGCAAGTGCAATTTCGCAATTCACGGTGGCACTGACGCTTGTGAAAATGGCTTGAATCTCTTATCCTTAGCTGCCACATCAGCGCATAACATCTGGCACCAGACGGCGCCCCGCATTGTGTGGTCGCATCTGAAAATCCCTCATCGTTTTTCTAAATAAAAGGAAATCTATGTCTTACACATCCACACTGTCCGTTTTTCGCACCACTATTACCGCCGCCTTGCTATTCATGACGAGCTTGGCGTTAGCGCAGCAACCGGGTTATGGCACTGCGGTCAATCTTGAAACTGCAAAGAAAGTCGCTGCTGGTGCGGCGCTGGAAGCAAAGAAAAATAATTTCAAAATGGCGATCGCGATTGTCGATAATCACGGTTTTCCGGTCTACTTTGAAATGCTCGATGACACACAAACCGGCAGCGCTAACGTAGCGATCCAAAAAGCACGCACAGCGGCGATGTTTCGTCGCCCGACTAAAGCCTTGGAAGACGGCGTGGCTGGCGGGCGCAATGCATTACTGACTATACCGGACGTGGTATTGCTAGAAGGTGGTGAGATTTTAGTGATCGACGGTAAAGTGGTCGGTGCGATTGGTGTGAGTGGTGGAAGCACCACGCAGGACGGGCAAGTAGCGCGCGCCGGCGCCGCAGTAATTAAGTAATTTATGTCGATTGCGGAAAAATAAAAGGGCGGGTGCAAGCAGTAATCGGTAGGGCGCCTTTCGGCGCGAGTTGCACCTGCCCTACGTCACAAAAACTTCAATCCGGCAAACCGATTTTCTTCACCATCACAGCAAAGCGTGGGTCCTTGCGTATCGGTGCCAACAGCGGTTCATATTTGATGTAGGCAAGGTCGGTGTCCTTTTGCTTCAAGGCTCTATCCAACCAGGCAAATGCCTTATCCGCTTCACCGCGCCAGGCATACACCAGGCCAATCCGGAAGGCGCGATCTTGGCTGTGTTTTGCGATCAATTCATCCAAAGACTGCTGGGATTTTTGCGCATGCCCGAGACTGTGTTCTGCCATCGCCGTGCCAGCCAGTTTATGGATTTCGCCTGCGTGCTGATAAAACGGTAAAGCATCCGCTGGGCGTCCGCCCAACAAGGCATTCTGGCCCAGGTAGCCGCTGGCATGATGCGAACTTGGGCTGATGTCCAAAGCGCGGTGCAGCGCCTTGTCGGCCTCGGCCAGTTGGCCAGTCGAGTTGTAGTAAGAACCTAGGTTACTCCAGGCGAACATCGACAAGGGGTCGATTTCTAGCGCACGCTTGGTCGAGGTAATCGCTTCCGGCAATTTGCCCATGATCGCAAGCAGCAACCCGTAACGCCGCTCTATCGTGCTATCGCTGGCATCGAGCGACAGGGCTTTTTCCTCATCTTTGAGCGCACCATTCCAATCCCATAAAGTGAAGGTGCGGATGAAGCCACGTGCCGCATAGCCCAAGGCCAGATCAGGCGCCAGCGCGATGGCTTTTTCGGCGGCGGCGATGGCACGCAGTTTGGCTTGCGCCACTTCATCAGGCGTCATCGGCTGATCATTGAAGCGGAAGGCTTCATGTTCGGCAAACGCCAGCCCGGCATACGCGGCGGCATATGCTGGATCAAGCGCCAGCGCGGCGCTATAGGCCTTTACTGCGCGCCGATGACCATCCGGCGTGTTGAGGCTGATGAACTGGTTACCCAGCAGGTATTCCAGATAGGCTTCGGTGTTCGTGGTGCGGTACTTATTCGTCACCTGCTGCTCCGGCAAGAGCCTGATCTTGAGTGCAGCGACCACGGCACTGGCGATCTCGTCCTGAGTCTTGAATACATCCGTCATTTGACGGTCATAGGTTTCAGACCACAACTGCGCACTGTCTGAGGTGCGTATCAGTTGCGTTGTGATGCGCAAGGTATTGCCCGACTTGCGCACGCTGCCTTCGAGGATATGCGCCACCCCCAAAGTCTTGGCGATCTGGGCGACGCTGCTTTCCTTGCCCTTGAAGGCAAACGAAGAAGTGCGGGCAATCACGCGCAATTGCGGCAGCTTGGCGAGCATATTCAGCAATTCTTCCGACAAACCGTCGGAAAAATATTCATTGGCCTTATCGTCGCTCATATTTACAAACGGCAGCACGGCGATTGCGTTGCTGTCGCTGGCAGATTTGGCCACGCTTGCAACAGACGCGCTTGCCTGTGTGCTGATCACTGTCTTGTAGGTGGTGTAGTAACCGACCAGGCCGCTGGCGACTGCGCCGACACCGGCAATGGCCACGACAACACCCTTGAGGCCTTTGAGTTTGCCAAGGAATTTATCAAAACGGCTAGGAATACTTGGGCCGAGAACTGTGGCTGGGGCGCTGGTATCCGCTGATTTTAACTGAGCGGAAGTTGCTTTAGATGCCTTGGGGTTTCTGGAAGAATTTGCCATCGCCTTAAGCCATCTTCCGGACAGCGTTGCAAAAGCAAAAGGTGGGAAAATTTATCATGGATCAAGGTCAGATTAAATTTAGGAAAATATAGCCCGTCGAGCGAGTATTGCGTCAGCAAGCAAATGCGACAAGTGAAAATCTTTATGTTCAGTTAATTAAACGAATGCTGGCGAGCATATCAGCCATGTAAGGCGCGTGCAAGCCGCACCGAAAGACGTTTGAAAATTACAACAGATTTGGTTTAATGCACAGCGCGGTTTGCACCTGCACGTATGGCTAAATCGTGCAAAGCGCTGCAATCTCGACGCCGCGCGTGATGATCAAACGCAATTCCCGCATTCGCGAGAATGATGAAAATTCCCTGTTATTTCTCGGCAGCTTTATTCGCATCAATATCCGCCAGACATTCCAAACCACGGGCGCTGATTTCCGTCAGGCCAGATTCGGCATTCAGCGCGATGTGACCTTTCTTGCCTAAAAAGGTGGCGACCGGTGCTGGCAGGACAGTGGATGGGTCTTTGGCGACTGCGCGCAAGCCATCGATACATTGCTTGATAAATAAAACCTGTTTGCCGGTGTCGGTCAGTTCAAGTCCGCCATCTTTACGATGTGCCAGAAATTTAATGCCGATCAGGCGCTTGGTGTTTCTGGCCACGCAGGCGCTAGGCCGGGCGGTCCTGGGTAACTTGCTGACTTGGTCGAGTGCGTCGTATTCGTCTATGCTTAATTTCTGGTTCATTGCTGCTTTCATTTACTTAGTGTGGATAGGCGCCATTGTAAATCTTCGAGGCTATGCAAAACGCATTTCTTTGCCGTGTTTTATATGTTGGCGCAGGTTTTTACGTTTGTTTCATGTTAATAAGGCATTTCTCTGCGTTGCTGTTTCAGCAAAAACTAGTTCTTTCGGCTAGTGACCCCATCCTTTTGCATGAATAAATACCACCTTACGGCGAATTTCAAAACGTACTGACTTTCCTTAAGCTGTAAGCACTGATAAAAGCAAAGGGAGTTAGAAATGTCTGATCAAAGCAGAGCCAATTCGGTACTAGCTTCAAGTACCCTGGCATTTACCGTGTGTTTTACCATCTGGATGATGTTTGGTGTGATCGGCATTCCGATCAAGACCATCTTGCATCTGAATGAAACGCAGTTTGGTTTGCTCACAGCGATGCCGGTGCTCACCGGTTCCTTGATACGCGTGCCCTTGGGTATCTGGACTGACCGCTTCGGTGGCCGCATCGTCTTATTCCTTTTGATGATCTCCACGGTTATCCCGATTTACCTGATTAGTTACGCGACTGAATACTGGCATTTCCTGGTGCTTGGTTTATTCGTTGGCCTGGCTGGCGGTTCATTTTCTGTCGGTACACCTTATGTCGCCCGCTGGTTCAAGAAGGATAGGCAGGGTTTGGCGATGGGTATTTTTGGTGCCGGTAACTCCGGCGCCGCGGTGAATAAATTTATCGCCCCTGTTTTGATAGCGGCAGCTGGCTGGACTCTGGTGCCTAAGGTATACGCGGTGATGATGTTGTCAGCCGCTTTAATTTTCTGGGCATTTTCCGCTACCGACAATGATCACAACGTGAAATCGAGTGTCAGTTTTATCGACCAACTCCACATGTTGAAGGACCCAAAAGTCTGGCGCTATTGCCAGTATTACTCTGTGGTGTTTGGTGGCTATGTAGGCTTGAGTTTGTGGATGGTTAAGTACTACGTCACCGAGTATGGTTTCGATATCAAGAGCGCAGCTTTGCTCGCGGCCTGCTTCTCTTTGCCTGGTGGTGTATTGCGTGCCTTTGGTGGCTGGCTCGCGGATAAATATGGCGCCTACAAAGTGACCTGGGCGGTGATGTGGGTATGTTGGGTGGCGTTCTTCATGCTGTCCTATCCACAGACAGATTTCAGCATTAAAACAGTCACCGGCATGCAGACTTTTCATATCAGCCTCACCCCCTTCACATTCACCGTCCTGTTGTTTGTTGTCGGTATTGCGATGGCGGTAGGCAAAGCGTCGGTCTTCAAATTTATCTCTAACGACTACAGCCATAACATTGGTGCGGTGTCTGGTGTGGTTGGTCTGGCGGGTGGACTTGGCGGCTTTATCTTGCCAATTATGTTTGGTGCCATGGTTGATCTGACCGGTGTACGCAGTTCCTGTTTCATGCTCTTGTACGGCACGGTTTGCGTGTCCCTGGTATGGATGCACTTCCAATTCCGCAGAGAAGGCATGCTGTCCGCACAGTCGGCGTTGCCAGCATAAGTTTCGTGTAAAAAATAATTAATCAAGGAGCATAAAATGAGTCACGTATTAAGCAAATGGGAACCGGAAAATGCCGCGTTCTGGAACAAGGAGGGCAGTAGCATCGCCAACCGCAATTTATGGATATCCATCCCGGCGCTAATGCTGGCGTTTTCGGTCTGGATGTTGTGGAGCGTAGTGGCGGCCAACCTGGATAAAGCCGGATTTAAATTCAGCAAGGATCAGCTGTTTTTCCTGACTGCCTTGCCCGCTTTATCAGGCGCGACCTTGAGAATTTTTTACTCCTTCCTGATACCGATTTTTGGTGGCCGTAAATGGACCGCGATCTCCACGGCCAGCCTGTTGATACCCGCGATCGGTATGGGCTTTGCGCTGCAAGATCCGACGACCAGCTATTCCACCTTGTTGATATTGGCTTTGCTGTGCGGTCTGGGTGGCGGTAACTTCAGCTCCAGCATGTCTAACATCAGTTTCTTCTTTCCTAAATCACGCAAAGGCTACGCTACCGGCATGAACGCCGGCATCGGTAATCTCGGTGTCTCGGTGGTGCAGTTTGTTGCGCCACTGGCGATTTCTTCCGCCATGTTTGGTGTGGCGATTTCAGGTGACGGCTTCTTGTTTCACAATGCTAAGACTGGTGTCGATAAAATGTTTTGGTTAGGCAATGCCGGATTCATCTGGGTACCATTTATTGTCGCGGCGACTCTGGCAGCCTGGTTTGGCATGAACGATATCGCTTCAGCCAAGGCATCGTTTGCTGAACAGGCAGTGATTTTCAAGCGCAAGCACAACTGGTTGATGTGCTGGTTATACATTGGTACCTTTGGTTCCTTCATCGGATTTTCGGCCGGTTTTGCGATGCTGATCAAGGCGCAATTTCCTGAAGTGGATGTAACTAAATTTGCTTTCCTCGGTCCCTTGGCCGGCGCACTGGCACGACCAATCGGTGGAATATTGTCGGATAAAATTGGTGGCGCAAGACTCACACTGTGGAGCTTTTCCGCGATGGTCCTGACTATTATTCTCGGCATTCTGCCCGCCTTGCATGATCACCAGTTCATGATGTTCCTCGGATCGTTTATCCTTATGTTTATCTTGACAGGTCTGGGCAATGGTTCGACCTTCACCATGATACCTATCATCTTCCAAACAGAAAGAGCGCGTGCCGTTGCCGGCAAAGGCGAAGCCGCATTGGCACAATCACGGCTCGATGCAGCCAAAGAATCTGCTGCAGTTTTGGGCTTCTCCGGTGCGATTGGCGCATACGGCGGTTTCTTCATTCCACAAAGCTTTGGTACCGCCATCAAGATGACTGGTTCACCCGATATGGCGTTATATACCTTCATTGGTTTTTACATCAGCTGCATGATCATCACCTGGTGGTATTACTCACGCAAGGGTGCAGAAATGCCTTGCTAGTAAAAACAGGAAATTAAGTGATGAGCCTCTTTGGAATTTGTTCTAAGGAGGCTTTTTTGTTGGCACTGTGCCGTGCATGAGTTGTGGGCATCCTATACAATACGGCTCGTGACGGTGCATGCAACGTGGCATATTTGAAATAATTATTTTCTGATCAGCATCAATAACGCACTGTATTTGTCGATTGACATACAGTGGCGATACTCTCAACGACTTAGCTTATTATCGCAACCATGCGAAAAAAATTGACAAATTTGCGAATGAAACTTTGGATAGTGTGTCTTGCTGTCCTGGTCAACACGCTCGCTCCGTCAATCTCGCTAGCACTATCTGCCGCACGTGGAGACTCGATGGCATGGAGTATCTGCACTACAAATAGCGCAGAAAATGTGAATCGTGCCAGAATCCGTCTGAGTCCGCTCTCCACCTTCTCCTTAAAAAAATCAAACGAAAAATCAAACGCTAGCGTTGCCATGGATTGCGCCAACTGTCTGCCGCATGCTGACGCTGGTGCTTTGCTATTTATTGCAAACGATGGCCTTGGTAAATTCACCGGGCATGAGTTGCGCCCCGTGTTGGTCTATCATTCGCCTCAGCCGTTACAGATCCTATCCGCCGCCAGCCCGCGCGGGCCACCTGCCGATTTTGCATAGTCTGCCGTCTTCAACGGCATTGACACTCCCACCTTATACGCAACAAACGGCTCGTTAAATCGAGCCGGTTAATTGACCTCGCTTCCTGTCGGATCACGTGCGCTTGTATCGCATGCACAGGAGTGAAATTTACTGATGAAAAAAATGAAAATTCAACACATAACACTTATTCGTTTATTAATCGCTAGTGGCGTCGCTCTTGCGGCACCGACTAGTTTCGCGTGTTCCAGTTGTGGTTGCACGCTGAGTTCTGATTGGGATAGCCAGGGCTACGCGACTGTGCCGGGTGGTCGCATTGATTTGCGTTATGATTTTTTAAACCAATCGGAACTCCGTAATGGCACATCGGGCACAGCTAAATTGAAACCGGCGAGTATGAGTTTGCCATCAGATAGAGAAATCGAACAAGGCACCAAAAATCACTATGTCACGCTAGGTTTGGATTTCAATGCCGGCAAAAACTGGGGTGTGAATGTGCAAATCCCTTATATCTATCGCAGCCACGAAACCATCGCAGAAGGTGATACGGATATCTCCTCATCCAAGACCAGCAATATTGGTGACGTAAAGGTATTGGGTCGCTACCTGGGGTTGTCGGAAGAGAAAAATTTTGGCTTGCAATTTGGGCTGAAACTCCCCACTGGATCGTTCCACGATAATTTTAGCAACGGCCCGCAGACGGGTAAGGCACTCGACCGTGGCCTGCAGGCCGGAACGGGTTCTACCGATCTTTTATTGGGGGTTTTTCACTTCGCCGCGTTGAATCAAAATTGGGATTATTTTGCTCAAGGTAACGTTCAGTTGCCTTTCTCTGAACGTGACGGTTACAAAACTGGCACCTCGCTCAATGCAAATTTTGGCCTACGTTACATGGCGAATGAAACAGTGATACCGCAGCTACAAATCAATGCTAAAGCTGGGCATCGTGATAGTGGCAGCGATGCAGATGCAGAGAATAGTGGCGGCAGCTTGATGTATATTAGTCCCGGAGTCACAGTCAGCCTGAGCGAAAAACTCAAGGTCTTTGGATTCCTCCAATTGCCTTTGTACCAGAACGTGAACGGTGTTCAACTTGCACCTCGGTATACTGTCTCGCTAGGTATGCGATATGCCATGTAAGTTTGATGATCCAACATAAGTGAAACTCACGAAGTAGTGGGTCCCAGTGCGCCCATCATCTTTGCCGAAAAATACTCAATAGTAAAGTCGGCTAGGTAGATGGGCGCCGAGCAATTTTTCACTAGGAACTGTGCAATGAAAATAGGTACATCTTGGCTATTCATGACCACCTTTAGTTTGACTTTCGGTTTGACCTTGGGTTTGACCTTGGGTTTGACCTGTATATCGCCATGCTGGGCTGTTGACGTAGCTAAAGTCGCACCGGTGATCAAGGCTAGGCAAATAGATGGCCACACTTTTGATCTTGCGGCTAATGCTGGAAATGTCATCATCATTAATTTTTGGGCGACCTGGTGTGCGCCGTGCCGGCAAGAAATGCCGGCATTGGAAAGTTACTATCGTCAGCATCAAGCGGAAGGCCTGCGTATCATAGCGATTAGCATGGATGATCCTGCAGATGATCAGCTAGTGCAACAAGTCATGCGTGAGTATAGTTTTGCTGCTGCCTTCAGACGCGAAGCGGACTACAAAGGGTATGGCAGAATATGGCGCATGCCCATGACATTCATCATTGACCGGCATGGTGTTTTAAGGAAAGATGGCAGTGTCGGTGATCCCAAAGTTGATCTTGCGATACTTGAAAAAATCGTGACACCCTTATTGAGGGAGACTCCATAAAACCCCTTGCCCTGAGAGCCATTTACTTTTCAGCATTCACACCAATAAGATATTTCTATGCCCCAATCAAACCTGTTTTCTGACGACAGTTATTACCATGCCAGCGCCGCAAAAGAGACTTATGCAGCACTGACAGAAAATACTGAAGCGGCTATCTGCATCATCGGTGCCGGGTTTGCTGGCCTTGCCACCGCCATCTCCTTAATTGAACGCGGTGAACGCAATGTGATATTGCTCGATGCTGCAACGGTGGGTCACGGAGCATCAGGGCGCAATGGCGGTTTTGTTTTCGGTGGCTACTCTTTGGGGGAGCGCGATTTAAGCAGTTCGGTAGGCGTGGCGCAAGCGCGAAATTTGTATCAATTGAGTCTCGACGCGGTGGAAACGATACGCCAACGTATCAATAAATATCAGATAGATTGCGATGCGCGCTACGCCGGTGTGTATCTGGCGAATTGGTTTGACGATGATCGTCTGCTGGATGCACAACAGCGTTTTATGCATGACACTTTGGGG
>JAZJYB010000092.1:0-11580 GCA_040390685.1 Pseudomonadota bacterium | reverse complement strand
TTGTCGATGATGCGCAGTGGTTACTGAGTCTATTACACCGGCTCACTGATCATCACGAAGGCAAGCAAACAACTCCCTGGAAAATCAGTGACGCACCTGAGGACTATATTCAAAAAATGTTGGCTGCGATTATTGGGATAGAAATTCCCCTGACAAAACTCAGCGGCAAATGGAAAGCCAGTCAAAACCGGCCGGAGCAAGACCGCCTCAATATCGCGGCAGAATTGCGCACCAACGATGAGCAAAATGCACAGGCAATGGCGACGTTGGTAGCAGCGACGGTTCTTGCAAAATAAGATTATCCATTCACTTATTCACAGTGGGATTCGTCAGTCACCGACCATTTCCGGCATTCACCGGAAATCGCGGGACTTCCAAAAACACTTCCATTATCTTGACGGTGTGGCGCAAACAGTAGCGCTCCCCGATAATTGAAAGGAAAACCCATGTTACATTCCGAAACTTCGCAATATAGAATGCGGAAAAATCTCATCACCGGCCTTAGCTTGATTTCTATCGGCGGTCTTTTTCTACTTGACCGTATGGATATACTCGAGATTCGACAATTTTGGCATTTCTGGCCAGTCTTCATCGCGCTGATGGGTGTCAATAAAATGGTCAGCGCAGAAAAAAACTCGCAGTTCGTTCACGGCGCTTTTCAAGTCGTACTGGCGTTCTGGCTATATGCCTCGATTGAACATCTCTGGGGCTGGAGTTTTAGAAATAGTTGGCCGCTCTTGATGATAGGACTTGGCCTCAGCATAGTCTTAAGTGGTTTCATCAAGAACCAAAAATAATCGACTATCTAATCACCTATCAAATGAAAGCAACATCATGAAAAAATCCAATCCACAACAACGCGTATTGTTAGGCGCGTTCATTCTGATCATCGGGGTATTTTCCCTGGTAGACAACCTGAACATTTTTAACACTAGAAATTTACTGCAATTTTGGCCGATGATATTTATCGTGATCGGCGGGTTAAAAATTGCACAGGCGAACAATAGCTCCGGTTATCTTATTGGTGGCTCATTGGTTTTTGCAGGTATTTTAATGACGCTCAACCACCTTGGTTTGATTGATTTTAGTTTGCATGATTTCTGGCCGTTGTTTTTGATTGTCGGCGGTCTCATCGTGATATTTAAAGATCGCATGGTGCCTGCTACTAACGCTCTCAATGGCGATGGCGTGGCAAGTTCAGGCAACGATACAAAAATTGATGTAGTTGCGGTGATGAGCGGCAATCAGGGGAAAAACTCCTCTCCTGATTTTCGTGGTGGCGAGATTACAGCGATCATGGGTGGAGTTGAACTCGATTTGCGCGGTGCATCGATACAAACCGAGGCTGTTATCAATGTGTTTGCCGTCTGGGGTGGTATCGTGCTCAAGGTTCCCAACGATTGGACTGTCGTCAATAACGGCATCGCTATCATGGCTGGCATCGAAGATAAAACTGTGCCGGCGATGAATTCTGGCAAACGCCTGGTCATCACCGGTTATGCACTTATGGGCGGCGTGGAAATAAAAAATTAACGCCACGCATACTTAACGCTAAATTATGACTCCCATCCTATCCACACTTCGCGTCTTACTCTGGTATATGCTGGGGTGGCTAGGGGTGGGTGTCGTGATCGCTAGCTTGCTCGCCAAAAGCGAATTAGCTCCCTGGCTAAATGCCTTATTCTTCGCAGTGCCGGTTTCTTTGTTGTATGGCTTTGTTGTATCTTCTGCGTATTATGTTTGCCGCTCTTTACCGTTTAAACAGCGGCGATTCTTATTGGTTTGCGCGGTCTTCGGCGGCACCTCCCTGATCTCGGGATTGCTATGGCTGGGCATCTGCCAACTCTGGAATTATCTTGGCGTCTCCTTAGCTCAGCCATGGGCGGGCATAGCGCTGTCACATCAAACGTCCGTCGCTATTTTTACTGGCGGAAGTATTCTCTACCTACTGTCAATTTTGACCCACGATGTCTTGATCGCGTTTGAGAATATCCGTGCGGCAGAGCGTCGTGAAGCCGCTTCACAAGTGCAGGCACGGGACGCCGAATTGCAAGTACTGCGCACGCAAATCAATCCACATTTTTTATTCAACAGTCTCAATTCAATCAGCGCGCTGACGACCATTGATGCCGCTGGTGCGCGCAGTATGACAATAGAATTAGCCAATTTCTTTCGCCAGACTTTGGCGCTCTCTGAGAAAAGCCGCATCACGCTGAGTGAAGAAATCAGCTTGTGCAATAATTTTCTGGCGATAGAGAAAATTCGCTTTGGCAAAAAACTTCAGGTGAGCATGGAGATCGACCCAAGAGCGCTGCCCTGTTTGATCCCGCCGATGATCTTGCAGCCCATGGTAGAAAATGCCATCAAACACGGCATTCGTGATTTAGTCGATGGCGGCACAATAGCGATCACCAGTCTGGTGCGCGACAACTGGCTATATATTTCCATCCAAAACCCTATTGATACGCAACCTTCTGCGACTTCTGGCAATGGCTCTGGAATAAAAAATCTTCAAGCGCGTTTCGCCAGCATTTACGCTGACCAGGCTCGATTAAGTTGTACCAAATCACTGGAGACTTTTGTCGTTGAAATGGCCATCCCTCTGGAATATTCCAATTAAAAAATGAATAAACAACTACAAATCCTGATCGTCGATGATGAAGAACTGGCGCGCCGTTTAACGCGGGAATATTTACGCAAGCACAACGACATTAATATCATGGGCGAATGCGAGAACGGTCTGGAAGCGGTGCAAGCCATCACCGAGCACAATCCCGATTTGATATTTTTGGACATACAAATGCCCAAATTATCGGGCCTGGAAGTGCTGGAACTAACCGGACGCAACTCTGGCGTCATCTTCACGACAGCCTATGACCAATACGCGCTCAAGGCTTTCGACATGCATGCGGTGGATTATTTGCTCAAGCCGTTTTCACAGCAAAGGTTTGACGAGGCCTTAGACAAGGCAAGAAGAATGCTCGGGCAAACCACACCAGAATTACAAAATTTGTTAGCAGAACCGGTCGCTAAACTTGAACGCCTGTTAATCCGTGACCGTGGCCAAGTCCACATCATTCCAGTCAATAAAATTGACTACATCGAGGCACAGGATGATTACATCAACATCCACTCTGGCGGCAAGGCCATTTTAAAAACACAAAGCCTCTCTGAGCTGGAAACACAATTGGATAACAGCGAGTTCGTGCGCATCCACCGCTCCTACATCATCCGCGTAACTGCACTCAAGCAAATAGAGCGCGCCAGCAAAGATAGTTATCTCGCAGTCTTGCACAGCGGCACACAATTACCGATCAGCCGCTCCGGCTATGAACGCTTGAAGGCAAGAATATAAGCTTGCTTGTATTGAGAGAGATCGTTAGGATTACGGCTCTTTAGAACAGGCGCCATGCAAGAGAATATGAATATCACCATACACCAGGAGCTTCGTGCTTATATCGATCCTCTCACCAGCAACGAATATCAGGCACTAGAGCGCAGTATTCTGGCGGAAGGTTGTCGTGATGCCTTGGTACTGTGGGGCGAAGTCTTAATCGATGGACACAACCGTTATGCCATCTGTCAAAAACACGGCATTGCCTTTAACACCACGCAAAATACACGCTTTAGCAATATTGAAGATGTCATGCTATGGATGATAGATAACCATCTTGGCCGCCGTAGCGTGACCGACTTTCAACGCGGGATGCTGGCCTTGCGCAAGAAAGAGATTGTCGCAAGCAGAAATGTTATCAAAGAAAATCAAGCGTCGGGAAATGCCGAGACTGCCACGGCGGCCATTGAAACGCCAGTTACGCCGAACGCCTCACAAGCACGTGAAGAACTGGCAAAAACCGCTGGCATCAGTAGCAACACTGTTACGCAAATTGAAAAAATCCGCAGGGCTGCCACACCAGAATTAGTTGACGCGGTGCGAGCAGGGACAATTTCTATTAATGCCGCAGCCACGGTCGCCACCTTACCGCCAGAACAGCAAGTGACGGCAGTGACCGGTGGCAGAAAAGAATTACAGTTAGCGGCAAAACAAGTGCGTGAAATGAAATCGGCAAACAAGCCGGTTTCACTCAAGTCGTCCAATCCAGACACGAATGTGGATAACGAGAAAATTGCCTCGCTCATTGCTGAGAATACCTCGCTAAAAGTCGAAATAGCTGAATTAACGGCAGCACTTGAAGCGGCTCGCGCAGCGCATGTCGCGCCTTAGGCGGCAAATTCACAGGCTCTTGATAAATCAATTTTTGCCCATAATTAGCAATAGTATTTTTTAGGCGGCGCGCCCAGCGCTGCCAACTTTTCAGCTCCCCCCCCTTTTTTAGACAGGAATACACTTATGACCATCAGCATCAACGGCAAGGAACTCAGCGAAGCCACGATCAATGCAGAGATGAATCACGCAAAAACTGCCGGTCATCCAGATGACGAACATTTACGTGACAGTGCAATTCAGGAATTAATCTTACGTCAATTAATGTTAGGCCAAGCCGAAAAACTCGGTATCAAAGCTGATGGCGATGATGAAACTATCGGTGCCCTCCTTGATCAGGAAGTCCATGTTGAAATGGCCGATGAGGCGGAATGTCGCGCATTTTACGAACAAAATCCTGCCAGCTTTCAACAAGGCGAAAGTGCCTCAGCCAGCCATATTTTGTTCTCATTGGAAAATGGCGCCGTCGAAAGCTTAGTCAAGGCAAAAGCCGAGGGCATATTAGCCCAAGTCAAGGCAAATCCCACGCATTTCGCGTCCCTGGCAAAAGACCATTCAACCTGCCCTTCAGGTCAGGAAGGCGGCGCATTAGGTCAATTTGGCCGCGGACAGATGGTGCCAGAATTTGAAAACGCCGTGTTTAGCACAGCATCCGGAGAAATCGCACCTGAACTGGTCGAAACCCAATTTGGCTACCATATTATTCAAGTCACAGACCGCAAGGGCGGCGAACCGGTTGCCTTTGATGAAGTCAAAGAACGCTTGCAAGAATTCTTAAGCGAAATGGCTGGTCGAAAAGCCAATCACGCATATATTGCGACGCTCTTGGCTGCGGCCAAAATCGAAGGCTATACATTCCCGGCCTTTGAGTAATTAACACTCAACGCTTGACATTCAAAGCTTGACACTCAAAGCTTGAGAAACAGGGCAGCGTGGCAAACATCATGCTCGCTGCCTATTTTCTTGCGTGAAAGACAGCGAAATCTTATTGTCATTGTTTTTGTTTTGCGTTGAGAGCGACGGCAAATTCCCTGCCGATCTATAATCCCCTCACATTTATTCGAAAGGAATGTATGAATCATCCTATGCACACCACGTCTGTTCCGGTTTTCAAACAAATACTCAATAGTCTCGATGCCATCTTAAGCAAAGCAGAAGAGCATGCGAACGCAAAAAAGATTGAGGCTTCAGTGTTTTTGCAAGCACGGTTAGCGCCAGATATGTTCCCTTTAATCCGCCAAGTACAAATCGCTGCGGATTTTGCTAAAGGCGTGTCGGCACGTTTAGCGGGCGTTGAGGTACCTGAGTTTGCAGATACTGAAGTCAGTTTTGCCGATCTGCACGCAAGATTGGCCAAGACACTCGCGTTTATTGATGGATTAGACGCCAGTTTGTTTGATGGAAGCGAAACTCGCGAGATCGTCTTGCGCCCTGGCACTCCAAAAGAAAAGAAATTGTCTGGTTCAGCCTATCTGCTCGGCTATGGTTTACCACAATTTTTCTTTCATGCAACAACTACCTATGCCATTTTGCGCCACAACGGTGTAGAACTTGGCAAACGTGATTTTATGGGTGAATATTAAATAATAGTATTGGGCTCGCCGTAAACATTATCAGCGAGCCACTTTCACATTTGCAGTTCAAGAATTTGCCAATTTAAAGACATTTACAGTTGGCAACCTTGCATTTTGTGAAAATAAAATACACACTTGCAACTAATCCTTCTATTTGAAAAAATATGAAGCCCCCTTCTGTTTTCAAGAATTTGTTTACGCCGCCTAGAAACCGCTATGTTCTCTCGATTTTTAAAGAAAAATAAAGGGCCGATTCCTAACTTCGAGGAAAAACGCATCTTTCTAAATGAAGAGGAAATTTTCTTCGGCCGCCTTCGGCGCGCGCTGCCGAATTGCTATATTTTTCCTAAAATCGAGTTATCTTCCTTGATGGAATCGTCCAACCCCCATCCAAAACAGCGACAGGAAGCCTTTGAATATCTTCAGGGTAGAACAGTTGACTACGCGATTTGCGATGCCAGTTTGAATCTATTGTGCGTGATCGAATTAACAACGCCGAATAGCGAGAATATCGATGATATTCCGAACATTGAATTTCTGAAAAATGCAGCAATAAAGTGCATACGCTGGAATAAGCATCCGCTACCTTCAGCCGATCAAATTCTCAGGACATTGGCGCCGTTTTCATCGCTAGAATCGCCGAAGCCGGATATTGCGGCACATACGGTTGTGAGAAATTCTTACGTTGAAAAGACCACGAATCTTGACACCGCGCAGGCCATTTTCAGGGCTGACCCAATGCCAAGTAACATCATGGGATTGTCGATTGCTACGCTTGAAAAACTCGCGCCTCATGGACATCTTAAGTCGCGCTATCCGCATGTCTGGCAACGCATCTGTTTATTTTCTAATGAACCGAAGCATTTGAAAAAATATCTTGATTCGTTATTTTTACAAGATCGCGGCGTAGAGAGAGCGGGATTCCCGCAAGAAGTCATTATAGAAATCACCAATATTCAAAGCGAAAACGAACGCTTTTTACGACTCTCTGCACCCAACACAACATGGGAACATGGCTTTCACAATCGTTGATTCGATAAAAATGCACAATAAAAAAAAGCACATTTAATGTGCTTTTTTTACAATCACTTTATTTATTTACAGTTCAGGTTGCATCAAATGACCGAGCTTACTGACCTTGGTACTGAGATATCGATCATTGAACGGATTTCGTTTAATGATCAAGGGAATATGCTCTTCCACCTTAACTTTCATTTCCGTCATCGCAGAAATTTTACGTGGATTATTCGTCATCAAACGCACCGCACTAATACCCAAGTGTTTCAGCATAGGTTCACATAGGCTATAACTCCGTAAGTCAGCGGCAAAACCTAATTGCTGGTTCGCTTCCACCGTATCCGCACCTTCATCCTGCAGACGATATGCATGTACTTTATTCAACAACCCTATGCCACGCCCTTCCTGACGCAAATACAATATAGCGCCGCGCCCTTCTTGCGCAATTTTTTGCATAGCCATTTCTAACTGCGGGCCACAGTCACAGCGCTGGCTAAACAAGGCGTCTCCAGTCAGGCATTCAGAATGGATACGCGCCAACACTGGCTTTCCATCGCTGAAGTCACCAAGCGTCAAAGCGATATGCTCTTTACCGGTGGCGCTTTCCACAAAGGCATGCATCTGGAAGTTTGCCCAGGTCGTTGGCAATTTGCATGAAGTGACATATTCCAGCGCCTGATCTTGGGTGTTTGCAGGCTGGTCCTTACTTGGCATAACAATTCTCACGGATTCTATTTAGTTTGATTTACAGCAGCAGTATAAACGAGCGAGCGCTGCCACACCTAAAGTGCGCGAACGATCGTCCTCGATTGTCCTCGATTTTCCTGTTTATTGATCTATTCGAGTTAGTTATGGGCAGGATGCCGAAATACAAGACTCTGGTATTTTCTCTCGATCATTGAAAAAAACCGAAAATAAAGCGAGTTCAGCTTTCATTCCGGTTTTTTAGCAGGCGCTTGTCTCTTGAATATATTCGCTGCCTTATCTCTGCTTTATCTCCGCTTTATCTTTTTAATTGCGAAATATCCCGCACCGCTCCTCGGTCGGCCGAAGTCGCCAGTGCCGCATACGCTTGCAAGGCTTGCGATACGTAACGCTCACGCGCCACTGGTTTCCAGGCCAGATCGCCCTTGGCCTCCATTGCTGCCCGGCGCTGTGCCAGATCGGTATCGCTGATTTTTAAATGGATGCTGCGTGCCGGGATATCAATTTCGATAACATCACCCTCTTCAACCAAGCCAATCGCACCGCCCTCAGCCGCTTCGGGCGAGGCGTGGCCAATCACCAGACCGGATGAACCACCGGAGAAACGCCCATCGGTAAATAGGGCACAAGCTTTGCCCAAGCCCTTCGATTTGATATACGAGGTTGGGTACAGCATTTCTTGCATCCCTGGTCCACCTTTCGGGCCTTCGTAACGAATGATGACAACGTCGCCTTCATGTACGGTATCGCCCAAGATCGCTTCCACCGCATCGTCCTGGCTTTCGAAGACGCGCGCTTTGCCGGTAAATTTCAAAATACTTTCATCGACGCCGGCAGTTTTAACGATACAGCCTTTTTCCGCCAGGTTGCCATATAACACGGCCAAGCCACCATCTTGCGAATACGCGTGCGCCTTGTCGCGGATACAGCCAGTACTGCGATCCATATCCAAAGTGATGAAACGCTCGGACTGCGAGAATGCAACTTGGGTCGGAACACCTCCGGGGGCGGCACGGAACAATTGATGAGGCGCTGCATCCTGGGTGCACATGATGTCGTTATTGGCAATCGCCTCAGCCATGGTTTTGCTATGGATGGTTGGCAGTGTCGTGTCGAGCAAACCTGCACGTGCCAGTTCCCCCAAAATACCGATGATGCCACCAGCGCGGTGTACGTCTTCAATATGATATTTGTCAGTCATCGGCGCGACCTTACACAGACAAGGAACCTTGCGTGAAATTCTGTCGATATCAGCCATAGTAAATATCACTCCGGCCTCGTGTGCGGCTGCCAGCAAGTGCAAAACGGTATTCGTCGAACCGCCCATCGATACATCGAGCGCCATGGCGTTTTCAAAGGCCGCTTTGGTCGCGATATTGCGTGGCAGCACCGAGTAATCATCTTGTTCGTAATGGCGTTTGGCCAGATCGACGATCAAACGACCAGCCCGCAAGAACAATTCTTTACGGTCAGAATGGGTTGCAAGGATAGTGCCGTTACCCGGCAATGCCAATCCTAGCGCTTCGGTCAGGCAGTTCATAGAATTGGCAGTAAACATACCGGAGCATGAGCCGCAGGTTGGGCAGGCAGAACGCTCTATTTCAGCCACATCCGCATCGCTGACTGAACTGTCACCGGCTTTGATCATGGCATCGACCAGATCAAGTTTGATGATTTTTTGCGCACCGTTGACAACTTTCAAGACCTTCCCGGCCTCCATCGGGCCGCCGGAAACAAACACGACCGGAATATTGATACGCATCGCCGCCATCAACATGCCAGGGGTAATTTTGTCGCAATTGGAAATACATACCATCGCATCGGCGCAATGTGCGTTCACCATGTATTCAACTGAATCGGCGATCAGCTCACGCGATGGCAGCGAATACAGCATGCCGCCGTGGCCCATGGCGATGCCATCATCCACCGCGATAGTATTGAATTCTTTCGCTACGCCACCGGCTGCCTCGATCTCGCGCGCCACCATCTGCCCGAGATCTTTCAGATGCACGTGTCCAGGGACAAATTGGGTAAAGGAATTCACAACTGCGACGATAGGCTTATCAAAATCACCATCCTTCATTCCAGTAGCGCGCCATAAGGCGCGGGCACCGGCCATGTTGCGGCCGTGAGTGGTGGTACGGGAACGATACACAGGCATGATGAAACTCCAAGTAGACGAAAATTAAAGATGAGAAGGAGATTGCCCTGCTTTTAGTGATATGTCAAATATCAAAATTGCGTGATATTAATATGCAATATATATCAATTGAATGAAAAAAAAACGCAAGCAAAGTATGCTCGCGTTTTCGTTGAATCGAATCGAATCGAATCGAATC
The DNA here is from genome assembly GCA_040390685.1 of Pseudomonadota bacterium. Classification (GTDB taxonomy): domain Bacteria; phylum Pseudomonadota; class Gammaproteobacteria; order Burkholderiales; family Burkholderiaceae_D; genus Undibacterium. Next base: position 1,720 of record JAZJYB010000092.1, on the reverse strand, counting down.
GAATATGATTATTCCTGATGGTAGCGCGTGATGCGCTCAACTTCATTTTTTGAGCCAAGGAAAACTGGCACGCGCTGATGCAATTTGGTCGGTTGAACATCGAGCATGCGCTGCTTGCCATCGGTGGATGCACCACCTGCCTGTTCAACGATCATGGACATAGGATTGGCTTCATACATCAAGCGCAACTTACCGGCTTTATCCGGCTCACGTTTGTCGGCTGGATACATGAAAATTCCACCACGATTCAAAATGCGATGTACGTCTGTGACCATGGACGCGATCCAGCGCATGTTGAAATCTTTTTCGAGTGGCCCGGTCTTGCCGGCCAACATTTCATTGACGTAGCGCGTGACCGGAGGATACCAATGACGTGTGTTTGAAGCGTTGATCGCAAATTCCTGGGTGTCCGCCGGGATTTGCATATTCCTTTGTGTGAGCACCCATGAGCCCATTTCACGATCAAGCGTGAAGCAATTGACGCCATTACCCGTGGTTAGCACCAGCATGGTTTGCGGGCCGTATAAGGCATAACCGGCGGCCATTTGCTGACTACCTGGCTGCATAAAATCTTGTTCGCTCGGTGCACCCATGCCTTCTGGCGCCTTCAGGACTGAGAATATCGTGCCTATCGAGACGTTCACGTCGATATTGCTAGAGCCATCCAATGGGTCGAACAGCAACATGTACTCGCCCATAGGATAACGGTTAGGAATCGGGTGGATGCTTTCCATTTCTTCTGACGCCATCGCGGCTAAATGCCCGCCCCACTCATTGGCTTCAAGTAAAATTTCATTCGAAAGAATATCCAACTTCTTTTGCACTTCACCCTGAATATTTTCAGTCTCAGCAGAGCCCAGCACTTCGCCTAAAGCGCCCTTGCCTACCGCATGGCTGATGGTCTTACAGGCGCGCGCGACAACCTCGATCAGGAGGCGCAATTCCGCAGGAATGCTGTTATTTAAACGCTGCTCTTCAACCAGATGCCGCGTCAGACTGATTCGTTTCATTTTTTCCCTTGAACTTATTTGTGTTAATTGGCAATTATTTAAAAAATTTTGTTGATTTAGGAGGCTAATGCCTTGGTGACGATTTCCAATACATCCTTCGATAGCTTCTTGGTTTCCGCAACGCGCAACAACGCTGCCTTCATATGCGTCTGCAAATTTTGTGGGTACTTCTTCCATCTATCCATACTGCGTGCCAGACGTGCCGCCACTTGTGGATTGAGTTTATTTAATGCAATAACCATCTCGGCCCACAATACATAACCGCTGCCATCAGCCGCATGGAAGCGTGAGGGGTTAGCATTACAGAAACCGAAGATCAAACTACGCGCACGATTTGGGTTGCTCAACGTGAAGGCGTCATGCTTCATCAGTTCGCGCACTTTAGGTACGTCCGTAGTGCGTGCAGTTGCTTGCAGCATGAACCATTTATCGATGACCAGCGCTTCTTTTTTGAAGTCTTTGTAAAATTTTTGCAATGCTTGCCCTGCCGCTTTGGCGTTTTTAGCTGAGCCGGAAAAATTACTCAAGGCAGTCAGCGCCGCCATTCTGTCCGTCATATTTTCAGCTTGGTCAAACTGGGTTTTGGCGAGAGAAAAAGTAGCGTCATCCGGCCATTCCAATAAATATGACATGGACAGATTCTTCAAAGCACGCCTGGCAGACGAAATCGCATCAGGGCTGTATTTGCCTGGTGTCAGGTTCGCCTCATA
>JAZJYB010000091.1:0-25976 GCA_040390685.1 Pseudomonadota bacterium | reverse complement strand
ATTGCCGGCTGGCGACCCAGGCCTTTGCCTGCACCGCTTTTGCCGCGATCACCTGCTCATCTTGCAACAGCTTGCCTATCCCTAGTGCCAGTGCTTCTGGCGTTGAGCCAGGCAATACATGAACCGCATCAATCACATCATCAAAAATAGATAAGGGCGTAACCGCGACTGGCCTTCCTGCAGCGAGCCCCATTCTTACGGCGGCACTGGACGACTCCAAAGTTTCCTGATACGGATAAACAATCAAGTCTGCTGTTTGCAAAAGCGTTTGACTTTCTGTGTCAGTCAAATAATCAGTGTGCAGCGTGACACTGGCTGCCAGATTAAATTGTGCAATCAGATTTTGACAAGCGCGCAACTCATCGTCGGATACAGAAGCAGGATACAGCGACGTCACCAGCAACAAATGTAAATGTTCATTTTGATGCGCCAAACTGGCAAATGCACGGATCAGCGACTGCATTCCTTTATGCGGCAAGAGAAAACCATACGCGGCAATGATGGTTTTTTTTACTGCATCAATTTGCCCGGACACGTGCTCCGCTTGCGCCAGCGTTGACATGACACCTTGCGGAAAAAACACCACATTCTCGACCAGGCCAAGATTTTTGAACCGGTTCAAATCATCGACGCCATGCACATACAAGCGATCGGCATGCTTAAGATCGTCCGCAATACTGGACAGGCTAACTTTCTGGTCAACCCATTGCACGTCTGCGGTCGCATGAAAGAAGATGTGCACAAAAATGTCTGCCTGCTTGAGTCTATGGATAAAGCTGGCGAGTGTGCTTAAAGAAAAAAATCCGAAATTATATTGAATAACTACTGCGCCGATGCCACGCTCGATAATGGTTTCAAACGCATAGTCCAGCGTTTCATCCATCCCTGCATCCCAGCATCGTAATACATTATCCGCATCGCGCATGGTTCTTTCAGCCGTGTAGCTGGTCAAGATACTCAATCGCTCCGATGGAATCGCAGTCGTCAAAAATGATGAATACGATGCAACGCCACAGCGTGCGTTCCAGGTGCTGATCCAGGCTATTTGCGGTTTCTTGCGTAACTCTGGTTGCCGCTCCAGCGCGGCAATTGCATGCATAGTTCTGCGCGCCACATCAGCCCAGGAAAAATGTTTCAATACCCGTTCGCGTGCGGCCTTGGTACGGACCAGTTTTAACTCTGCGGGAGTGTTAACTAACTCGGTCAACAGTGATGCCAGATGAGTGGCGTCTGGATTCGCCCAAACAGAATGTGTGGCGCCAAAATGCGAAGCCGATTTGGCGAACTGGTAGTCACATAACCAGGCGGTAGTTTCGTCAGAAAAATCTCTTTGCCCGCTCCATGCGGTAGTAATCACCGGCAGATTAAATACCATCGCCTCGGCCACAGGCAAACCAAATCCCTCACCGCGACTAGGCGCGACTACAGCATGGCAAACTTTGTACAAACCTGCGAGATGCGCATCTTTATAGTCTTCATTGATGACGACGATATGCGGGTATCGCGCGTCCTTCTTTTGCCAATCGCGCACTTGCTGTTCGACATCGTTATGCGGATTCGGAAAAGTTTTGATAATCAGCGTGACGTCATCATCGATACGAAATGCCTTGCCATAGGCGGCCAGTAGTACATCTACGCCCTTGCGTGGAAAGCAGGAAGAAACGTGCAGGAAACGGAACGAGCACCAGTCAGAAAGCATCTCTGCACTTGGAGCTACGCTGTGTATTTCAAGCAAATGATCGACGCCGTTACCGACCACCGCGATGGGTACTTTGACACCGTTATCGCGCAGCACTTTGCCGACAAATTTTGATACGACGGTCACGAGATCAAGTTTGCGATTCCATTCTTCTACGTACTCCGCGGGGAAGCCGGTTTCTTCCCAACCGTAAGAGTGCACGAGTTTGACTCTGCCCTGCATGTCATCCAGAAAAGGCGGATAGCAATTGCGCATGACAACGTCCGGAGGCGCGCTCGATTTCTGTCCAAGTTGTTGCATCGCCGCGATATCGGGATTGACCTGCAAAAAATCCGCATTCGCAAGGAAATCGCCATAACCTTCCCTACTTCTCAGAGCGGTCGTGCAATCAAGTTTTTGCAGGGCACGTGCCAATTCGCGATTCACAATCGCCAAGCTATAACTGGAATCAAATGAACCCTCAATCTGCCAAAACGACTTACTCGCTAGATCGGTCAATAGCAACGCTGATGTCGGTAGTTGCACCCCGAGCTGAGCCAAGTAGTTGGCCAGTTCTGTACGCACATGCGAACGGGAAAATCGCTGGATATTTTGACGCTGTGCCGCCAGCACGTGACGACGCAATGCTGGCTCTGACATCAAACTTTGAATCTGCATTGCGAATTCAGCCAGGCTGCTACCTTCTTTCAACAAAATACCGCCCTTACCCATGGTGACAGGTACACCGCTAGAGGCCTTGGCAACTACCGGGACATCGTAAAGCATGGCTTCAATTAAGGGCATGCCAAAGCCCTCGTGTGCGCTCAGGCTGACATACACGTCGGCGCTGCGATACAGCGCGGCCAAACGCGCATCTGTCACTTTGCCGGTCACAACAACTTCAGTCTCAAGGCCCAAGTCTCGGATCTGCTGCAGTACGCGTTGGTGATAAGCATCGCTGGTAATGCCACCTACCAGGATAAGACGCATAGGCTGTCTGCTACGAGCGCGCAATTCCTGCAACAAATGAATCAACTCTAGCTGATGTTTATGTTCGCAAAATCGTCCTACGAAAAGCAGAGTGGCGACACCCCGCAACGGTTGCAACTCATCAAAATCGGGCTGAATGCTGCGCATACGCTCGATATCTACCAGCAATGGAATGGTTTTTACATTCGCAAACCCAGCCTGTGTTAATTCAGCACTATTGATGTCGGAATCTCCGATTGCACCAAGATAATCTGCGCCCCACATCTTAAGCTGTGCGCGCCCCAACACACTGAGCCCCGGTAGTTCGTTATCCGGCAAATACTCAGGCGGTGTGATGTTGTGATAGATCAGAATTTTTGCCGCTTTGATCTGGTTTAACCAGGCACACTGGGTGTAACCGAGACTGTGATGCACCAATAGCAGGTCATTTTCCTGCAACTGCAATTGACTTAGGTGGTGCACTTCATCTTGCAAATCTTCGGGGATCAACTCGCAATAAATTTCCGAAATAAAACCCAACTCGCGCAATAGGCTGCGCGTGAAGAACATGCCATTACTGACCCCATCGCCGCGACCACAGGAGGGGCTGAATTGGTGTATCGCTTTTATATGCTTTTTTTGCGACATCTTATTTCCTGCCTATCACAGCATAGTCCTGTGGTCCGAATAGTTCTTTATTCAGAAGTGCCTCGACTGCCGAACCACCCTGCAAGAGATGATTGTCCGGGTAAGGATGCAGACGTAAAATTTCTGCATGAGCGAAACCACGTTGCCGCGCCATGAACTCAGCTACCTGTGGCACGATAGGGTGTAAATGCGTAGGGTCAAAATAGAAATTACAAGCACCCACTTTTAAGTTTTCAGGATTTGGCGTTTCAAAAATAATGACGCCGCCTGGACATAAGGCATGCAAAGCTGCATCAAATAAGGCCAGCAATTGTTCGAATGGAAGATGCTCAATAATATGAAAACCGGTCACGGCACCGACTGATCCTTCTTTTTGCTCGCGCAATACAGCGATCGCGTCAGCGCAACGTGCGGCCAAGCCCCGAGCCAGGCAAGCGTCCACCATCGCGGCATTCATATCGACACCGATAGCTGGTATCTCATTTTCATCAAGTAATTCCAACCATTCGCCACGTCCGCAACCGACGTCAATGACGGTCATGCGATCTTTTTTTGCCTGACTGGAAATGTGTGAGAGGTACGGCAGATATACTTGTAAGCGTTGTTTGATATCTGCAGGTTGACCACGGAACAAAGCCTCAAACTCGAGGTAAAAACGGTCATTCTCAGTATCGCTCTTTGTCGATGGGCGCTCATCCGGCGCCATTTGAACTGCGCGCAAATTCAAATCAACATTGTCATTAAGTTTGCGTGATGAATTACCGAGTACCTCTTCTATCTGAACTAATCTGGCAAGAGCCGCGTCTTCCCTTTCCTGATGACCAGCCATGAGCAGCCGAATTGATTTCATCTGTCGTGCGAGTTGCAGTTGGTCCAATTGCATGAGGCGTTTGCCAATGTCCAACGCATCATAATTGTCGAGCCGCATGGAAAGTCTTTTGCTACGCTCTGCCTGTTGTACCTCTATTGTTTTAAGTGCGCACAAGGTTTCTGCTCCCTGCTGCGATAGCGTCTGAACTTGTCTTTGCAAATCAGCAATCTGAAGGCGTATCGAAGGCAACCTTAACAAAGTATTTGCCCAGGCAAAGCTGTATCCAACGAAAGGAATATATCTTATTCGTTGTTTTAAACTTAATCCAGGCTGAAAAATTTGACTGAGACGTGCCTGCAAATGACTCTGGCCTTTGGGAATTTCCGACATATTTAAACCTTTACCTTATTCGATAGATTGCTTTTTAACACCGTCGTATTTTTTCATTTTGAATTGTTCGGCTCATGCTCGGACTATGTTTAGTCATTCCGAATTTTCTTTACCTCGAATACAATCAGCCCTATATTGCCAAGTTGAATTGTCAAGTTGACTGAAAGCAGCAGTATAAATGATCGTGCGTGCGATCTGACAGGCGGGGTGTTCTTTTGATTTTTCATTAAATACAAAATTTAATTTGCGCAAAATATTGTAAAATAGTCATCCGACTATGTGCTGGCTAGCTTAGCGCCATCAAATCACTATTTAAAAATTTCTGACGCCTGAGTTGAGTTTAAGTTGGTAGAGAAAAATTCTTATTTATCAATTGAATATAACAAACCCTATCAGCGCAAATAAGATCAATTTGATATTGTAACGTCATAGATAAAAGCGCTCATCATAATAATTTTGAAAGAAATAAATGTTACTTCAACCAGTCATCTTATCGGGAGGCTCAGGCACGCGTTTATGGCCATTGTCTCGCGAAAAGCATCCTAAGCAATTGCTGGCGCTGATCGGCGAAGAAACCATGTTGCAAGCGACAGCCACCAGAATTAAAGATTTTTCTGGCGAGCTTGCTGTCGCAGAAACGATGCTGGTAGTCTGCAATGAAGAATACCGGTTTATCACAGCGGAACAACTCCGCACTGTGGGTTTTACTCAACCCAAATTATTACTTGAACCTGCCGGACGCAATACAGCACCCGCTTTGACTTTAGCTGCGATTGAGGCAAGCGCGAATAATGCAGATGCGGTTCTTCTGATTATGCCCGCCGACCATGTGATTAGTGATGTCGCTGGCTTTCATCGCGCGATTCAAAGCGGCTTGCCTCAGGCAATTTCGGGAGCGATGGTTACTTTTGGTATCGTACCAAATAGGCCGGAAACCGGTTATGGCTATATCCAGGTAGGCGATACTTTGCCTAAATCGGCTGCAAGAAGTTTGCGCGCATTCGTGGAAAAGCCAGAATTGGAAACGGCGAAGCAGTACCTGGCAGAAGGAAATTATCTTTGGAATAGCGGCATATTTATGCTGCGCGCCAGCGTTTGGTTAAAAGCCATTGCGCACTTTAATCCACCAATGTTTTCCTCATGCACGCAAGCAATGCAGAGTGCGAAAGTGGATTGTGATTTTATTCGTGTCGACAAAGAGGCTTTTCTCGCCTGTCCTTCAGATTCAATTGATTATGCCGTCATGGAAAAGCTGGCAAGAACTCCTGAACTTGGCATTGCCGGATGCGTTGTCCCGTTTGATGCAGGTTGGTCAGATGTAGGCGCATGGGATGCGGTTTGGCAAGTGTCTAAAAAAGACGCGCAAGGAAACTCTGTACAGGGCGACGTGATGATGGAAGACTCCAGAAATTGTCTGGTGATTTCAGATAGCCGACTCGTCACAGTTTTAGGAATGGAAGACGCGATAGTGATCGAGACGCCAGACGCCATACTCGTCACCAACAAACAAAACACGCAACACATTAAACGTGTCGTGAATCGTTTAAAGGAAGAGAATTATCCCCAAACAGATAACCACCGCAAAGTTTATCGTCCTTGGGGTCATTATGATTCGATTGATAGTGGCGAACATTTTCAAGTCAAACGAATAGTCGTGACACCAGGTGGTCGTTTATCGATGCAATTGCATCACCATCGCGCTGAACATTGGATCGTTGTGAGTGGCACCGCACTCGTCACACGCGGCGACGAAACCATGACACTGGTGGCCAATCAATCAACCTATATTCCTCTTGGAACGAAACACCGCTTAGAAAATAATGGCACTGTCGATCTGGAATTAATCGAAGTTCAGTCAGGCTCGTATCTAGGCGAAGATGACATAGTTCGCTTCGATGACATTTATGGTCGTGTCGCTGTCTGATCAATAAGTTTAATGCTGGCATGGCTCTGGGCTTAGCTCTGAACTCCCTTGCGAGAACAACACAACGAAAGTAACAACCGGTTTGAAAGCTGTTTTCCTCTCTTTATGGCACTATCGCCATTTCATGGCATCCTCAATCAAGGCGGAGTTCCGTGGCAGGTTTGCGCGCAGTAAATTAGGCGCTATCTGGATGATCTTGAATCCTTTAGCACAGGCGACCATTTTTGCGGTTGTTTTGTCAGAGGTATTGGCCGCCAAATTACCCAATATCGACAACAAGGCCGCTTACGCCATTTATTTGATGGCAGGCACGGCAGCCTGGGGTTTATTTTCTGAAATCCTCACTCGCTGTACGACGGTATTCATCGATTATTCGAATACCTTAAAGAAGATTGCCTTCCCTCGTTTATGTCTGCCCTTGATCGTTGGCGGTAGTGCCTTGTTGAATCATTTGCTTCTACTTGCGGCAATCTTCGTGGTGTTTCTGTTTTTTGGACACTATCCAAATTCAGCCTGGCTTGTACTACCTGTCGGGATGGTGCTGATCATCATGCTGGCTTTTGGCCTGGGAATTTTATTGGGATTGTTAAATGTTTTTTCACGTGACATCGGGCAAGTCTTGGGCATCGTCATGCAACTCTGGTTTTGGTTCACACCGATTGTGTATACCAGCGATACCTTACCAAAACGATTTGTCAAATTGCTGGAAATTAATCCAATGACCGCGTTAGTCAAAATTTACCAGCAAGCTTTGCTATATGGGAAGCTCCCTGAATGGCATAGTTTGCTTCTACCGTTCCTGATTTCCAGCGGACTGTTTATTTTTTCTTTCTGGATCTTTCGTCGCGCCAGCGCTGATTTGGTGGATGCACTATGAGTGAAAAAATTCACCCTATCGTCCTGCAAGTGAATGGCGTTGGCAAGTGTTACTCCAAGTTTAATAGCGTGCTGTCACGCTTGATGCATTGGGCTGGCATGCCAGTCAAACCAACATATGAATATTGGGCAAATAAGGACATTAGCTTCTCGGTAACTGCTGGCCAAGCGGTCGCGATTATCGGACAAAATGGCGCCGGAAAAAGCACGCTTTTAAAGATGATTACAGGCACTGTGCGGCCAACTGTAGGAAGCATTGCAGTAACAGGTCGCATCAGTGCCATGCTGGAACTGGGCTTGGGATTTAACCCTGAGTTCACCGGTAGAGAAAACGCCTATATGGCTGGCGGCCTGATGGGCTTGAGCGGCGCTCAGTTAGATGAATTGATGCCTGGCATCGAAGAGTTTGCAGAAATAGGCAGTTTCTTTGATCAGCCACTACGTGTTTATTCCAGTGGAATGCAGGCAAGGCTAGCTTTTGCGGTCGCGACTGCAGTACGCCCTGATGTGCTTATCGTGGACGAGATACTTTCGGTCGGTGACAGTTATTTTCAACATCGCAGCTTTGACCGGATACGCCAATTCAAGCAGCAAGGCACTTCTATCATTTTGGTGACGCACGGTATGAGCGATGTGCGGAGTATTTGTGACCATGTTATTTTAATCGACAAAGGACAGGTGCTTAAACAGGGTGCGCCTGATGAAGTAGTCGATTTTTACAATGCCTTGATCGCGCAAAAAGAAAACGAAAAATTCCAAATTGAACAAGAACGTGATCCTGAAGGCTGGCTCAAAACTCGCTCTGGAAATGGTGCCGCCAGTGTGCAAAAACTCACGCTACGCGATCAGGAAAGTAATCAGGAATTAGCCACTGCTCAGGTCGGGCAAAAAGTAAAACTGGTGTGCGAAGTGAGCGTGCAAAGCGCGATCGCAGAACTGGTACTTGGCTTTATGCTGAGAGACAAACAAGGCAGCGTTATCTGGGGCAGTAACACCTGGCATACCGATCTGGTGCAAACGAATTTGCAGCCGGGTAATGTGCTAGCATTCACTCTGCCGTTTGATTGCACTCTCGGCCCCGGTTCTTATTCAGTCACTACTGCGCTCACCCGGCACGAGACACATCTCGATGAAAATTTTGAGTGGTCGGATAATCTTTTGGTGTTTGACGTCATTAACGTCGACAAGCCACTTTTTATCGGTAGTAATTGGCTACAAGGTGTTTTCTCTGTCTCTAGGAACTAAACAGCTTTGTCGTCTTCTATTTTTCTAACACTTGTTTATAAAGCCGTACGTAATTTTGTGCCATTTTATCTGCCGTAAATAGCTCTTGATATCTTTCGTAAGCGCGCTCACCCATTTCGGCAGCCGCTTGCGGATTGGCTAGTAAATATTCCATTGCCTGACGCAATGCCACCGCATCATTTGGTGGTACGACCAAGCCTGTAACATTGGCAATATTGACGTAACTCGTACCTGTACCTATTTCGCTGGAAATCATCGGTTTGCCAAACATCGCACCTTCAAGAAGAGATATTCCAAACGCTTCCGAGCGTAAATGCGATGGGAAAGCCAGCGCGTAACATAACGTTAATAAAGCGACCTTATCCGTTTCGGGCAATGCACCCAAAAAATGTACATTATTTATGCCCAAAGCCCGCGCTTGCTGCTTGAGTTCATTTTCGATTGGTCCGCTGCCGACAATGACCACGGGAATATCCGTCCCGGCAATCGCCTCTAACAGGATATGCAAGCCTTTGTAGTAACGCAGCATGCCGACAAACAAAAAGAATTTACCGCCAAACTTTGCGCGCCATTTTGCTAACGCTGCGGAGTCAGCGTCCGGATAAATAGTTTTATCCAAACCGTAGGTAATAATCTCTGTCTTATCTTTATATCGCTCAAGTATCGGGCTAGTTGCCAGATAATTGGGTGAAGTCGCAACAATACGATTGACGTCATCGAGGAAACGGAATTTGAGTGGCTGGTATAGCTTGAGCAAATATTTCTGACGCACGATATCGGAATGATAGGTCACCACCGATGGCTTTTTCACTTTGGTAAAAAAATGCGCAACATCCATAAAAGGCCAGGGGAAATGGTAATGGATGATATCCGCTTGTTTGGATAATTCAGTAAAGCGCGATAAGGCCGACCATGAAAAACCAGTAGAGGCAATTTCAAAATTCAAAGCAGCGCGATGTACCTTGTGCCCTTCGAATTCGAGTTCCAGATTTTGTTTATCACGCGTCAAGGTCAGTACTTCAGCATCGATGCCCAGTCGGGAAGTGCCCACCACCATCTGGCGTATCACTTGCTCGACACCGCCAAAACTGTCGGGGTAATAGGTGCGGTAAAAGTGCAGGACCTTCATGCTGAGGCTTTCATCACGATTGTTGCACCAATTTATAGGCAGCCACTGTGTTTTGTACGCATGCGTCCCAGGTCAATTCGCTGGCGCGATGCAAGCCTCGCGCTATCGCCGTTGCGCGCCAACTCTCATCTTCGAGCGCTTGCATCAAACCCTGGTAAATTGATGTGACATCTCCAGGCTCGACCAACATTGCCGCACCACCAGCAACTTCTGGCATGGATGAGCAATTTGATGTGAGTACCGGCACACCACTAGCCATTGCTTCAGCAATAGGCAGACCAAAACCCTCATACCAGGATGGATAGGTGAACAATCTGCAACCGGCATAAAAAACCGGAAGTAATTTCTGATCAACGAATCCCAGATATTTCAGCCAACCTTCGCTCTTGCCACGTTCAATTTCAGCGTGAATTTCTTCGTTTTGCCAACCAGCACCACCCACTAACACTAACGGCCAAGCCGCACGCATTGCAGCAGGTAAATGGCGATAGGCGTTTAATAAATTTATCAAATTTTTACGTGGTTCTATGGTCGAGACAAAAAAACTATAGCCATCAGGCCTCAGGCCAAAACGTGCAAGTATGGACTCGATCTCGTGGTCATCGCGCGGATGAAACGTTTCATCTACCCCCAAAGGTACTGCACATACCTGAACATGTGACAGACTGAACTCAGACATCACTTCCAACTTGGTTGCCAGTGAATCTGTTAACACTTTGCTTGAGCGTTGAACTGCTTGCGGTATGGCGAACTTCATGCGTTCAATTCGAGTTTGTGGATGCCATTGCGGATATCGATAAATCGACAGGTCATGAATAGTCACCAAACTTGGTAGTCGCGTCTTAGGCACAAAATAATTCGGCCCATGAAAAATCCCGCTTTTTACAGTATTAAGTTGATTTTCAGCGATAAAAGGAACTAGCTTACTATATAAGCGGGAAACCGGCGAAAGACGACCAAGGCGCTGTCGTAGGCGACCTTTGTAATTAAGCTTTGGCGCGTCTGGCACAACACATACTGGTGTTTCATCTGCTGCAGCTTCGTTGCCCGGTTCCAACTTGGGCAAATCGCGCCACATGCCATCTGAAAGATAACGAATCGTTTCAATTTCTGAATGCATGGCAAGGCGCGTCGCCAATTCCCAAGCGTAGCGGCCGATTCCTGCAAGAGGTGGGTGAATGGCTTCAATTGACAATACTACGTTCATGCACAACCTTTAGAATTATCTGAAGCTAACATCCATGCTAGCGTGTCACTTAACGATATCTCAGGCAATACGCCTATGCATCGTTGCAATTTACCTGGGTCGCCCATTAATTTATAGACTTCATTAGCCCGCACAAAGGCAGGATTTACTCTGACATCGATCTGATAAGCAGCCAATTGCTCCACCATACCTATGATCTCGCGCAAGGTGTACGCCTTACCTGAACAAATATTGAAAGTTTGTCCTGCTGGTGCTAGTTGAAGCAATCTGGCATAGGCTTTGACGACGGTTCTTACATCAGAAAAGTCTCTTGCTACATCAAGATTACCCAATTCTATTTGCGCGGCATGCCGTTGGAAATGGCTCACTATCTTGGGGAGTAAAAAATTCTCTGATTGGCCAACGCCAGTGTAATTGAACGGTCTAGTGACGACGATGGGTAATTTATCCATCCACAAGCGTGCGACATGCTCCACCGCCAATTTACTCACCGCATAATCATTCGCTGGAAGTGCCGGCTCTGTCTCGGAAATCACCTCTACGCTAGTATTACCATAGATATTGGCACTGCTGGCTACCAAGACGGCGCGCGGTTTTTTCTGCAAACCTGCCAATGCCTCTAGCAAATTGCGCGTACCAAGTATATTCACTCGATAAATTGCTTCTACATCACCATGGGCAACGAAAGAAATAGCGGCGAGATGGGCGACAACATCGGGCTGCACTTCAGACACCAAACGCTGGACTGCTTGTCTATCGCATAAATCAAGTCCAACAATGCCTTCACCCTGAGCCTCAGCTCCATGTGCTGTACCAAAAACCTGATAACCCGCCTCCTGTAATTCACGGGCAAGATAGTATCCGGTAAACCCCCTTAGCCCGGTAATAAGTGCACGTGGCTTAGGCTTAGCTAGGGAATCAGAATGAATTGCCATCAACATTACGACGTAAGTCGGCTTCTACCATCATCTTACATAATTGTTCCAGGGTGGTCTTTGGCTCCCAGCCCAATACATCTTTGGCCTTTTTAGGATCGCCGATCAGTAATTCCACTTCGGCTGGACGATAGAACTTTGGATTCACCCGAACCATCAATTTATTCGTTTTACCACACACCGCTGTTTCGTTTTCCGCTTCGCCTTGCCATTTGAGTTGAATATCAACGGCTTTAAATGCCATGATGACAAAATCACGGACGGTTTCGGTGCGGTTAGTTGCCAGCACAAAGGTATCGGGCTTATCGGCTTGCAACATACGCCACATGCCTTCTACATATTCTTTGGCAAAACCCCAATCACGCTTGGCATCCATATTGCCTAACTCCAGGCAATCCAATTTTCCAAGTTTAATCTTGGCGACAGAATCTGTGATCTTGCGTGTGACGAATTCTCGTCCGCGTAAAGGCGACTCATGGTTAAACAGAATACCGCTACAACCAAAAATACCGTACGACTCACGATAATTGATCGTCATCCAGTGCGCATATAACTTGGCAACACCATACGGGCTACGCGGATAAAACGGAGTGGATTCAATTTGCGGAACGGCCTGAACTTTGCCGAACATTTCTGAGGTAGATGCCTGATAAAAACGGATCTTGGTGTCGACAATACGGATTGCTTCCAGTAAATTAAGCGCGCCGATACCGGTAATTTCGGTGGTAGTCAAAGGCTGCTCAAAAGAGACGCCGACAAAACTCTGTGCCGCCAGGTTGTACACCTCAGTCACACCAGTATTTTGTAGCAGGCGGATACTGGCAGAAAGATCTGTCAGATCATATTCAACCAGATTCAAATTAGGATGGCTTGCTATGCCAAGTTCTTCGATGCGCCAAAAGTTTACTGAACTGGTGCGGCGATAGGTACCATAAACCGTATAGCCTTTTTCCAACAACAACTCGGCAAGATACGCGCCATCTTGTCCTGTCACACCCGTAATTAACGCTTTTTTACTCATTCACAAACCTCTTCGCCGTAGCGAATATTCAAATTTTCTTATTATTAATGACTCAGGCAAATAGTGTAGCTTGAGTCACAAACCTTCTGTGATCCATATCACAATCTGCCAGTATACAATAATGGTTGAAGGCATCGGCAAACTCTTGCAACAAAGTGTGAAAATAGCATTTCCATAAGGAATCTATTTACATTGCGCCATAGCGCTGGCGATAGGCTGCCACTGCCTTTCTGTGCTGCGTAAGTGATGAATCAGCGCCTTCAATAGATAAAGATTCAAACAAATCGTTCAAATTTGCAATTGCGATGACAGGAATGCCGTAGGCTTGTGTAATTTCTTGCACTGCAGAATGTGCCGTCAATGCATCATCCTTGCCGGAGCGCTCCATACGATCTAGCGCGATCAAGACAGCAGCGGGCGTAGCGCCAGCAGTCCGGATCATTTCAACGGATTCTCGTACAGAAGTACCGGCCGAAATCACGTCATCAACAATTACCACCTTGCCATGTAACTTGGCGCCGACAATTGAACCTCCCTCACCATGATCTTTGGCTTCTTTGCGGTTATACGCAAATGGAACATTCTGACCCCGGGCGGCCAATGCGACGGCAGTGGCAGAAGCAAGCGTGATACCTTTGTAGGCGGGTCCAAACAGCATATCGAACTCGACACCAGAATCGATCAGTGTTTGTGCATAAAAAGCCGCCAGCTTACCCAGATTGGCACCGTCATTGAATAGCCCGGCATTAAAAAAATACGGTGAATTTCTTCCCGCTTTAGTGACGAAATCACCGAAGCGAATAACGCCAGCGTCTACCGCAAACTTGATAAATTTTTGTTGTATTTTACTCAAAATAATCTCCCATCATTTTTAATTCGTGGCCATAAGTAAACCATTATGGCGTATCGTCATTTCAATATAAATTTGGCCCAAAAGAGGTTTAATTCTTGTAGGAATTTTTCACTTTTATTACTCGCAGTGTCGGTGACGATTCCACCAATATTCAATTGGTAGCGCCCATCGCCTAGTGACAAAAATAGCGAATCCGACTCAACATTCAAAACAGATGTCTCTATAAGAGTAACGATAATATCTTGCCCCCTCGCTTCAAGCAGATCATCGGTCAATAAAATGGGCGCGAGATCAAGTAATTCGCAACTTTTTTGCCTGGCATAGCGCAAACTATCATTCCCATTATTTGAACTAAGTATCACCGGCTCAACACGAAACCCTATCGGTGAGGTACTGAAAAATGCCAACAGCACTGCTGATACAAGTTCTTTCGTTCGTAAATAGGCGTCGCCAGCGGCGTCAAAATTGACATTGCTTATGTCCACAAATATCTGTCGCACGCCACGATACTCTTCATTTATTGACAAACATTGAGCGACCGAAATTAAATCTTGCTCATTCGGTGAGGTGCCCATTTCTATCGCTGCAATTTTTTCTAATGTGCGGTGCAAGCGGCTTGCAGGTTCCCATTTAAAGAATTGTTCAATCGCAGCGGAGTACTGTTGCGCAATCAACTCCGGGGCATGATGCTCACGGATAAATTTTGCGGCACTTTGACCAAGCTTAAACCTCAGTGCCGTATCATTTTTCAATAAAACCAATTTCTCTTGTAATTGAGTTTCTGTAAACTCGTTAGCCAATTTAATTAAGGCATATTCCGGTAATTCGCTCATAGAACCATTATTATTAATGATGGTCGGAATAGCGTACGCCATGCAATCTAGCACTGTTCCGGAGGTTTCTCCACGAGAAAGGCTCCGCAACTGCACCGCGGCATCTGCGGCCATCAAATACGTCCGGAATAATTCAGTGTCTGCGAAACCGGTAATTTTGATTTGATCACCATTGCTCTTATTCTTAATGGTGCGTATTAGTTGTGCGCAATATTCGCTTTCGTCCGGCTGACCGACAAATACCAAATGACAGCGCTTATCCTTTGACAAAGGTGAAGCAAGCCAAGCATTGAGTAACTTGGCATTTTCTTTGACGGGGCCAAGCATGCCGAAAGAACACAATAAGAAATCACCGTCAGCCAAACCTAGTTGCTGACGGGCAATCGATTTATCCGTGGCAAAAGGTGATTTTCGTAAATGGGGAATTTTTTCACAAGTTTCCGCCAATTTATCACCGTACCATTGTTTCACAAGCTCAATGGAGTATTGTGAATGGACAATTACGCCTTCTGCTTTATTTAATATTGATAAATTACAAGGATATTTCCAGACGATGCTATCAAGATCGCTGGTTTTTTGTTTCTCAAGTAAAGCAATATAACCGTGAGATCGATACAGCTCCTTTGACCATTCCCCTGGTTTTTGTCCGGTGGCATCCAAATGCTGAATCAGGTTGCTAACAAAGAAATCGTGCAGTACTACTACACCGGGGTGACGATCGAGCATCTCGAACATGTACGTATGAAACGCAGAATTGCCAAAGTTATATAGCACTCGGTCAAATTTATCAGCGTGCTGATCGAACCATTGCCAGGTTCTTATGGGGAAATTTGCCGTAAGCCAGGGATCATCTACCGTTTCCTGATCAACAATCAATTCAATATCGTAGTAGGTCGCCAGTTCTGGCAATAATTCTGCACTGTAGTAGGCAATACCGGAACGTGCTGATGGCAAAGGCGAGAAAAATGCAAGTTTTGGTTTCGGGGCTTGAAATTGCGTAAGTACACCAACTTGTATCGTCGATTTACGTCTGGCGTATTGCTCTTCAAAAGCGGCAATCGCTACCTTGGCAGAGGAATCCCATGAAAATTTCTTCGCTTGCTCTAATCCATGTAAACACAAACTGGAGCGGAAAGCGTTATCACTCAAAGCCTGATGTAATTTAGTAGTAATTGCGACTTCGTTTCGCGGATCGAACAAAGCATCGGCGCGACCTATTACTTCAGGCAAACTACTTGTATTGGCTGCAATAACCGGAGCTCCGCACGACATTGCCTCTAACGCCGGCAAGCCAAATCCTTCATGCCATGAAGGGAAAACAAACAGCGCGCAATCCTGATACAAAAGAAGTAAATCCTGCTCTGACACAAAACCAGTCAAAACTAACTCATCAGCAGCCAGGCCATATTGACGCGCTATTTTTTCCAAGCGATCACGATCTTCCGGCTGAACACTACAAACTATGGCCAGTTGATATTGCTGACGAATAAGCAAAGGCAAAGCAGCGTATGCACGTACCAAACCTTCAATATTTTTACGTAAATCAATGCCCCCTGTGTACATCACAAATGGCCTGACGAGTGCATAGCGATGCCTCAAAGACAACATGGCATCCTGCGAGCACGATCTTGGCTGAAAATGCGCATCAACTGCTGAAGAGATATTGACTATACGTTCAGGCGGCAGATCAAGCCAGTCCAATCCTTCTTGACGCGATGACTCAGAAATCGCTAGTAATAAATCCGCTCGCTTCAAACTACCAAGCTTGCGGTAATACCAAGCCCGCTGACGCGGAGCTCCGAGATACTGCTTCTCGTAAACTAGAGGAATCAGGTCATAAAGTGTCACGGCCGTCGGCAAATGTTCCCCATTCACACCAACACTAGAAACTGCATTATCACCAGAACCCTCAAACAAACTGGTGACATGCACGATATCAGGTCTCAGTGACGCCAAAGCCTGTTCGCGCACAAACTCGGCAGTTCGGCAGCGCCGATAATTATCAGGAATTAATTCAGCGACTGGTCCTGGAGTCTGCCAGATATGAATACGATCTGACGGAACTAAACCTTCAAACTCTCGGCGCAGGGATTGAATTGTCTCGGGGAAAAGTCCACTCAACATTAACTGCAAATCATGTGATCCTGCATTTTTTGCCATCGCACGCGCTAATGCTAACGAATAGCGTCCGATACCACGATGCCGACTACCGGTCGATTGACATGCTTGTAAATCCAAGAGAATGCGCATAAGAATTACTTTTGCCGCTCAATAGCGGCACGTAATTCGCTCAGGATTGCGAACGCATGAGGCGTCAGGTCTTGCTCTGTTCTGGCCACAGAAAAAGTGGGTATATAGCTTGTGAGCGCATGCAGATTATTATCGAGGATGAATTTTCTGAAGTAGCACGCTACCCTTGGGAACCTCCGTAATACGTTCCGCGCCAACGCGCGCAATCGCGGTTGACGTGCAATTCGATTAACCGCCCAAAAAATCATTTTCCTTGGTGAAATAACTCGCCACCCACCTGATTTCAGCAACAAAGAAAAAAAACGCAAAGGCGCAGTTATTTTCCAGGAAGTGCTCGTATAGACCGCATCGAGCTGCTCGCGTAATTGTTTTTCAGTCATCTCTAATTGGCCATATACGTCTATAAATCTCGAAGAGCAGAAGTATAAACTATCGACTCTTCGATGCATTGCATTTCATCGGCAAACCCATAAATCCCGCTGATCTGGTATGCTTTTCCTTCATTTTTTAGCCATAGCGACCACACCATGAAAAAAATCATCTCAGCCAACCTCAACGGCATCCGCTCTGCAGCAAAAAAGGGTTTCTTTGAATGGATGGTGAAAGAGGCAGCCGATTTTGTCTGCGTACAGGAGCTTAAGGCACAAGAAGCGGATATGACACCTGAGTTTCTTAACCCTGATGGCATGCATGGGCATTTTCATTATGCCGAGAAAAAGGGTTACTCAGGTGTCGGCGTGTATAGCCGAAAAGAACCGGATGCCGTGGTGATTGGATTTGGCGACGCTGAATTTGATGCCGAGGGGCGCTATGTGCGCTGCGACTTTGGTGCACTGACGGTGATCTCACTGTATTGCCCTTCTGGCTCATCCTCGCCTGAGCGGCAAGAGGCCAAGTTCCGTTTTATGGCTTTGTTTATGCCGCATTTGTCTAAGTTGATAGCCGAGGGGCGCGAGCTGGTGATTTGCGGCGACTGGAATATCGCGCATAAAGAAATCGATTTGAAAAACTGGAAAAGCAACCAGAAAAATTCCGGCTTCTTGCCTGAAGAGCGCGCCTGGATGACGGCCTTGTTTGACGAGCAGGGTTGGGTTGATGTGTATCGCCGCCTGCATCCAGAGACCACTGGCGACGCGTATACCTGGTGGAGCAATCGCGGTCAGGCTTGGGCGAATAATGTGGGATGGCGCATCGATTACCATGTGGCTACCGCTGGCATTGCGGCCAAAGCCACATCAGCCGCGATCTACAAAGAGCAACGCTTCAGTGATCATGCGCCTTTGATTATCACTTACAAGTAAGCCACGATCCGGCGCGAAGCTTTTAGTTGCCTGGATAACTCACGGGATCTATCCCTTTGACATTGGTTCTATAAGCCGACATGGTGTTAACGTCTGCTCCTTTGGCGTGGGCGTATAAAGGCATCACTTCAGGCAGGTGATGTTTAATTTCCGCGATGCGGTCATTACCGGCCGGATGCGTGGAGAGCCATTTTGGCGGCGCGCCTTTGCTCGCGATTGCCATTTTTTGCCAGAGTGCGACGCCCGCGCGTGGGTCGTAACCGGCCCGGGCGGCGATGTCCAGGCCGACCACGTCGGCTTCGGTCTCGTCATCACGGGAGAATTTGAGCATGCCGAGTTTGGCCGCGCCGCCCCCAACTGCGCCAGCCAGGTTAGGATCGTATCCCTTGGCGCTGGCAAATAATTCCAGCGCGACTACGCCGACGCGAGCGACCATATTCTTGCCGGCACGCTCAGCACCATGTTCGCGCAGCGCATGCGCAATTTCATGCCCCATGACGATGGCGATTTCATCGTCAGTGAGTTTCAGTGAATCTAATATGCCAGTATAAAACGCTATTTTTCCGCCTGGCATGCAGTAGGCATTGATTTGCTTTGAACCGATTAAATTGACTTGCCATTTCCATTGCGGCGCACGTTCGTTCCAGCGCAAGGCGAAGGGAATCAGCTTGGTGGCAATCGCGCGCAAGCGTATAACTTGCGGATGGGTATCAGGTGCAAGTGCGTGTTGGCGCTGCGCGTCTTGCATGGTTTGCACGTATTGCTGGGCGGCCTGGCCTTCCAATGCGCCAGTCGGGGCGAGCTTACGGAAAATCGACATTTCGCCGACTTTGACACCGTCTTGAGGTTGCGCAGCTTGCGCCTGGCCGTGTGCTGCCAGTATGAAGGAAGTGAATAATGCGAGGTATTTCATGGCGCAGGTCATTAGAATCGAGTCTCACATTTTACATTGTCTAGCTAAATGTTGAAATGAGGAGCGCCACGCTGGCCAGACCGTCATATTTGCCCGCGGCAGGAGACCTTCTATCCGCTACGCGCTGCACGCACCTGCATACGCCACAGTAGTGCCAGCAGGACGAGCGGCGGGATGGCTGTGAGTCCGGTGGCGATGAATGCGGTGGCGTACGCGCCTAGCAGCCCATGCGTGGGTGTGAGCGTTTCGACCGCTACTCCAGAAAAGCCTTTGAGAAACTTGCCCAGCAAGGCATAGGTGGACGAAAGCAAGGCGTATTGCGTGGCGGTATAGCCTAGGCTGGTAAGGCTAGACATATACGTGACCAGTGCGACGCCGGCATAGGTTTGCGCGAAGCTATCAAACGCCATCACGGCGGCGAACAAGCCTGGTTCAGGATGCAGGCTCAGTAGTGCGAAGGCCGCCGTCCCTATGCCTTCCAGCACCAGCCCTACAATCAGGGTAGGCATCATGCCGAGCCGTACGGCGGAGAGGCCTGCGGCCGCGATGCCCGCGAACACCGCAACCAGACCAAAGGTGCCACGCACAAACGCAACCGTGTCCTTGGTGAGCCCAAGGTCGTGGTAATACGGGTTGTACATCGGCCCCATCACGAAATCAGGCAGGCGGTACAGCGCGACCATCAGCAGCATCACTAGGCCAGCTGCCTTATGCTTGGCGAAGAAATCGACAAAGGGCCCGATCACCGCGTCCATCAGGCCGCGCAAGGTCCATAGCGGCGGCTTGCTTGCCAGCGCCACGTCGGCGCGAATCGGCTCAGTAGCGAACAGCGTCGCCAGCACACCGAGCGCCATCAGCACAGCCATCGCGAGGTAAGACAGCGACCAGCCGATGCGCGCGGCCATTGCGATCACCAGTGCGTCGGTCACCAGCAACGCGATGCGGTAGCCCAGCTGTGCGGCCGACGTCATCAAGCCGACTTCATCCGCATCGCTCGCGGCCTCGATGCGCCAGGCGTCGATCGCGATGTCCTGCGTTGCCGACGCGAATGCGGTGAGCAATGCGAACGCGCCGATCGCAGCCAGACCACCGTCGGTGCCGACGATCGCCATGCCGATGAGCCCTATCGCCACCAGTAGCTGGCACAGCAACATCCAGCCACGGCGTCGGCCGAAGCGCCCGAGCAGCGGCAAGTCAAGCCTATCCACCAGAGGTGACCAATAGACCTTGAATGCGTACGCGAAACCGACCCAGGAGATAAAGCCGATAGCGAGCAGACTAGTGCCCGCATCGCGCAGCCAGTAACCAAAGGTGTTGGCGGTAAGCAGGAACGGCAGGCCCGACGAGAAGCCGAGCCCGAGCATCGCCGCGACTTTCGGTTGCTTTAATTCGCGCAGCATTTCTAGCGCGGTGCGCTTGGGGCGGGCTGGGGCGGTCATTTTTTCTTCAAGCGAAATACTGCCAGGCTACCACGCAAATTGGGCAGCCACTTGATCGGTTTTCCTTCATGCAGGGCCAGGCATTCCATGACTTCCAGCCCGACATCATCGGCCAGATCGGCAAAATCATAGATCGTGGCGCAGCGTACGTTCGGCGTGTCATACCATTCATACGGCAGCGCTTTCGAGACTGGCATTTTGCCACGGAGTAGCGCGGTGCGATGCGGCCAGTAACCAAAATTCGGGAAGGAGACGATGGCCTCTTTGCCGACCCGCGCGATGTCACGCAGTAGCGGCTCTACGTGCTTCATCATCTGTAGCGAAGACAGGCATAGCACGGTATCAAAGGCATTGTCGGCAAAAATGCCAAGACCGTTTTCCATATCTTGCTGGATCACGTTGACACCACGCTTGGCGCAGGCCAGCACCTTGTCATCAGCGATTTCTACACCGTAACCAGTGCAGCTTTTGTCACTTTGCAGATAATCGAGCATGATGCCATCGCCGCAGCCGACATCCAGCACATGCGTGCCTGCCGCGATCCAGTGGGCGATGAAGGCCAGGTCGGGGCGCTCTTGACTGAGTTCAGAAAAATTCATGCGGCTTCCTTAAGCAATTCGTTTGCAATTCGGGAGTAGTAAGCAGCAACCAGATTCAGGTAACGCTCATCTTCCAGCAAGAAAGCATCATGGCCATGCGGCGCATCGATCTCGGCATAACTGACCGTGCGTTTATTCTCGACCAGTGCCTGTACTATTTCGCGGCTACGTTCCGGGGCGAAGCGCCAGTCTGTACCAAATGAAACCAATAAAAATTGCGCCTTGGTATTGGCTAATGCTTTGCTCAAATCGCCGCCAAAAGCGCGTGCCGGGTCAAAATAATCGAGTGCCTTGGTGATCAGTAAATAGGTGTTGGCATCAAAATAATCCGAGAATTTATCGCCTTGATAACGCAGATAAGATTCAATCTCGAAATCGACACCAAAGCCAAATTGGTATTCGCCGGTTTTTAACTCGCGGCCAAATTTTTCCGCCATGTCATCGTTCGACAAATACGTGATATGCCCGATCATGCGTGCCACGCGAAGGCCGTTGCGCGGCACGACTTTATGGGCATAAAAATCGCCGCCATGAAAATCCGGGTCAGTCAAAATCGCCTGGCGTGCCACGTCGTTAAACGCGATGTTTTGTGCCGAAAGTTTTGGGGTCGAGGCGATCACTACGCAGTGGCGCAAACGCTCGGGAAACATGATGCTCCAGGCCAGCGCTTGCATCCCGCCTAGCGAACCGCCCATGACGGCGGCAAACTGCGTAATCCCCATCACATCGGCCAGCAGCGCCTGCGCCCGCACCCAGTCTTCCACCGTGACCACGGGGAAATCTGCGCCATACGGTTTGCCCGTATCGGGGTTGATATGCATAGGACCGGTAGAACCAAAACAAGAGCCGAGATTATTCACGCCGATGACAAAAAACTCGTCGGTATTCAATGGTTTGCCGGGGCCGACCATGTTGTCCCACCAGCCAATATTCTTCGGCTGATCGGCATACACCCCTGCGACGTGATGTGAGGCATTCAGTGCGTGGCACACCAACACGGCATTCGATTTATCGGCATTTAAGGTGCCGTAGGTTTCCACCATCAAGGTGTAATCGGCAATGCTGGCACCGCTTTGCAAGGCTAGCGGCTCGGTGAAACGATACGCCTGTGGCGTGACGATTCCTATGGATGACATACGCTCTTCCCGTGAGATCAACGATCTCTATTACTGTTCAAAGGGGCTAAAAGAAGGGCTGAATGGGAGAAGGACTAAGCATTCAAGCTCGCTTTAGCCGTATTTATTTATTCCAGACAAACTGGAACTGCGCCCGCAAGCTGATTTTCAAATCGGCGCAAAGTTTATAGCAGAAGAATAGCGAAATCTGAGTTGCCCGTCAAACTGGAATGATTTTGTACTTACACCAATTATCGATGATTCAATTAGGGCTTACGCAAAATTGTCCCAGCTAGGCATAACTTCCTTTGGTGCTGGGGAAGCATCCCAAGTATGGGATGCCCGTTACGTCGGCAGACAATATATTGTCTGAATTCCCGACTACACCGCACCTTTGATGCCAGTACTTCAGTACTTTATTTCTACTTCGGGCGAGTGCAACAACGCTGGGGCGATTTTTCGTAAGTCCTATCAATGCAAAGTCACTGAAGTTGCCATCATCGCCAGTGTTTCATGTATCACCAGTGGATCATAGCTCCGCAGGATCTTCTTCACATATGGCTGCAGGGCAGAAATATCGGCATTCAGGATCTCTTGTTTTACCTCCGGCAATAGCGCCGCCGGCATGGAGAGTTCGCGGAATCCCATGCCGATCAGCAAACGGGTGAGGCGCGCATCACCGGCCATTCCACCGCAAATTGCCACGGGAATACCCGCTTTTTGCGCGGCGCTCACCGTCATATCCAGCAATTGCAGTATCGCCGGATGGGTGTCGCTATATAAATGCGCGACTTCATGGTCGGCCCTGTCGATGGCCAACGTGTATTGAATCAGATCGTTCGTGCCTATCGATAAGAAGTCGAGCTTTTTAACGAACATCGGCAAACTCAATGCCGCCGCAGGTACCTCGATCATGGCACCGACTGCTATCCTGTCGTCAAACCGCCGATTTTCTTGCAACAACTCGGCTTTTGCCTGCTCTATCATTGCCAAGGACTGATCGATTTCAAAGGCGTGTGCCATCATCGGGATCAGGATATGCACAGTCCCGAAAGCCGAGGCACGCAAGATGGCGCGCAGCTGGGTCAGAAATATTTGCGGCTCTTTCAGGCAATACCGGATCGCGCGCAAACCCAGTGCCGGATTCAGGATATTGTGTTCGGTGGTATCCATAGGCTTATCAGCGCCGACGTCCAAGGTACGGATCGTGACTGGCCTGCCCTTCATGGCGGTAACCGCATCCCGATACGCGATAAATTGCTCGTCTTCACTGGGCAATTGATGATCTTGCCCGGTACGCCCCATAAATAAAAATTCGGAACGGAACAAGCCGACACCACTGGCACCTGCATCTAAGGCTGCGACTGCATCTTGCGGCAATTCGATATTCGCCAACAAAGTAATTTCTGTACCGTCTTGCGTGATCGCCGGCGTTTTTTTCAGCCTGACCAGTTTTTTCCTGAGCTTTAATAGGATCGCCTGGCGATTTCTATACTGGCCGATGACTTGCGCAGAAGGTGCAACGATCACTACGCCCGCATCACTATCAATGATGAGCCAATCATCTTGCTCGATCAGGCGCGAGGCATTCCCTAGACCGACCACGGCGGGAATGCCGAGACTGCGCGAAACGATGGCAGTGTGTGAATTCTGCCCGCCTTCATCCGTGACAAAACCGGTAAAGGCAACATTACGAAATTGCATCATGTCAGCCGGCGAAATATCTCTGGCAACCACGATCATATTTGCATTGCGTTCATCGATGCCGCTGGTTCTGGGCAAGCTGTGCGCGCTGCCGGTGAGTACCTTCAATACCCGATCCGCAACTTGCTGGATATCGGCCTTGCGTTCGCGCAAATAGTCATCTTCGATTTCATCAAACTGTGCTGACAACACGTCGATCTGCGTGACCAGCGCCCATTCGGCGTTATAGTGGCGAGTCCGGATAATATCCAAAGGCGCATCGGAAATCATCGGATCAGAGAGTATCAAGGCGTGTACATCGAGAAAGGCACCGAGTTCGGTCGGTGCATCTGCCGGCAAATCCGACCAGATGGTTTGTAATTCTTTATGCACCTGGGCAATCGCCATTTGCAGGCGCTGCACTTCGGCTTCTACCTGCTCTTGTGCGATCAGGTAATGCTGAACATCCAAGGCCGCAGGACGCAACAAATGCGCGCGACCTATCGTAATACCGCGTGAGACGGGGATACCTTGCAGAGTGAATGATGCCATGCTGTGTCCCTTATTTTTTCGGCGCTTCTATAAATCTAACTCGTCATTCCAGCGCAAGCGCTAATCGTTACCCACAAGTCTTGCTATGTACCGTTGCTACTTCAAGATTGCCGGCCGGTGGTAGACCGGCGGCTACTTACTTTTCTTGCTTCGCCAAGAAAATGTAAGCAAAAGAAGGCGACCGCATTCGCTGCCCTTCGGGTCCCCATTTGTGCAAGTCAAAAAATGGGAAAGCTTCGAAACTCGCTACGCTCAAACAACGAAGCTTTCTGATCCATTTTCTGCCCTGCACAAATGGCAGCGCCTTAAGCGGAATTCTGTGTCAAAAGCAGCTGCAACATCAAAAACAGGCGCCACTAGCGTGCATGAATTTGTGGTTAACGATTAGACGATAACGGGAATTCTAAGCTTAAAATCTAATCACAACATTAATCATTATGTCTAAGTTTTAAGGCTTACTCGCCCTCACCAAACTTATCATTCACCAGCGCCAGAATCGCATCGAAACATTCCTGCTCTTGCTCGCCGTCGGTTTCCAACATTACTTTGCTGCCCTTGCCGGCCGCCAGCATCATTACGCCCATGATGGATTTTCCATTCACCCTGCGGCTATTGCGTGTCAGCCAGACTTCGGACTTAAACTTGCCGGCCAATTGCGTCAACTTGGCCGACGCGCGCGCGTGCAAACCTAGCTTATTTACTATTTCAATTTCTTGTTGGATCATTCTGCATTCACTTTATAAAAATACCATATCCAAACCAAACTA
This sequence comes from Pseudomonadota bacterium, assembly GCA_040390685.1. Classification (GTDB taxonomy): domain Bacteria; phylum Pseudomonadota; class Gammaproteobacteria; order Burkholderiales; family Burkholderiaceae_D; genus Undibacterium. The sequence continues at coordinate 838 of JAZJYB010000091.1, read as the reverse complement.
ATGCGGCGAAAGTTTAATGCGGTTGTCCACCCGCATTGCACCACTTTGTCCACCGGCGAGCGCCATTTCTACCACTACATCCAAGGTGTCTTGCCGATACGTGATAGCGCGTAATAGCATCGGCAAACTAATCCCGGCGATCACCGCCACCTCGCTCGGCTCACCCAAATGGCGGCAGCAATTAGACGGTGTGCCACCCATGACATCGGTCATGACCAGTACCCCTGAACCATCATTCAAACGCTTGACCGCCTCACGCGCCATGAGATTGACCTCGTCAATATTCTGGTCGGCAATCACATCAATCGCTTCGAAGCGCTCCGGCATACTGCGAAAAACATGTTGCGCAGCCTGCATGAAAGCAGAGCCTAGCGGTGCATGCGTCATCAACAGTATTCCTATCATAAGTCTAATCCTTGGGAGGATAGGCAAGAATCGCGCCTATGCTTATCCACTGCGTCAAATAAAATATTCAGCTCTAGGGCGTGTTGACATATGATTTGGGAGATGCGTTCAAAGCAAAACGCAGGATGGCAAGGCGCGCGTCGCCGCTGAGGCCAAGGCCTCAGCAAGAGGTGCAACGCAGTCCATCGTGCGTTTTGCTTTGAACCCGGAGGGAATGGACTAAACGGGCGCATGGCGTTGTTGCACCCCGCTTATAGTGCTCGCACTACCGCGCGTGTTGCGCCTAGCCCTGCACCCGTTTAGACTCATTCGCACTCCCAAATCATATGTCAACACGCCCTAACATCTATGACTTTAACCACAACGCCATTGCAGCTTGAAATTGCGGCCCTGCTGCCACGCTTGCGCCGATTTGCCCGTGCAGTCACGCATC
>JAZJYB010000090.1:0-13458 GCA_040390685.1 Pseudomonadota bacterium | reverse complement strand
GACCTACATTTTTTCGCAAATTTTTACTGATCTCAGCCTCCGCTTTCTGACAACGCGGCCCTGAGAATTCTTCTTGCAAGGCATCCAGAAATACTCTTGTCCTGGCTGGCATTAAACGCCGGCCGGGGAACACTGCCCAGGCATTTATCGGGGCGATATTCCAGTCGCCCAGAATTTGTACCAACTCACCTGACTGTACTAGCTTATACGCGTAATGGTCGGCCAACATGGTAATACCCAAACCCTGGCGCGCCATGTGAATCAGGGTTTCTGGTGAGTTGGCGGTGGCGCGCGCTGGCGGAGATCCTCGCCAGCTTTCCTCACCGCGCGTCAACGTCCAGAGTGCAGGTTCGCCGTTGCGCGTCAATATCAGCAAACTGTCGCGTTCCATCAACGCTTCCGGTTCATACGGCTGACCGCGTTGCTTCAGGTAAGTTGGCGAAGCATACAATCCGACAGAAAACGTCGCCAGACGACGCGCGGCCAGTGTGGAATCATCCGGCAAATCTCCCATGCGGATCGCCACATCAAAATTTTCACCGATCAGGTCTACCCGTCTTGCCGAGAGATCCAGTTCTAAAGAAATCGCCGGATATTGCGCGATAAATCTTGCCAGAAATTCCCCCAATACCTGATTTACCAGATCATTCGGCATCGACACCCGCAGTCGCCCACTTGGTTGTATCTGCCTGTGCTGCGCTAGCGCCATGGTCGACTCCACTTCGGCCGTGACCTGATGCGCATGCAGTAACACCGCATGGCCAAAATCCGTCACGGAAAGTTTGCGCGTGGTGCGCAGTAACAATCGTTCGCCGAGCTGCGCCTCCAGCCCGGTAATGCGGCGCGACAGGGTCGATTTCGGCAGGCCCAGGCGCTCGGCGGCGCGGCTGAAACTACCTTCGTCGACCACGCGGGCGAACAGCAAAAGGTCGTTGGCTTCCAGGTTCATTTTCAGTCCTTTATCTATTTTGTGCCATTAATGGAACAATTATATCCATTTTATGGACTTCCGCTTTATTTTTGGAACGACTAAAGTACACCTACACCAACCAAACACGAAAGAAAATCATGAACATTCTGCAAATCAACTCTAGCGTACGTGCCGATGCCTCCCATTCCAGCCGTTTGGCGAATGAACTGGTACAAAGCTTGTTAGGCGCCAATCCTGAAGCTAAACTGACTCTGCGTGACCTCGGTCGTACACCGCAACCTATGCTCGATGAAGTCGCCTTGCAAGCGCTATTTACTCCAGCTGAAAACCGTAATGCGGAACAGGCAACACGGGTGGCTATAGATGATGCCTTGATCGCCGAGTTGCAAGCCGCCGATACCTTGGTTCTGGCAGCACCGATGTATAACTTTGCGGTGCCGGCGCAGCTGAAAAACTGGATAGATGCGGTCTCACGTGCGCAAGTCACTTTCCGCTACACGGCAAATGGACCAGAAGGTTTGTTGAAAGGGAAAAAAGTGTATGTAGTGCTGACACGCGGTGGCGTACATCGCAACACTCCTAGTGACACCATGACACCGTATCTGCAAACCTTTCTGGGCTTCTTAGGGATGACGGACGTAGAATTTATTTTTGCTGAAGGTATGGCGATGGGGCCAGACGCTGAGCAAGCCGCTTTTGCCGCAGCGACCCAGCAGATACAAGAATTGATTGCAGCGTAAATTTTGCAAAAGCAGTAACAACTAAAGGACAAGCATCATGAAAGATCAGACACAAGTCACATTGCAGCAAGAAATTGTCACGCAAGCGCGCAGCGTAGAGCAGCTGATTATCGGCCAAGCCACCACGGATGGCGATGGCGTCAAACTTACACGCGTGCTGCAGCAAGGTTTGCAAAAGCGCCTTGATCCTTACCTGATGCTTGATGCCTTTGGTGCCGACGATCCACAAGACTATATCGGCGGTTTTCCGGATCATCCGCACCGTGGTTTTGAAACTATCACGTATATGCTGACCGGGCGCATGCGCCATCACGACAGCGCGGGTAATTCTGGCTTGCTGCAAAACGGCGGCGTGCAATGGATGACGGCCGGCCGTGGCGTGATCCATTCAGAATTGCCAGAGCAGGAAGAAGGTCGCATGGAGGGTTTTCAGCTGTGGCTCAATCTGGCCGCCAAAGACAAGATGACGGCGCCTTGGTATAAGGATATCCAGAGCGAAAGCATTCCGGAATTCACCACGCCAGAAGGCGCGAAGGTGCGCGTGATCGCCGGTAGCAGCCATGGCATAACAGGCGCAATGCAGCGTGAAATTACCGAGCCGCTATATCTGGATTTGCATCTGGAAGACGGCGCAATATTCTCGCAAGCGATGGCGGCGGAAATGAACGCCTTCGTGTATGTGTACCGCGGTGAAATACAGATAGGTGAACAAACGGTGCCGCAACAGCGTATGGCGATTTTGCGCAATGAGCCAAGCAGTAATGGCGTGACGCTACGCGCGAATGGTGCCAGCCGTGCCATATTAATTGCGGGACGACCATTGCGTGAACCTATCGTGCAATATGGCCCGTTTGTGATGAACACCCAGGCCGAAATTTTACAGACGATAAACGATTACCGTGCCGGCAAATTAGCTGCATAAACTGATCAAACTTTTTTAAAAGGAACACATATGAATGCATTACAACAATTTGGTCCACTAGTTGGCCGTATCTTAATCGCGCTGATTTTTGTCATGTCCGGCGCTGGAAAAATCCCCGGCTTTGAAGGCACGGTCGGCTACATCGCCAGCAAGGGTTTGCCGTTTCCCGCTTTAGCTGCCATCGCTGCGATCATGGTAGAACTCGGTGGCGGCATCGCGCTGATACTAGGATATAAGGCGCGCTGGGCCGCTGCCGCGATGCTGTTATTTACGGTATCGGCTGCGGTGTTCTTTCATAACTTCTGGGGTGTTCCGGCAGATCAGGCGCAAAACCAGATGATCCATTTTATGAAAAATATTTCCATGGCAGGTGGTTTGCTGATGGTGGTGGTGAACGGTAGCGGAGCGTTTAGCCTGGATAGCCGCAAGCGTTAAAATTAATCTGTGATTGCAGAAAATAAAAAAGTCCCTGAGTTTCGTCAGGGACTTTTTTTTCGTCAGTTTTTTAGCTGATCAATTTGCAGACTTGCTGCGTAAACGCACCGTCGCATCACGTATCATTTTTTCGGTAGTGTCCCAATCGACGCATGCATCGGTCACCGAGCAACCGTATTTCAGTTGCGATAAATCTTCCGGGATTTTCTGGTTGCCTGCCACGATATTCGATTCGATCATGATGCCGACCAATGAGCTGTTGCCATTCACTACTTGGTTGATCACGTCGGCCATCACCAGCGGTTGTAATTCCGGTTTTTTGTAGCTGTTGGCGTGCGAGCAATCGACCACGATATTCGCTGGTAACTTCGCCTTGAGCAAGGCCTGTTCCGCCATCGCCACCGAGACCGTATCGTAGTTCGGCCGGCCATCGCCGCCGCGCAAGACTACGTGGCCGTGTTGGTTGCCACGGGTGCGCACTATTGATACTCGCCCTTGGCCGTTTAAGCCCAGGAATGAATGCGGGTGCGAGGCGGAAAGTATCGCGTTAATCGCGATGCTGATGTCGCCGTCGGTGCCGTTCTTGAAGCCGACCGGGGTCGATAGGCCTGATGACATTTCCCTGTGGGTTTGCGATTCTGTGGTGCGTGCGCCTATTGCGGTCCAGGCGATCAGGTCGCCCAGATATTGTGGCGAGATCGGATCTAGCGCTTCGGTACCGGTAGGCAAGCCGAGTTCGCAGACATCGAGCAAGAATTTGCGCGCCAGTTCCATGCCCTGGTCGACGCGGAAAGAATCGTCCATTGCCGGGTCATTGATATAACCTTTCCAGCCGGTGGTGGTGCGAGGCTTTTCAAAATATACGCGCATCACCAGCAGCATCGTATCCTTGACTTCTTCCTGCAAAACTTTCAGGCGACGCGCGTAATCGAGGCCGGCTACCGGGTCATGAATGGAGCAGGGGCCGACCACCACAAACAGACGCTTATCTTTACGCTCCAGAATATTACGCAAGGCAACCCGGCCATCATTCACGGCGTTTGCGGCCAATTCAGACAAGGGTAGGCGCGCATGCAAATCTTCCGGCGATGGCATGCCATCAAACGAGGTGACGTTAATATTTTCTAAATCTTGACTGTTCATGGTGATTTTTGCAAAGATAGTTGAGAAGAAATACACGCTATTATCACCGATGTTTTGTGCTGAACACGAAAGCCCAACAAAAGCTCAAATAAAGCATCGAATAAAATGAACTTCTTGCAGAGTTCTCACGTCTATCTGACGTTCAAATTCCTACACAAAAACGAGACTGAAATATGAAGCTTAAAAAATCGATACACCTCGCTATGCTTTTGCTTGCGCTTGGTGCAACTCACACTGAAATTTTTGCTGCTACCAGCGTGCCTGCCGTCAATACTGGCAACGCGGCGAGCAGTCTCGATGCGCGCCGTGCTGCACTCAACTCTTTGCTGGCCGAGCAATGGGAATACAAGCTGCGCACCAGTCCTGAGTTCGCCTCTATGCTCGGTGATAAGCGTTACAACGATAGGCTTAGCGATTTTTCGCAGGCGGCGATCGACGCAGATCAAAAAGCCGACCTCGATTATTTACATCGGTTTTCTGCCATCGATAGTAAGGGCTTTTCGGTTCAGGAAAAGTTGAATAAAGATTTGATGGTGCAGCAGCTCAAAAGCAGCATCGCAGGTGTCCGCTTTAAAGACTGGCAAATGCCGGTATTGCAAAATTCCGGTATCCATCTGAATACACCAGAACTAGTCGCGATGTTGTCATTTGCAACGGTCAAGGACTATGACGATTATGTGGCGCGCCTGAACGCTTTGCCACAGGCATTCGATCAAACCATCATTCAAATGCGAAACGGTATCAAGAATAAGCTGATGCCGCCGCAATTTTTGCTAGAGAAGATTGCCCGTCAATGCGATGATATTGCCGCCTTGAAGATCGATGCAACGCCATTTACCCAACCGCTGAATAAATTTCCGGCAGATTTCTCTGATGCCGATAAACAGCGCTTGAGTATTGCCATCAAGGCGGCAGTCGAGCAGAAAGTGGTACCTACCTATCAAAAATTTGCCAAATTTGTCCGTGAAGAATATGTCCCGCATGGCCGTAAAGAAGTGGGTCTGTGGTCTTTGCCAGACGGCGCGGCGCGTTACAAATATCGGGCCAAAGAATCGACTACGACTGATCTGGCACCAGAGTACATTCATCAACTTGGCTTGCGCGAAGTGAAACGGATCGAAGACCAGATGCTCGGTGTGGCGAAAAAACTCGGTTACGCCGATCTGAAAAGTTTCAACGCGATGGTGCTGACGAATCCGGATCTTCATCCAAAATCCCGTCAGGAAATTCTCGATCTGTACAACAAATACACCGACCAGATGTACGCCAAGTTGCCAGAATTATTTGGCCGTTTGCCGAAGGCAAAAGTGACCATCATGCCGGTCGAGGAATTTAGCGAAAAGGAAGCCCCGGGCGCTTCGTATAATCATGGAGCGGCAGATGGTTCGCGCCCTGGCCATGTGATGGTGAATACCGGCGATTTTGCCAATCGTGCGACCTTGTCGATAGAGACTACGGCCTTGCATGAAGGTGTACCTGGCCATCATATGCAAATTTCTATATCGCAAGAATTGCCAGAGTTGCCAGCGTTTCGTGCGCAAGGTGGCTACAACGCTTTTGCCGAAGGTTGGGCTTTGTATTCTGAACGTCTAGGCGAAGAGTTGGGTTTTTATCAAAACCCGTACAGCTATTACGGCCATCTGCAAGATGAAATGTTGCGCGCAATTCGCTTAGTAGTTGACACTGGCTTGCATTATAAAAAATGGAATCGCCAGCAAGTGGTGGATTTTTTCCATGATCATTCAGGAATAGAAGAAGTCGAAGTGCAGAGCGAAACTGACCGTTATATCGTCTGGCCGGGACAAGCCTTGGGTTATAAAATTGGCCAGCTTAAAATCATCGAATTACGCGAATATGCCACTAAGAAACTCGGCAAAAAGTTCGATATTCGTGCCTTCCACGATGAGGTCCTGGGCGCTGGTGCCCTGCCTTTGGATGTGCTGGAACAGCGCATTCACGCCTGGGTGAAAACGCAACTGTAGAATGTTTGCCTATTCATGAAGCTTAGCTCAGCCTTGAATTATTAGTATAAGAATGACGACAAAAGAGGGAAATATGGATATTTTCATATTTCCCTCTTTTTTCGCCAAATGCCTGAAATACGCGAGTAGAATCAAGCGCAGCACAGGCATTATTCAATTTCAGGAGGCTGTATGGGCGCATTTGCAATGCCGATTTACATGGTCGACTTTACCCCGAAATCCATCGCCGCATTGACTTCTCCGGCTGCCATTGCCGGCACTGAGGTTGAGGTCGACGTATATGACCGCAATGACGTGACCCTTAAGCTAGAGGCAAAAGGCCAGCGAGTCAAAGAGGATCAAGACATGTTTCGTATCATAGTCGACTCGAACGGCGTTCATAACGAACACGACTGGAACTATACGATCTTGCGCGAATCAGCCGACCGTAGCCGCAAAAAACGCTAACCTTTCCACATTCTCTGCAAACCGGTGTCGGTATGTATCCAGCCGCCTTTGGCACTAGGACGATAATAAAAACCGACGCCGCCTTGCCTGAAACTTTGGATGAGTTCACCCAAGACTTCTTCGTGTAATTGCGCTATCCGTATATCCGCTGCCCGGCCTTCCAAGTGCAAGGATTTGCGCGCCGCCGGGATGCCTTCTTCGATCAGGCGCTGATTTGATTCCGGCGTACGATATCCCGAGAGAATTTCCAGCGGCTTGGTCATGCCAAAACGCGCGATGAAGGCTTGCGTCGCCCATAGGGTTTCCAGCAATTTCGGATCGATAGGCGCCGACTTTTTGCCGTTGACATCACGTAACAAATGGCAGACTTGCTGATATGCAGAATCGAGCACCTCACCATCTTTCCAGTACAAGAGATTGACATGCTCGCCGCTGGTTGGGCGCACCAGATTGAGGGTGCGCGGCTTGACCCAAAATTCCAGATCCAGCGCCTGAGAATCAAATAGATCTGGTGGCGGCGCCAGCTTGCCGTATTTATCTTCAGGCTCTTGCGCGAATAGCGCGGGCGCGCGTAATCCCGTGAATAGACCAGCGGCGGTGAGCAGCATGGTCTTTTTTAAAATGCTACGGCGGCTTGTCATAGAATCGCTTTTTTCCTGGCTATGATCATTAAGATTTATTCAGCACTTTTTCAACCGGGCTAAAGCGCAGGCGAAAAGCGTCGGGCATGGCTGACCCCAAGAGCGGCCGCAAGTACATGCGGAAGGCGTCCGTGACATCGGTGCCGCTGGCGCTGATAAATTCGTCTTCCATGGTCCTGGTTTTGCCGGCGACGGCTTCCAGCGGTAGCAGATCATAATCGACCGAGTAAAAACCGGTGCGGCGTATCGCGACTGAACCATTGTGCTTGCCCCACATCGCGAACTGTACGGCTTTCTCGCCGACTTCACGGGCTTCACGTTGATCGACATCAGAGACGCAGCCGATAAATGAGCGCTGCAAATAGCCAAAAGTATCGCCACGCACGCGCTTGATGCCTAACTTGGCTTTGATCTCTTCACAGAGCAAATCTGCCAGTGCGCCGGTGCCGGAGAGCTGGACGTTACCATGGTCATCATGTTCCAGATCTTTGGCCAATAGGCTAAGGATAGGTGTACCAGCCGCATCGTGGATGCCTTCTGAGACGGCGATCACGCAGCGGCCATAACGTTCGTAAGTCGCCTTGACGTCCGCCAGAAATTTCTCGATGACAAAGGTACGTTCAGGCAGATAAATCAGGTGCGGGCCGTCTTCCGGAAATTTTTTACCGAGCGCCGATGCCGCCGTCAAGAATCCCGCATGCCGCCCCATCACCACACCGACATATACGCCTGGCAAGGCTGCGTTATCCAGATTCGCGCCGGCAAAGGCTTGTGCGACAAAACGCGCCGCCGAAGGGAAGCCCGGCGTATGGTCGTTGCCGACCAGGTCGTTATCGATGGTTTTCGGGATATGGATGCAGCGTAACGGATAGCCGGCTTTTTGCGCTTCAAGACTGACTATGCGCACGGTATCAGACGAATCATTGCCACCGATGTAAAAGAAATGTTCAATCTCGTGGGCGCGCAAGACCTTGAAAATCTCCTGGCAATATTTTTCATCCGGCTTGTCGCGGGTAGAGCCTAAGGCGGATGATGGTGTATTCGCGACTAGTTCCAGGTTATGGCTGGTCTCTTGCGTCAGATCAACGAAATTTTCATCGACAATGCCGCGCACGCCGTTTAGTGCACCGTAAATGCGCTCGACCTGGCGAAAACGCCGCGCTTCCAGCACCACGCCCGCCAGCGATTGGTTAATCACGGCAGTCGGCCCGCCACCTTGCGCTACCAATATTTTTCCTGAGGCCATTGTTGCTCTCCGTCGAATGATGCTGAGTGATTTAAATGATTAGAATGATCTTGCCATTTCATCGCCCGTGAAGCAAGCGCTTTTGCCCGTCATACTGTTATGGACGAATTTGGCCTAACTGTACCTGTCGTTTGCCTGGTGCTACGTGGCACAATGGGACATATACACTTAGACCACTTTGAGCATGCTTACCAAAGAACAACTGAATCACTTTAACAGCAAGGGCTACCTGATCTTGCCAGCACTGGCTGATAGCGCATATTGCGCCTCGGTGATAGCGCTGGCCGAACAAGCATTGCGTGATGATACTGCACCTATCGAGTACGAAGCCGATACCCGCTACCCTGGCGCACCGGTCTCGCGCGATGCAGAAGGCGGGCAGACCGCCAGGCGATTGTTGCAAGCGGTAGCGCGCAGCCCCTTGCTGGCGGATTGGGCGAAGGGTGAGCAATTGTCGCAAGCCTTGCATCAACTGCTAGGCGAGGGCGTGCGCCTGTCGCAAGCGCATCACAATTGCATCATGACCAAGCAACCGCGTTTTTCTAGCCTGACTGGCTGGCATAGGGATAGCCGTTACTGGCAATTTCAACGTGCAGAACTGGTTTCGGTATGGCTGGCATTGCGCAATGAAACCATAGAGAACGGTTGCCTGTTAGTCTTGCCCGGCTCGCATTTGTGGAGCGTGACAGCAGATCAACTCGATAGCGCATTATTTTTACGGGCTGACTCGACACAGAATCAGCAACTGTTAGCGCAAGCCGTCAGCGTGCCTTTACAACAAGGCGATGTCTTGCTATTTCACAGTAATTTATTTCATGCCGCCGGCTGCAACCAGACCGCGCAAACCAAGCTCTCTATGGTATTTACCTACCGCGCTGCGGATAATCCACCTGTGCCGGGTTCGCGTTCAGCTAGCATCGATGAAATCGAGATTTAAGTATTTTCAAAGCGTGGCAACGTGAACCAAAAAGTCGTCCCGACATCCGGGGTCGAATCGAAACCGATTTCACCTTGCATCGCATCGATAATGGATTTGCTTATTTTTAGCCCAAGCCCGGTGCCGCCTTGCTGGCGGGTGTTGCCGGTATTTGCCTGGGCAAACGCGCCGAAAACTTCTTTCTGAAAATCTAGCGGAATACCGCTACCATGATCTTCCACCTCGACCCGTGCCGTGTCATCCGTCAATAAAATGCGAATGTCTATTTGATGCGCATCGCCTGAAAACTTGGCGGCATTAGACAGGAGATTTGCCATCACTTGCGCCACGCGATTCGAGTCGGCCAGTACCGTCGCTTGCTGCGGATGTGCCCCTAAGACAAACTTAACTTTGAGTGTTGTGGCATAGCCGGCATTGTCCTGAATAGCTTGCTTGACTTCCGACACCAAATCGAGCGGAGTCAAACGCAAGCTGACTTTACCCGCGTCGATTTTTTCCATGTCCAGCAGATCGTTGATCAGCAACATCAGCCGTTGACTATTTTTTTGCGCAATGCTGACTAGCTTCATCGCCGACTCTGGTATGGCACCACCGACACCGGCTTCCAGCAGCTTTAATGAGCCATGAATCGAGGTGAGCGGTGTGCGCAGTTCATGACTGACGGTAGAGACGAATTCAGCCTTCAATTTTTCCAGCCGACGGCGCTCAGTAATGTCGCGAACCGCAACATAAATCGCCGGTTCACCGTCATAAATCAAGGATGTTCCCTGCACCTCTACGTCTATGGCGGTGCCATCTAGCTTGAGATATCGTTGCTCCGAGACCGGCCCGTTTTTCCCGCTTTCCATGAAGTTTTTAATTCGCGCCATTACAATTTTATGAGAATCCGGATGCACCAGCTCGAGTATCGGTTTTCCCACTAAATCCATGGCCGATTTGGCGCCAAACAGTTTGATGGCAGCAGGGTTGATGTACAACAGTTTGCCATGCCTGTGCACTGCAATTGGCTCGGGTGACCATTCAACCAGGTTGCGGTAACGCTCTTCACTTTCAAGCACCGCGACTGCACTTTTTTGCCGTTCCAGCTCAAAGTCATGCAGCTGGTCACGCATGCTTACCAGGTTTGCCAGCACGCTCCCTTCCAGCTTGGCCTGCAAGTCAACCGGACTAGAGAAATCACCTGAGCCTATTTTGAGTATCTGTTCGCGAACTTCGTTGACAGAGCCGCCCAAGGTTGCGCGCAGGCTTAGGTAGGTGCGCCATAGCGCAAAAACGCTCGCAAGCACAGTGAAAATGAAAATGATGCGGAATATTGTGGCGATGTTTTTTGCAGTCTCGATAGTGCCCAGAGTGCGTTGGTCCATCATCAGATAAAGGTCATTAATCGGTTGCATGATCTTTGCCTTGGCACGGTGGTAATTGGCGTCATGCAGCATCATTCGCGCGCTTATTCTTTTGTTTTCTGCATCCGCGTCATTGGATTCAGCCAATTTCATCGCTTGAAATTCTAGTGCAGTCAATTCATCCGAATGCGCCTTCGCCTCAGCGAGCTTGCTAAATTCAGCCTCGGTAAAACCGGCCTGGCGTATCAGCTCTAATAATGCGATAGCCGGCCCATCGACTGGCTGTCGTGAAAGCGGATTGGCCAGGAACAAATCCCAATAGACCGTGAAGTAGCCAGCTGGCCGCGGCTTGATGCCGTTGCGTATGTCCAGAATGGTTTGATAATTAGTCTTAAAGCTAGTGTCGCCGGTCACTACATAGGTGCGCACCATGCGGGTAAGTTCATCCGAGGATTGGCGCAATTGATTCGCTAGCTGATACGAGGTATGGCGCAATTCATAAGCGCGATCTACTTGTTTTTCAGTAAATACGTAAACGCTAAAAGACAGGAATAGCAGCACAATTGCTGTACTTATGAGCCAAACGTTCTTGCTTGTCATGAAAAAAATATTCTTGAGAAGCATGCTTGCCATTCCTATTTGTAGTTGATAAGCGCATGGCTTATCAAAATCACGATTTACACTAGTGTATGCCGATGTGTAAAAAGCGCCTACAAAAAAACTTCCGGGTAACAATGTTTATCAATTTCAGAGTTCCAGAGCGATCAATTCCTGCACAGTCTGGCGCCGGCGTATCTGCCTGACTTGTTCACCATCGACCAGAATTTCCGGGATCAAGGGGCGTGAATTATAGTTTGACGACATGCTGGCACCGTAAGCGCCGGTATCATGAAATACAAACAAGTCGCCGATCTCGCAGGCCGGTAAATTTTGCGTGGTAACGACGCCGCCATCTTCCTGCGTGAACACGTCGCCTGATTCACATAGCGGGCCGGCCACCACGGTAGGTTTGGCTGGCGTAATGCGCAAGCTACCATCCGGTGCATGGGCGCTGATGCGGTGATAGCTGCCATACATGGCGGGGCGCGCCAAGTCGTTAAAGCCGGCATCTACCAGCGCGAAAAAATTATTCCCGACCTGTTTTTGCGCGCGCAGTTCAGAAATCAAGATGCCAGCTTGCGCCATCAAAAATCGTCCCGGCTCGATTTCCATACTGATCGCGTGGCCCAGATGCGCTTCAATCTCCTTGCGTGCTTTGTCCCAGATCTGGAAGTAGTGCTCGGTATCGACCGCCGCTTCATCGCCGTAATAAGGGATGGATAATCCGCCGCCGATCGAGATCGCAGCCAGGTCATGCGCGCAGGTTTTGACTTGTGTAATCATCGCATCGCAGACGCTTTGCAGGTGGTCGTAATCGACGCCAGAACCGATGTGCATGTGCAGGCCAATCAGCTTGAGACCGTATTGGTCAATGATGGACAGCGCCTGCTGCAGATGCTCAAACCAGATACCGTGTTTGCTCTGCTCGCCGCCGGTATTGGTCTTGCGGCTGTGGCCGTGGCCAAAACCCGGATTAATGCGCAACCAGACCGGGTGCCCGGGATGCGCCTGGCCGAGTTGTTCCAGCATTTGCGGCGAGCCGCAATTCACCGGAATATTCAATTCAACCACGCGCTTCAAGGCATGCTTATCCAGCAGATCAGCGGTGAAAACGATAGGCGCATGTTTGGCATGATCATCCGGCGCATAGCCTGCCGCTAGCGCGCGCTCGACTTCACCGAGCGAGACAGAATCAACCATCACGCCTTCCTCGCGCATCAGTTTCAGCAGATGGATATTGCTAGACGCCTTCTGCGCAAAACGGATCACATCAAACTGGCGCAAGCGCGCAATTTGCTGACGGATCACATTGGCGTCATAAGCCCAGCAAGGGGTGTGGAATTGTGTGGCGATCTGGGCGATTTGCGCTGCGGTGATGGAATTGGTCATGATTGTTTTCTGCTGGAGTTTGAATAAGCTTGACCTATAATGTACCAAGCCAAAGCGGAGCAATGAATGGGGATTCATAAGCAATTAGTGCGCTTTCCAACGAATTGCATTGAAATTGAGAGAAAATCCTGATGAATCAAAAAATCGACAACTTCGACCAAAAAATCCTGCAACTTTTGCAACAGGATGCCCGCATCTCGCATGCCGAAGTTGGCCGCCAGGTACACCTGAGCCAACCCGCCGTATCGGAACGCATCAAACGGCTGGAAGCGGCCGGCGTAATTCGTGGATACCGTGCCGATATTAATCCCAAAGCACTGGGCTATCAAATCACCGCGATGATACGCATCTCCACCCAGCAAGGCCGGCCCTACGCAGAATTCGTCGCACGCTGCCCCGAGATCATCGACTGCTACACCGTCACCGGCGAAGACGGCGCAGTCATGCGCGTACTGGCCACCGACGTCGAACATCTGCAACGCGTGATCAATGAGCTCAATGCCTTTGGCTCGACCTCAACAGCAATCGTGCTGACGACGCATGTGGCTGGTAAACCTATATCGGTGCCGAAAGAGTTGGGGTAAAAAGTTGGGTGTTATCGAATTAAATTCAAGCTTGTTGAAAATAAATCCGAGATGAAAATAGCGGCGGTCTTGTAGGTCGGAAAAGCGCAGCGCCTTCCGACATTTTTACGGTTGATGT
>JAZJYB010000089.1:0-2411 GCA_040390685.1 Pseudomonadota bacterium | reverse complement strand
CCAGGTCGGTCAGGTGGGTTTCCTGCACCTGCGTGATGCTGACGTCGCCGCTGGCGGCCAGGTTGCTGCCGGCGATCGCCAGCGTGCCGGGGCCGCCGGCGCCGGCTTTAACGGACAGGTTGCCGCCCGCCATCACGTCACAGTCTTAGTTTTCCAGGTATCGTCAACACTACGGTGGACAAATTAGTTAATATTTCTCAGTAAAAAAAATAGCAAAAATCAACAAAGAATTCATAACTTAACATTAAATTCCTCATCATACTTATAAATGGTGAAATCACTAATCTTAGTAAGCGAAAACAGAAAACCGTTCGAAGGCTTATAAATTAAAAATCCTGAAATTTTCGCTTTATCGCAATAACTTATTTCTCCTCCGCCAAAAGCAGGAACAGAAGAAAGAAGTTTATTTTCAAGGTCTTCGTGTTCTATAAAAATAGATTCCTCCTTATCCCCTATACCATCTGTATTTTTTACAAAATATCCGACGCCGCAATTCATTACAAAAACCCCCTCAATCGTGATTTTTGAATCAACAAAATTATTCTCAGAAGAAAAAATTTCAGAAATTTGCATAAAACACCCTTAATTAACGTGTAAACACCACTTGCCCTGAAAAACTCTTAGCAAACTCTTTTTTTGGCACAAAATATTGAGTCCCCGTGCCGGGATCTCTAACCGCTACAACCGACTGGCCTTGTCTTGTCGTAACACCATCCACAACTACGAAATGGCCTTCCCCATTACCTAAAGTGACACGCGCAATCGCCGCGTTTCCATTTGCAGTAGCTGTGGCCAAATCGTCAACTGTAACTCCTAGCTTCCAGTTGGCAGAAGCCAATCCATTATTTTTTAACGTTCTAGCTAAGCCAACTACATCTGTACCGACGCCTGGCACGAGGCCGGCATCCTGCGCAATCTGCGTTATATTTACCCAATTCCCGCTGTCATTCAAGACCATAGCACATGCGGTTGGACCGCACGCGACATCTCCAACTTCAGAGACATATCTTTGATCAATAACTATGCGACTTCCATTCCGAGGAATAGTTTCAGAAGTGAACGTGCCTGCTGATGCAGAATCAACCCCGTTCAGTACAGAAGAAATCGTATCCCCACCGACGTCCTTTATAACCAATTCACCGGCATCGATGGCTACTACGCGACCAAATTGAAACGCCCCTTTAAATGGCGCTAAATTTACACCAATAAGATTACACTCAGGGCAGATAGACACAGCGGAACCATTTGACGCCGAAGTTCTTTCCAACAAGAATTCCTGTAATTTTTCAATTTTATTGTTAACAGCACTGTTCTCACGTCCACTATCAATTGAATACCAATCACTGTTATTTAATTTATCCTTATTTGACCCAAATGCTGCAACGGTCGCCATCATTCCAGTAATCCCGCCGCCGAAAAGATATTGATCGTTGGACTGTGCAGAGGTTGACACGAACGTTTTGACAGCGGTACCGTCTGCCACAATTGGCTGAGAATTTTTATCTAAGATGCTCTGCCCTGCCATTTGCTGAACATACGCTGAAGCTTTGGCGAAGCTTGCAACGAATTGCTCTGCAGTCTGATCATTTCCGCTTTTTTGGGCAGCGGCCGACAGATTCGCCAGATACGTATTCAAATTCTTCGCCGCTTGACTATCAACTTTGACGTCTGCAGCCAAGCTCAGCATGCTATACCAGTACGCCTCGATCTTCGCAGCATCGGCTGGAGACTGGGCCAAGGATGTAGCGATCTCTTTAGCTTTCTTTTGCAAGAGCTTTTGCTCTGGCGATGTCAGCTGCCTATTGTTCGTATCAACAGCAAACGCGCTCCCTGCACCGGCTATACCACCGGCAGCTGCGCCAATACCAAGGGATGTCGCCTCCGCCACGCCTTGCGCAAACATTTTCGCAGTTTCTGGACTGAGCCCTTTTTCTTGCAACGCAAACGCTAATTTGTCCTGCATGTCATCCAGCAGCTTAGCATTATCAGCTACTGCGCCCGCCCCCAAAGCGCCTCCAAGTCCGCCGGTCAAGCCGCCGCTAACGGTATGCAGAGCGACCCGGTACATTCCTTCTTCGCCCCATTTTTTCGCTTCGGCCAGTATCTCCTTTCGAGTCGTTTCATCTTGTGTCAATGCAGCCTGCTTATTTAAAGCCTTCACTTTGTCGTCCGCAAATTGCGCAATCGCTCTCGGCGCCTGCTTGCTGAACTCCTGCGTGATGGCGATCTGGGCATCGACATCCTTCTGCAATTGCTGAGCATCCCAGCCCTTGGTCAGCGCGCCAGCCTTGGCGGCGGCCGATTCGGTCGTCACGTCTCGGTCCACGCCGGCCACGGCCGTCGCGCCATCCTTGCCCGTCGCCAGTTGTTTGGACTGGTCGGTGATCGCGATCAGGCCGCCGCTGATGCCG
>JAZJYB010000088.1:4924-14462 GCA_040390685.1 Pseudomonadota bacterium | reverse complement strand
AGCCATGTGAACATTTCAAACAACTCTTCGAGGGTGCCGATGCCGCCTGGCATGGCGATAAACCCGTCAGAGAGTTCAGCCATTAAGGCTTTGCGTTCGTGCATATTGCGGACTATATGCAGTTGACTTAGTTGAGTATGGCCGACTTCCTTATCCATCAGCGCCTGCGGAATCACGCCCGTAACATGACCACCAAGCGCCAAGACTTCATCCGCAATGATTCCCATCAAACCTACATTGCCACCGCCATACACGAGTGAAAGCTGATTGCTGACCAAACTTGCCGCCAACTGACGCGCCCCTATCGCGTAAATTTCTGATGAACCTGTAGACGAGCCGCAATACACGCAAATGGATTTCATCGGGAATTGCTTTCCTAGGCCTTCATCTTGCGTAAATATTCTTGTGATAGCCGTTCAAACACAATTTTGGTTTCGCCACGCAAAAAGGGGCTAATCAGAACGATCACCTGATGGCAACCTCGAGCCAATGATTCGGACATGGTTTGCTGCTCAGTATATTTTCTGGGATTACGCACATATTCATAAGACAGCCAGTAGGTGACAACCACGACCATATTCGTCGCCAACGCATCAATATCGACGTCCGTGCCTTCAAATTCTCCGTCTGCACGTAAACCCAGACAAAGTTTAGTAGCAACATTTACCTTGTGCGCGAGAATTTGTTTGAAATTAAGTTCTAGTTTTCGGTTGCGCGATAGCAGGTCATTAAGATCACGATAAAGAAAACGATAGCGCCAAACCAGTTCAAAGGTGAGGTGCAAATAGGTCCAGATATCCTGAATGTTCGCTTTGCGCCCTTCGGGAAAGGCGATTTTTTTGTTGATTTCAGTTTCAAATTCCAAAAATATGGAATTGACGATGTCGTCTTTATTGCGGAAGTGATAGTAAAGATTGCCGGGAGAAATATTCATTTCCTCGGCTATCACTGTGGTTGTGATATTCGGTTCGCCAAATTCGTTGAAAAGACGAAGAGATAGTTCAAGTATGCGTTCTCTGGTGCGACGAGGAGCTTTGTGTTGCATTTGATTTCACTTTATTGATTTTGCGCTGCCTGTTGGCAGGGATTTCCTTTGGCACAACTTAACGGTCAATGACACGCGCAAAGTTGAATGAAGGAAAAAATTATTCTATGCTGCTAGAGTATTGTTACAGAATAACATTGAACGTTCAAAGTATCAAAAAACGGTGTGCTCTGTAAATACCTAGTTGCTTAAAGTTTGATCCACGTCGACATGAATCAGACGTGTTTTTGCCAACTTGTCGTGCAAGAATTGTTTGTCTTTGTCAAAAATGGCAGTGCAAGCCCAAAGTGTGTAGCCAATGCTGACAGCGATTAAGCTATTCAGGGGTTTTAGCCCAAATTGGGCGGCGATAGCTAAACCCGGTAAAAACCACAACCAGGCAAGGCAATAGCGCACGATTGCTTTCAGAACTGGAAGCTTCGTTCTCTCATTATCGACTACGCGTATGCGCCAGGTTTTCATCGCCAGCGTTTGACCCGTCCGGCTCCAGAAGTAGACAAAATATAAGCCAATGACAATAAATAGCCAAAATTTCATTTGCCATGACTCTGATGCCTGAGGCGGCATAAATGCGGGGAAACTCTGTGCGATGAACAGGAAAATGAAATCCGCAACCGCTACGACACCTAGCAAGAGCAAGGCTTCGTAGATCATGCAGATTAAACGGCGTTTGACAGTTGGCGCAAACGTTGTGGGGAGGGTGACTTTTTGTTGCACGTTACTTTGCGCTTGACTGGGATGCCGCTATAGAAGTCGGTGTTGGCGCAGCCAAAGTCACAGCTGATGCGGCCGTTGCGGGTGTCACCTGAATCGCGTGCGCGCCTTGCTGCACAGGTGCAGGTACGGGCTTTGGACCTGTTTTAATAGGAGCCAAAGGTTTTACGTTTCTTTGTGATTCTGGTGGTAGATTGGTAACGCTCTTTTTCTTGTTAGCCTCATTGGCAAATTGGGTTTTTTGTTCTTCGCTCAATTGTTGATATTCTTGCCATTGCGCAGATTTTTTCTCAGGATTAATTTGTTTTGTGCGGGTAAAATTTTCTCTCGCTTGCATACGTTGTTCTGGCGTGAGCTTCATCCATGTCTGCATGCGCTCTTGCGCACGCGCTTGCTCATCTGGCTTCATTGAAGCAAATTTGTTCGCGATTTCCAGCCATTTCTTCTTGCGAATGTCATCCATCTTGTTCCACTCGGGAGCAAGCGGTGTCAAGGCTATTTTCTGCTGAGGCGTTAATGAGTCCCACGAAGGTTTCACGGCGCTTGGCAAGGCTTGGTGTGTCGTTGCAGAAGGCAAAGACGCGACTTTCGGAGCAAGATCAGCAGCATTTGCCACCGAAGTTACTCCGAATGCCAGAAATAAAACAAAATGTTGAAGCTTTGTCGATGCAAACAAAGAAAAACGCACGCTTACTCCTCCGCTTTGTTCAAATAGGCACTAAATCCCGTGTCCAAATAGGCATCAGGAGGTAACTCATCTACCAGAACAGCTGCATCGATTTCAGCAAGGTCATTGATACGCTGGTTTTGTTCATATTCATAAATGCCAAACAGGCCAACGATGAGCACAAGCATTGGCAGAACTACCCCTAATTTGCCAAACCACGAGTTTGGCCCTTGAAATGAAAATCCAGTATGGCCAGCGAGAACATCTTTAGTCGCAAAAACCGCGATTGAACTCTCTTGTTTTTTACGCGATAGCGCAATTTTTCTCGCATTGCTAAGGCGATTCAAGCTTGACTCAGGGATATTTTCAGCAGATTCGTTCAGTGCGCGTCTTATTTTGTAGGCGAATTCGATATCTTTCGCTTCATTTAACGATTTCATAAATGTATTCCTTTCGCCTTTAGTGATGCTGCTAATGAATGTGTTGCTCGAGAGCAATGCGTTTTAACACTTCCTTCAGAGCAGCCCATCGCCGTGGCTGTTTCCGCCACGTCCATGTCTTCCCAATAACGCATGAGGAAGGCTTCTCGTTGACGTGCTGGAAGTTTTTGTATTTCCGCGTCGATAATATTCAGTACTTGTTCGCGTTCATGCTTGTCCGCCGTCGATTCTGCCGCTTCCGTTCCTTCCTCTGCAGTATAGCTTTCAAGAAGGTCAAAGTTATCATCTTCTTGATTATTGGGCGTGATATTTGAAAATAAACTTACCCAGGTATTTCGTACTTTTTCCCTGCGGAAAAAATCTAATATTGTGTTTTGGAGTATGCGCTGGAACAGCAGAGGAATTTCATTAGCAGGTTTGTCACCATATTTTTCAGCGAGTTTTATCATCGCCTCCTGGACAATGTCCAAGGCAGATTCTTCATTGCGCACTGTAAAGAACGCATGTTTGAAAGCTCTACGCTCTACGCCTTCAAGAAAACTGGATAATTCTTTATCTGTAGCCATTAGTTGGCGTTCGCCATCAGGAAAATGATTAATCTGTAATAGTAGGGTGGTTCCGGATCTGCCTTCTACCTATTGCTAAGTCCGAGCCCATGTTCGCCATTCGCCAAAGATATTCAGCGAAAATTTGCGCTCATCCTAGCAAAAAACGTCTTTCATGTCCGGTTTTTTTATATAAATATTTACTTGATAAGTATTTTCCATTTGTGTATTGACGGAATTCACTTGACCAAAATGCTGCAACGCAGTACCTTACTATTCCGCTCCAAAATCTCGGGGCAATAAATATTCGTCTGATTCGACCCACAATGTCATCGTCAACGAGTACGCTTTAATTAGCTGTTTGTTCTAACCCATGCCATAAGCGTGAGAAATTTGTTGTAGCAAAGCTTAATCACTGACTGAACGAGTCGCCCTAAGCGTGATCTGGAAATATGTCCAACGGATGTACCAAGGATGGCGTGAAAGCACAAAAAGGAATGTCAGAAAACAGCCCAGCATCGCAATTTCGCCAGGAAAGAACATCCGATCAATCTCCTATGGACCTTGAAAGGACTACATATTATGAGTTTAGAATTTACAGGCGCAGAGATATTAGTTAAATGTCTTGCCGAAGAGGGTGTTGAGCATGTGTTCGGTTATCCGGGCGGTGCGGTACTCTATATTTACGATGCCATTTACAATCAGGATAAGTTTCAACACATACTTGTCCGCCATGAGCAAGCTGCGATTCACGCCGCTGACGCTTACTCCCGATCCTCGCAAAAAGTTGGTGTAGCTCTGGTGACTTCTGGTCCCGGTGTGACTAATGCCGTTACTGGTCTGGCTACTGCTTACATGGATTCTATTCCTATGGTGATCATCTCCGGTCAAGTGCCTAGTCACGCGATTGGTCAGGATGCATTTCAGGAATGCGATACAGTTGGTATTACCCGGCCATGCGTCAAGCATAACTTTTTGGTGAAAGATGTCAGGGAATTGGCGGCAACCGTCAAGAAGGCGTTCTTCATCGCGACGACCGGTCGCCCTGGTCCAGTGTTGATCGATATTCCCAAGGATATCAGCAACCACAAGACGACTTATTCGTATCCCAAAGAAATTGAGATGCGTTCGTATAAGCCAGTAGATAAAGGGCATTCCGGGCAAATTCGCAAGGCGGTGCAGTTACTATTGCAAGCTGAGCGCCCAATGATTTACACCGGTGGTGGCGTTATTTTGGCAAATGCTGCACCAGAGTTAAATAAGCTCGTTGATCTGCTTGGTTTCCCATGCACTAATACCTTGATGGGTTTGGGTGCCTACCGCGCTTCCGACGAAAAATTCGTTGGTATGCCAGGCATGCATGGTACCTATGAAGCGAATATGGCTATGCAACACTGCGATGTGTTGATTGCGATTGGCGCACGGTTTGATGACCGCGTTATTGGCAATCCAAAACATTTTGCTTCTTATCCGCGAAAAATTATTCATATTGATATCGACCCATCTTCGATATCAAAACGTGTCAAAGTTGATATCCCTATTGTCGGCAACGTCAAAGATGTGCTGATAGAGTTTTTGGCGCAGTTGAACGCTGCTGAACTTAAACCAAACACTAAAGCCCTGGCGGATTGGTGGGTTCAGGTCAATGAATGGCGTCAGCGTGATTGCCTTAAATTTGCCACGTCAACTGAGGTCATCAAGCCACAGTCGGTAGTGCAAAAAGTGTGGGAGATTACTAAAGGCGATGCCTTCGTTACTTCTGACGTCGGTCAACACCAAATGTGGGCGGCGCAATACTACCGTTTCGATAAACCAAAACGCTGGATCAATTCCGGTGGCTTGGGCACCATGGGTGTCGGTTTGCCATATGCGATGGGTGTGCAAATGGCCAACCCCGATGCGACTGTTGCCTGCATTACCGGTGAAGCTTCGATACAAATGTGTATTCAGGAGCTGGCGACGTGTAAGCAATATCATCTGACGCCCAAAATTATTCTGTTAAATAATCGCGCGCTGGGTATGGTGCGCCAGTGGCAACAGATCGATTACAACGGACGTTATTCCGAGTCTTATATGGATTCCTTGCCTGATTTCACCAAGTTGGTCGAAGCTTACGGCCACGTCGGCATGAAGATAGAAAATCCAGCCGACGTTGATGGTGCCTTGAAAGAGGCGTTCGCCATGAAAGATAAATTGGTGTTTATGAATTTCATTACCGATCAATCCGAGAATGTCTGGCCTATGGTCAAAGCGGGTAAGGGATTGACTGAAATGTTGCTCGGTTCGGAGGATCTGTAATGAGACATATCATTTCTGTATTGCTTGAGAATGAAGCGGGAGCTTTGTCACGTGTGGTTGGTTTATTTTCCGCTCGTGGCTATAACATCGAAACGCTAACGGTGGCGCCAACTGAAGACGCTACGTTGTCGCGTATGACGATAGTGACTTCCGGTTCTGACGACATCATCGAGCAAATCACCAAACATCTTAATCGCCTGATTGAGGTAGTTAAAGTAGTCGATCTTACTGAAGGTTCTCATATCGAGCGTGAACTGATGTTGATCAAGGTGCGCGCTGTAGGTAAAGAGCGTGAAGAGATGAAGCGTACTGCGGATATTTTCCGTGGACGTATCATTGATGTGACCGAAAAAATCTACACCATAGAATTGACAGGAAATAAAGGCAAGTTGGACGCCTTTATCGACTCGATAGACCGCACTGCGATATTGGAAACAGTTCGTACCGGCGGCTCAGGTATAGGCCGCGGCGAACGCATCCTTAAAGTATAAAAACACCAGTTTTACATCAGTATTTACTCTATTTAAACATTTAAATTATTAGGAATAAAAATGAAAGTTTTCTACGACAAAGATTGCGACCTGTCCTTAATCAAAGGCAAAAACGTTACCATCATCGGTTACGGTTCACAAGGTCATGCACACGCACAAAACCTGAATGATTCAGGTTGCAAAGTGACCGTTGCTTTGCGCAAAGGTGGCGCGTCTTGGGATAAGGCAAAAAATGCCGGTTTAAACGTGATGGAAGTCAATGATGCAGTCAAAGCTGCTGACGTCATCATGATCTTGCTGCCAGATGAAAACATCGCTCAGGTCTACAACGAAAACGTCGCCCCTCATGCAAAACAAGGCGCGGTTTTGGCATTTGCTCACGGCTTCAACGTGCATTACGGTCAAGTCGTTCCACGCGCTGATCTGGACGTCATCATGGTTGCCCCTAAAGCGCCAGGCCATACTGTCCGCGGCACATATTCTCAAGGTGGCGGCGTGCCTCACCTAATCGCTGTGTACCAGGATAAATCAGGTTCTGCCCGTGATATCGCTTTGTCATACTCAATGGCAAACGGTGGCGGTCGTGCCGGTATCATCGAAACCAACTTCCGTGAAGAAACTGAAACAGATTTGTTCGGTGAGCAAGCCGTCTTGTGCGGTGGTGCGGTTGAATTGATCAAGGCTGGTTTTGAAACATTGGTTGAAGCTGGCTATGCACCGGAAATGGCGTATTTCGAATGTCTGCATGAATTGAAACTGATCGTTGATTTGATCTATGAAGGCGGTATCGCCAACATGAATTACTCGATCTCCAACAATGCAGAATACGGCGAATACGTCACTGGTCCTAAGGTCGTTACTTCGGCAACCAAAGACGCGATGCGTCAATGTTTGAAAGATATTCAGACTGGTGAATATGCCAAGAGCTTCATCCTGGAAAACAAGGCTGGCGCGCCAACCTTGATCTCACGTCGTCGTTTGACTTCCGAGCATCAAATCGAAGAAGTCGGCGCTAAATTGCGTGCGATGATGCCTTGGATTGCTAAAAACAAATTGGTTGATCAGGCAAAGAACTAATTTCATGCATTTGTATTACCGCACTTATGTGGATGCGGTAAAAAAACGACCCGCCGGGTCGTTTTTTTTGTCTGAAAGTTTTGCGAAAGTTCACTGACATTTCTGTAAATGTTACACACAGCATTCAAATCGATCTCTATTGGTCGATGCCAAGTTGGGAAAAATGGTTAATTTATTCACGTTGACTATCCACTATCTGCGAACTATTCTTCATTGGTCGGAATTTCCCGACGCACTCTTTTGGGGGCTAGCTATGAAACGTCTTACTACAGTAACAAAGTTCATGATCGGACTTATGCTCAGCGGATTGATGATTAACACTTATGGCCAGGATGTTAAAGCTTATAAAGAAGGGCCGGTAATAGAAGTGTCGTACATCAAGATCAAGCCTGGAAAATTCGAAGACTACATGAAATTTCTCGATTCTAACTACAAGTCAGTTATGGAAGCGCAAAAGAAGGCCGGATTAATACTTGGCTATCAGGTGTACTCTGCGCAGGCGCGCTCACCGCGTGAAGCGGATCTTATACTGACCATCACCTACCCGAATATGGCAGCGCTCGATAAAATAGCGGAAGCAGAAGCAGTTACTGCAAAGGTCATGGGAAATATGGATGCGCAAAGTAAGGCGGCAATTGGACGTGAGCCTATGCGTGAAGTGCTAGGCAGTGAGCTCCTGCGTGAACTGATTTTGAAATAGCTAATATGTTTGAAGTGTCGATCGATTCCGAAAAAAAAGCCCCAAGGATTTCTCATTGGGGCTTTTTCTTTACAAATTTTGGCTCCTCGACCTGGACTCGAACCAGGGACCTGCGGATTAACAGTCCGTCGCTCTACCAACTGAGCTATCAGGGAACAGAGACAAAGATTATATGCATCTTTGCCCGTCTTGTCAAAAGTTTTTGGTCTTCAGGTCTTATAAAACGGCGGCGATCGCATCAATAACTGCATCAATATTGCGCTGGTTCAGGGCGGCTACGCAGATGCGGCCGGTATCAACTGCATAGATGGAATTGTTGTCGCGCAGTTTTTCTACTTGTGCTTTGGTCAAGCCAGAGTAAGAGAACATGCCACGTTGTTGGGTGACGAAATCAAACTTGTGCGCAGGCGCTTTCTCTTTGAGTTTTGCCACGAAGGCCGCACGCATTTCGCGGATACGCACGCGCATGCCTGCGAGCTCTTCTTCCCATAGTTGGCGCAGCTCTGGAGTTGAAAGAACGGTAGCAACTACCTGGCCGCCGTGGATAGGCGGGTTGGAATAGTTGGTGCGAATTACACGTTTCAATTGCGACATGATACGTGCTGCTTCATCTGCACTGGAGGCGGCGATGCTGAGGGCGCCAACGCGTTCACCATACAACGAAAATGATTTGGAGAATGAATTGGAGACAAAGATTGCGCCGCCGGCTTCAGCGAATCTACGTACCACTTTGCCATCTTCTTCAATGCCATCGCCAAAACCTTGATATGCCATATCCAGGAAGGGCACCAGACCCCGTGTTGTGACGATGTCAATGACTTGCGTCCATTGCTCGTCACTTAGATCTGCTCCAGTCGGGTTGTGGCAGCAAGCGTGTAGCAGAACGATGGAGCCAGCGGGCATCGTGCTTAAAGCGCTCAGCATGCCGTCAAAATTAACGCCGCGAGTTGATGCGTCGTAGTAAGGGTAGTTGTTGACAGTGAAACCGGCCGATTCGAACAGGG
The DNA here is from genome assembly GCA_040390685.1 of Pseudomonadota bacterium. Taxonomy (GTDB): domain Bacteria; phylum Pseudomonadota; class Gammaproteobacteria; order Burkholderiales; family Burkholderiaceae_D; genus Undibacterium. The sequence goes on along the minus strand of JAZJYB010000088.1, from coordinate 5,481 downwards.
CGCGGTGATTTTCCCAACTTGGATCGCTGATCCAGACTTGCGCATCCGGCGCAAAGCGTTTCAAGAAATCAGCGCCTAGTTTTAATGCACCGGTACCACCGATCGCTTGTGCTGTAATGGCACGCTTCTCTTGTACTACGGCGCTATCAGCACCGAATACTAATTCTTGGACCGCTTTGTCGTAGGCAGCTAAGCCTTCGATAGGTAAATACGTACGCGGAGAAAATTTCTCCATCAGGATGGCTTCGGCTTTCTTCACGCATTCAAGCAGTGGTACCTTACCATTGTCATCATAATAAACGCCAACGCCAAGGTTAACTTTAGCTGGATTTTTGTCAGCGTTAAAGCCTTCAGTGATACCTAGGATAGGGTCGCGTGGCGCCATTTCTATGGCGGAAAATAGTGGGGAGGAAGCGTGAGCGGTCATCGTGATAATATGGAAAATTGTCTGCAGTTTTAATGGCAGTGAGGTTGGAAGGAAGTTCGAAATATTTTCAACCCGTATTTTAACAAAGGTAAGGTATAAATGGCTGATTTAACAGAGATTTCTGGCGCGA
>JAZJYB010000088.1:0-4824 GCA_040390685.1 Pseudomonadota bacterium | reverse complement strand
TATTTTAACAAAGGTAAGGTATAAATGGCTGATTTAACAGAGATTTCTGGCGCGACAGACGAGGTAAAATTCGTCACTTTTCCAGACTCCCCCTTTCAATTGTGCCAATTGTTTGAACCAGCGGGAGATCAGCCAACGGCAATTGCGCAATTGGTGGAAGGCATCAATGACGGCCTGTTTTTTCAGACCTTGTTGGGCGTGACCGGTTCCGGTAAAACTTACACGATGGCGAATGTGATTGCGCATACAGGGCGGCCAGCGATTATCTTCGCGCCGAACAAGACTTTGGCAGCGCAGTTGTACAGTGAATTTCGCGAATTTTTTCCGCGCAATGCGGTGGAATATTTTGTCAGTTACTACGATTATTATCAGCCCGAAGCCTATGTGCCGCAACGTGATTTGTTTATCGAAAAAGATTCGGCAATCAACGAACATATCGAGCAGATGCGCCTGTCCTGCACCAAGTCGCTGATGGAAAGGCGCGACGTGATTATCGTCGCGACGGTGTCTGCGATTTACGGTATCGGTAATCCCAAGGAATACCACAAAATGATCCTGACCTTGCGCGCCAAGGACAAGGTTAGTCAACGTGATCTAATCGCACGTTTGATACAGATGCAATACACACGAAACGAAATCGATTTTAGTCGAGGTACTTTTCGGGTGCGTGGCGATACCATCGATATTTTTCCAGCTGAGCACGCAGAGCTGGCGCTGCGGGTAGAAATGTTTGATGACGAGATTGAAAACCTGCAATTATTCGATCCCTTGACTGGGCGTGTGAAGCAGAAAATTCCACGCTTTACTGTGTACCCGGGCTCGCATTATGTGACACCGCGCGAGACTGTTTTGCGTGCCGTCGAAACCATCAAAATAGAGTTGCGTGAGCGCCTGGAGTTTTACCGGCGCGAGAATAAATTAATCGAAGAACAGCGCATAGAACAGCGTACCCGTTTTGATCTGGAGATGATGGCAGAGATAGGATTCACCAAAGGAATTGAAAATTATTCACGCCATTTAAGTGGGGCTTTGCCTGGCGAGCCGCCACCGACTTTGGTCGATTATTTGCCGGCCGATGCGCTGATGTTTCTCGATGAATCACATGTGTTGACCGGTCAGCTCAATGCCATGTACAACGGTGACCGTTCACGTAAAACCAATCTGGTCGACTACGGTTTCCGTTTGCCATCGGCGCTTGATAACCGGCCGCTGAAGTTTGAAGAATTCGAAAGTAAGATGCGCCAGACGGTATTTGTCTCGGCCACGCCGGCCGAGTATGAAAGACTGCACGCCGATCAGGTGGTGGAGCAGGTGGTGCGACCGACCGGCCTGGTTGATCCGCGCATAGAAGTTAGGCCAGCGATGACGCAGGTCGATGACCTGATGTCGGAAATCACAGAGCGAGTCAAGTTGCATGAACGGGTCTTGGTGACCACCTTGACCAAACGCATGTCTGAGCAACTTACTGAATTCTTGAGCGATAACGGCATCAAGGTGCGTTACCTGCACAGCGATATCGATACCGTGGAACGCGTCGAAATCTTGCGCGATTTGCGTTTGGGTACTTTCGATGTGCTGGTCGGAATTAACCTCTTGCGCGAAGGTCTGGATATTCCTGAAGTGTCTTTGGTGGCGATTCTCGATGCCGATAAGGAAGGCTTCTTGCGCTCGGAGCGCAGCCTGATTCAAACCATAGGGCGCGCGGCGCGTAACCTGAACGGTACGGCGATTTTATATGCCGATAGGATCACCGATTCTATGCGCAGGGCGATAGATGAAACTGAGCGCCGCCGCAATAAACAAATTGCTTTTAACCTGGAAAACAATATCACGCCGACCGGGATTAAAAAGAAAATCAAGGACATCATCGATGGCGTTTACAACCCGCAAGAAGCGCGCGAAGAATTAGCGGTGGCGCAAGAGCAGGCCAAGTACGAAATGATGAGCGAGAAGCAAATCAGCCGTGAAATAAAACGCCTGGAAAAACTAATGATGGATCACGCCAAGAATCTGGAATTTGAAAAAGCGGGTGTGGTGCGGGATCAGCTGGCTCACATGAAAGAGCAATTATTTGGGGCTGGGGGACACGATAATTTGCAGGCTATTGTCGGTAAATAGAGAGCTAACTTCGAAAAACTTTTCTCGCCACAAGGTGCAGAGGACGCAGAGGAAAAATAAAAAATCACCCTTCGCCCTCTGCGGCTAGTTTTTATTCGCTGTCAGACTTGTATCAGCCTTCAGCAATACGCTTAGCGATATGCGCCAGGGCTTCTTCCACTTGATCGATCAAGATCAAACACAAATCACCTTCAGACAAACTCGCGATCGCAGTGTCAATGGCGATAAATTCACCGTTGATTTCTTTGATCGATGTGGTGCGCTTGGCATTAGCTAAGCCATCACGTAAGAGCCCAACCACTTCGCCATCGGCGCGTCCACGTTGACATTGATCTTGATACAGCACAACTTCATCGAAGGCATTACCGAGGATTTCTGTCTGCTGGCGGATATCCTGATCGCGTCGGTCGCCCGCGCCGCTGATTACCACTGAGCGGCGTTTGGCTGGCATGCTTTCAACCGCCTGTACCAAGGCGGAAATCGCATCCGGGTTGTGGCCGTAATCTGCAATTAAGGTCGCACCGCGATAATTAAAGACATTGAAACGTCCGGGAGCATTGTCACTTTCGTTGGCAAAGGATTTCAGGCCCTGGCGTATCGCGTCCCAACTTATTCCTACGCCCCACGCAGCGGCGACTGATGCCATGACATTTTCAACCTGGAAGCCGATTGCGCCATTGCGCGTAATTGGGATTTCAGACAAAGCAATTTTATTGATGTTCTTGCCTTCGGCTGCAACCAGATATGCGCCTTCAACACACACCACGCGACGTCCTTGCGCACGATGCGTTGCCATAACTGGATGTTGACTATCCGCGGCAAAAAAAGTGACAGTGCCCGTGCAATTATTTGCCATGCCGGCGATGATAGGATCGGCGGCATTCAACACAGCGACGCCACTGTCGGCGACGTTTTGAACGATTACGCGCTTAAGTACGGCTAAGTCTTCAACGGTAGTGATGTAATTTAAGCCAAGGTGATCACCGGTGCCGATATTGGTAATTACAGCGACCTGGCAGCGGTCGAAAGCCAGGCCTTCACGCAAGACGCCGCCACGTGCGGTTTCAAACACAGCTGCATCGACATCGGGATGCAATAACACATTGCGGGCGCTGCGCGGGCCGCTACAGTCACCGCTATCGATACGGCGCCCCTCAATATACACGCCGTCAGTATTGGTCATGCCAGTACGCAGGCCACTGGCCGTCAGTAAGTGGGCGATCAATCTGACGGTAGTGGTTTTGCCGTTGGTACCGGTGACAGCAACAACCGGAATGCGACCGTCATCACCATCGGAAAACATCGCGGAAATGATGGCTTCGCCGACTGGTCTGCCTTTGCCAAACGATGGCGATAAATGCATGCGCAAGCCAGGCGCTGCATTGACTTCAACGATGCCGCCGTTGAGTTCTTCAATAGGTTTAAGCACGCTGTCACAGACCAGATCAACACCGCAAATATCCAGGCCTATCATCTGTGCCGCTGCTACTGCGCTGGCAGCGACTTCCGGATGAACGTCGTCTGTAACGTCGGTGGCTGATCCGCCAGTCGAGAGGTTGGCGTTATTGCGCAAGATCACACGTTTGCCTTTTGGCGGCACGGAATCTGCGTTATAGCCTTGTTTGGCCAGGCTCGCCAGCGCGATATCGTCGAAGCGAATTTTGGTCAGCGAGGTAGCATGACCAGTACCGCGGCGCGGATCTTTGTTGACTTGATCTACTAATTCACTGACGGTGTGATCGCCATCGCCGATGACGATGGGTGGGTCGCGTCGCGCCGCAGCGATCAGCTTATTGCCGACCACCAGCAAGCGGAAATCGTTGCCCGGTAGGTAGCGTTCGACCAGAATATCATCGCGAAATTCTGATGCCGCAATATAGCCGGCATTGAGTTGCTCACGAGTCGTGACGTTGACGGTGACGCCTTTACCTTGATTGCCATCTTTGGGTTTGACCACTACCGGCAAGCCGATTTCGCAGGCAATTGCCCATGCGTCATCCATGTCGACAGCGGTGCGGCCCAGGGGCACAGGTACGCCAGCGGCATCGAGAAGTTTTTTGGTGAGTTCTTTATCTTGGGCGATAGCTTCTGCGATGGCGCTGGTACCGTCCATTTCGGCGGCTTGTATCTTGCGTTGGCGGCTACCCCAGCCAAATAAAACCAGGCTGCCATTGGTCAGGCGGCGGAACGGGATGTTGCGCGCGATTGCGGCATCTACGATAGAGCCAGTCGATGGGCCGAGCCTGACATCTTCATCTAAGTCGCGCAGTTGCTTCAGCGCAGCCAGTAAATCGAATGGCGTGTCGTTGAGTGCTGAAAGGCATAAGGCTTCTGCTAGTTCGACCGCGAGGCGGCCTACAGTTTCTTCAGAATATTCTGCAACGACTTGAAATACGCCTGCCTCTAAGGTTTGAGTGCAACGGCTGAAGGTGACCGGGCAACCAGCTTGCGCTTGCAGGCCGAGTGTTGCAAGTTCGAATACGTGCGCCATTGAGATCGCTTCATCGTGGCCGGTCGATTGGAGCGGGCCAATTTCTGGAAAGCGCGCACGTAACCGAACTTCAAAATCAGGTAGATCGGCAATTGAACATTCTGCTGGTGTGCAGGTAACTATCGCTTCAACGGCAGTATGGTGACTCCAGAGATTGGGACCGCGTAGCGCCCGTATGCGTGATACTTCCATAAACCTTTATCCTATCTGCTGGC
>JAZJYB010000087.1:28750-35800 GCA_040390685.1 Pseudomonadota bacterium | reverse complement strand
CGCTGACTGAAATGGAAATGCGTGGCCTGGCTTTGTTCAATAACCCGGCCAAAGGCAATTGCGCTTCCTGCCATCCGAGCGCCAAAGCTCTTGATGGCAGCGAGCCGGTATTTACTACGTTCAAGTTCGCCAATTTAGGTGTGCCGCGCAACGCCGCGATTCCTGCCAACGCTAATGCGAGTTACTTTGATCTTGGCGCCTGTGGCCCGTTTCGACTCGATTTGCAAATGAGGGAAGACTTATGCGGGGCCTTCAAAATCCCCACATTACGCAATGTCGCAACACGCAAAGTTTTTTTTCATAATGGCAGCATTAAGAGCCTAAGCGATGCAGTGAGTTTTCTAGTGCAACGAGATACCCAGCCAGAAAAATGGTATCCACTGGATGAACAAGGCATGCCCGTAAAATTTAATGACCTGCCGAAAAATCTTCAAACCAATGTGGACAGAAACCATGCTCCATTCAACCGGTCGGCGGGCGACTTACCCGCGTTGTCGAATAGCGAGATAGCCGACATCGTGGAATTTCTCGGCACGCTCACTGATGGCTACCAAGCCCACTAGTTCCTTAAGCAGATCGAAGCCTAGAACCCCGGTGGACGTTGACCCGCTACTGCGAAGAATTTTTCCAAGGCCAGCCCTGCGTTAGCGATTGTGCCTTCGTCGAATAAGCGGCCGATCAAGGTAACTCCGTGCGGCACTGAACGTGGCGCGGCAAATTTTGCCGGCGGTTTTGCCGGATCTGGCGCCCAGTCACTGCGTGCCTCAGAGACCTGCACAGTACCGGTGCGCAGGGTCAGTGAAGGGTGGCCAGTGAAATTGGAAATGGTGAGCATCTCGTCGCGCAAGGATGGCACCAAAAGCAGATCGACTTCCGAGAATAGCCGTGCCATTTCGATGGCCACTTTGCGCCGTAATCTGTCGGCCTGGACAAAATCTACCGCCGAGAGAAAGCGCGCTTGGCGGAAAATATTTGGCCAGGCATCGGGCACCTGTGCTTTTAACTGGTCGGCACGGCTATCGAGAGTAATGTCTTCAAATGCTGCCCCCGCTTCTGCAAATAAAATAGTGAAGAGCGAGCCATAGGGCCAGTTGGGTATAGCTACCGGCGTCGGTATCATGCCCAGCGTCTTGGCCGCAGCTAATGCAGCACGGTCAACCTCGGTAGCTGGGGCATCCGTCATCCAGGCCGGGATGTAGCCAATCTTCAATCCCTTGACTGATCGGTTGGCATCAAAATCTAGTTTAGACGGTACGCTGGCGACATCGCCATGGTCCGGTCCGGAAATCGCTTTCAATACCAGCATGGCGTCTTCTACACTGCGCGTCATCGGGCCGAGTTTATCCAGTGACCAGCACAGCGTCATGGCGCCAGTGCGCGCGACGCGTCCAAAGGTGGGGCGCAGTCCAGTAACGCCGCAGCGCATACTCGGACTGACTATGCTACCGCCGGTTTCGCTACCAATTGAGAACGCTACCAGTCCAGCTGCGGTCGCCGCACCTGGCCCGGCGCTTGAGCCGGAGGCGCCTTCCTCGGGCAGCCAAGGGTTCATCGTTTGGCCGCCAAACCAGACATCGTTGAGCGCCAGCGCACCGAGGCTCAACTTGGCGATCAAAACGGCGCCGGCCGCATTCAGACGCGCCACCACCGCCGAGTCGGTGGTCGGCACGCGATTTTTGAACGGTTCCGCACCCCAGGTGGTGGCGATGTCGGCTGTGTCGAGCAAATCTTTTACGCCATACGGAATGCCATGTAGCGGCCCGCGATATTTTCCCGCCGCAATCTCCTGGTCGGCTTGTTTAGCTTGTGCAATTGCATGTGCGCTAGTGAGCGTAATCACGCAACGCAGTTTTGGATCGAAGCGCGCGATGCGATCGAGATAAATCCGGGTCAGGCGCTCGGAGCTGATGAGTCTGCTTTCTATCCAGCGCGAGAGTTTGCTTACCGGGGCGAAGGCGATATCCTCATCATGCACAGGGAGCGGCCCTGCTTGGCCACGGCTACGGATAAATTGCTCACGTGTCAGTTTTATTTTGCCGCCTGCCATCACCGGGTTCCACTTGCTTGCGGGCGCTAAATTTTCTTCCAGAACCAGCTTATGCGGGCCGCTGCGCCGTTCCAGCATCGCTGCCATGGTAGTGCGCCAGCTTTGCGCTGCCATCTCGCGTTGCGCCGGGCTCATCGTCACCTGCATCAGTTTTTCGGCTTCGACAAAAGTGTTGGCCGACACTTCCGGCCCGACGGCGGGCGTGGTGCCAAATGTCGGTGGCGCTCCAGCTGGCGCTTGTTCCGGATTTTTTTGTTCGGCACGACTTGCGGTAGCAACGGCGAGCAGGCTAAGAGGTGCATTGATCAAGAATTGGCGGCGAAGTTTCATATTCTCTTTCCATGAGGTGGCTAGCTTTCGCCGAGCGGCGCTGGCTTGGCCTGATCCTACCTCAATTTATCGATAGATCAAACTCAAGACATTTGCGTGTCTGGGGAGGGAGATGAAAATTTTAAGGCAAAAAAAATGAGACCAGACTGATCTGGTCTCATTCGGTCATACGATTAACGCGGTGAATCAGGGTTCGATAAACACCACTGTGCTACGGGCTGGAATACTAAAAGCGCCAGTGTTACGTTCGAAGCTCGCACTGCCAGGCACGATATCGCTTTTTGAATTGCGCTGGCTTGGATGGAGTATTAACTGCTTGCCGCGCATCGCTTCTATCGTCAGATTTTTGGCGATTTTATCGACGTTGAAAAACACCACCACGCGTTTGTATTTAGCACCGCTATATGGCCGTGGGTTTTGCCCATCAATTCCCATGGCGATCAAACCGGTTTGCTGCTGCGGGCCAACGTTGTAAAACGCCAGGCGATCAATCACGTCTTGCCCTGTGCGCAACCTAAATAAAGTTGAGTCGTTGCGGATAGCCAGCATCTCGGTGAAATAATCGCGGGCACTGAGTATCGAAGCTGGCCCCGGGTTAATCAACGGGTTAGTCAGGATAGGTGACATCAGCGGCCAATTGTATTGATTGCTACCCGCCATCGGTAAGCCGATACCGAAATGATTGCTCTGGTAAGTGAAGTCAAGTTGATTGAACCAGTCACCGGCATCGTAGCTATTTTGATCGAGAGATTTTGAGCGCAATATCTCTTGGCCCGCATGAATGAACGGTATCCCTTGCGAGAGTAGCGTGATCGCCGCCCCCAGATTTTGCACGCGCACCCGGTCATTGATGCTGGTTGCAGCCGGCAGTTTGTAGGCGTTCAGGTCAAACAAGGTTTGGTTGTCATGCGCCTCGATATAGTTGATGGTCTCGCCAGGGTTGGCGGTGTAGCCGGCGGGCTGGCCAAAATAATCCATTGCTGAATTTTTCTGGGTGACGCCGTTACGGTCAGTAAAACTAAAGTCACGCAAAGTGCCTGACAAGCCAACGCGTACCAGATCGGTAAGACGTAGCAAATCATCCTTGGATTGCGTGCTCAAAGCGTTCGGGTCGTAATAGGCACCATTGATAAAGCCTTGCTGGCTAATCAGGTTGCTGCCGCCATCACAGCAACCACCACCACGTACAGAGTCACGCAATCTATCGTTGAAAGAGCCAATTCCGCTATTGAATAAATTGGCTTGGCGCGCTTGTACGAACCGCGAATCGTTGGCAATCACACCGAAGTTCCAGGCTTCACCATACAGATAAATAGTGCGGTGTGCGGCTTGATTTACGGCAGCTTGCAATTTGCTAATCACAGGCAAAGGATGCATGCCCATGATGTCAAAGCGGAAGCTATCCACCTTATATTGCGTGGCCCAATTCACCACTGAATCTATCATCAGTTTAGCCATCATCGCGTTCTCTACCGCAGTATCGGAACAGCAGCTGTCATTGGTGATGTCGCCATTAGAATTCAGACGGTAGTAATAGGCCGGCACAATTTTGTCTAGCACTGACAAAGGCCCTTGCTGCGCCTGGCTAGTGTGGTTGTAGACCACATCCATCGTGACGCGCAAGCCTTGATCATGCAGCGATTTCACCATGTCGCGGAACTCACGCACGCGCACCGCACCATCGTTGGCATTGGTAGCATAACTGCCATCCGGAGCGCTGTAATGCACGGGGTCATAACCCCAGTTGAAACAATCGGCATTCTGATTCGCTGCAACCGCAGTTTGCTGCGCAGTGGAATCTGGCGCCGCGTTCGGCACGACAGTATTGCTGCAGCCAGTTTCGGAGACGCTGGCGATATCAAAGCTAGGCAATAAGTGGATGTGCGTCATGCCAGCGCGCTGCAATGACTGCAAATGGCGCATGCCGTTTGATTGCTTATCGGTGAAGGCCAAAAACTTGCCACGGTGCGCAGTTGGCACTGTCAAGTCATTTACGCTGAAGTCGCGGATATGCAGTTCATACAAAGCGATATCGCTAGGGCTTTCCAGCTCTGCTATGTTTTGCTCATCCCATCCTTGTGGCTTGAGATCGCTGCTATCGAGATTCGCGACAAAGCTACGCTGGCCATTGGCATTTAAGCTTAGCGAATACGGATCAGTCACCACATTGCTGACGACAGTATTGCTAACCCAGCGCGACAATACATCGACCGTGTAAGTATAGTAAAAGCGATTGACCCAACTTGCATCAGGTGCACTATAGCTCCAGACGCCGCTGGCGCTGTCTTTACTTAAACTGACCTGGCTGGTACTGCCGGCATTCGCATCAGGATAGAGATTGAGTTTGACTGACTTGGCCGTTGGCGCCCACACCTTGAAGGTCGGTGCGCCATTACGGTCAAAGCTCAAACCTAATTTACTGTCAGCAGCATTGCTTGCATACAGTGCGTCGAGCATGCCCGCCATCTGCAGCGAAGTCACTTGTAGCAGATCGCCATTTCCGTCGTATTGGGCGATGATAAATTGCCCTGTCAATTTGCTGGCGACAGTAGCCACATCCTCGGCAGATAAATTTAAGGTGGTGGCAGTGCTAAGGTGAGGGAATTTCGTTTTCAGCGCTGCTGATAAACCGCTATTGTTAATGCTTAATGTGATGCTGCCATCTGCACCAGTAACCCCGCTGGCATCAGATCCTAGCCCGCCATTCGCCGCGTAAAACAGTTTGTAGCTGCCACTGTTTGCCACCCCTGGCCAGGCGATCGTGTCGGTACTTATCCAGTGTGCAGTTGCCTTACTCAGATTGCCAAAGCTGATAGGAGGCGCGGATGAATACACCGTGCAATCACCTTCCAACATCCAGACTTCTTGGCCTGTCGTCGCGATATTGGCATTGAAATCGGCATGTTGATCGTAGCCACAGTTTTTATTGCCGTAACCATCCGTTACTAAAAACCAGATCGCCGGTTTACCTGGATCGATAGGGATGTCGACATAGCCACCGAAGGTGTCGGCATTGCTCAGCATAAAGCGATCGGTAATCCAGGCCTGACTCGGGTTGACCGGACCCCACCATGAATACACACCCCATTGCGCCGCATCATGCTGCGCGCGATGGAAATGCATACGGATAGTCGCCGCCGCCGGAGGGCTAGCCTGCAATGCAGCCTGTGTTGAAAATTGGGCTTTCTGTGCAGAAGCCTTAATCGGTTCGGCAAGCGAAGCCTGATTACTACCGCCACAACCGAGCAAAACGCCAACGCTGGCGCAAATGGCGAGCGAGAGTTTTAGGTGATGGATAAAGCTGTTTCGTGCATACATGACAGATCCTCTAACGATGGTGGGCGTGGCGAAGCAGTGATGGAATTTGGAAATCGAGTTGGAATGCAAAGGCAAAATTGCGATGTAATATTACTACAATATTTGCGATCAATGAATCGATATTTTTTAAATTTCCCTATGGAAATGGAAAAAATACCTCATTATTTATAGTGAGTTCTCCTGTGTGGCTAAAGCTTTGGAGTAGGTGGAATTGAAGTTTGTTGATCGATTAATTGGTTGTATTAATACTACATTGAGTTCTATTTGGAAGATTGAATGAGGCGATTGAGAAGCGTTTGGTGCCGCTTGTCGCGTAAGGTGTCGTGCGAGGTGAAAGTTGTGGCAAGTTAGAAAAAATCCGCTAACGATGAAAAAATAAGGCTGAAAATTTTCAGATTTTTTGAGATTTTTAATTCGTCAGAATTTTGAATAAATCAAAGCGTGAAGTGGTGGTTGATTTGGAACATGAAAGGCGGTTTTGCGGAAATTTGATTGCCTGCAATGGGGAGGAAGTTGACATTCAATATAAATCTCAACTTTGCTAGTTTTGTTGATCGAATGAAAATCAATCTTAGTGAACATTTTATCGATTTGCTTGTACTGTCTGTTTTCGTTACAGCAGACTTCCAACGACAGAACCCTCGTCCGTCAACTGGACGCACTACAGGCGCATGTAAGGGATATGTGAAGGATCACATCAAGGCTCTCGATCGTGGCGGTGCTGATGCCGTCCATAATCTTCAATGGCAAACGGTAGCAGATGCCAAAGCTAAAGATAAATGTGGGCGTAAGGAATGCCGTAGGTAAGCACTCGACTTACATCACGGATTGAATGCGTAGCCCCTCGTACAAGGTTTAACTCGTTATGAAGTTCAACACCGTCTTCTTTTGCGTGGGGGGCAGTAGGTCTGGGTACGAATACGGTAACACCGAAAATTACGACAGAGCAGCCCTGCGGGTACGTCTTGGCAGAAACGCGTTTGCCGTCCGAACTAGGCTCGAATTGATTAACTGATATTTTTTCAGTTTTAGGCCAGCACCTATTCAAGGAAAGCCCCGTTGCGGGTATCAGTACGGGTACTTTTGCCAAATGATGTCGTTTTACATAGGGCGGTTATAGTCCGCGCACTACTTGTGAGGCGGTACGGAATATTCTTTAGGCGCATAGTTGGCAGTATGCATGCAATCGCCATTGCAGTTCGACTCATCTCTGCCAATCTAACTAACTTTCTTGTAAATACCAAGGCGAGACAGTTTTGAAGTCAATGATCCTGCTGTTAATTCAAATTCGTTTGCAAGTTCATTTAAAGTATCCATATTTGGTGCAGCTGTATATCGCGAAATAATTAAATCCA
>JAZJYB010000087.1:0-28740 GCA_040390685.1 Pseudomonadota bacterium | reverse complement strand
ATCTTTTCTGGATTATCGTAAATTGCCTCTCTCGCGGCTTTAGCCTGCTTTCTAGCTTCAGAAGCGGCGTATTTTTTATCTTCTAATTCTCTTAGCCGATCCACATGGTTAGCAAGTGGTAGTTGAGCAAGGCAGCACTTGATGTCCAGCCCTTCAATCGCGAGGGCGTGCCCCGGCTTGCCAGGGCACGCCTATCATCTCAAATGTTAAAGCACTAAATTTCGAGCCTCGACTGGCTGCTTTCAGTCTACATTTGCCGATCAGGCTAAGCGTCGATGTGGTTCTCGCGTAAGTGTGCATGGAGAAACGATGGCTGCGCTGATCTAGTACGGTAGACTTTTCTGCATTGCTTCGACTACAAAAATGGATTCAGTGTCTGCACACCAGTGCTTGGACATACAATCAATTATCGCGTTGCGCATGGTGAACTGCGGATATTGTGGTGGTATTGGTAGCGCCAACGTATCGAGTAACTCCGTAAGGCGCATTGCATTGCGTCCTATAAAATCACTCTGTTTCTCGCATTTCCCCTTCACTGTCACACCAATGTCGCCAAATTGTCGTCACAGATTCGCGAATTTTGGGCTATCTTGTAGTTCATGGAACCAACACTTGGAGTTAACAACCATGAAGATTAATGCAGAATTAATAAAACGCTTACGCGAAGAAAAACAGTGGTCACAAGAGCAACTAGCTGAATTGTGCGGTTTGAATTTGCGTACTATTCAACGTTTGGAGAAATCGGGAAACGCCTCGCTGGAATCGGTGCGGGCTTTGGCATCGGTGTTTGAATTGGATGCGAAAGAATTGCAGGGGCAGGAGCCAATGACGAAATTGTCGCCTTGGGATAGTGTTCATGCTAGCTTAAAACAGTTTGATGATTTTTGGGGCGTCGCAAGTCGTTATGAGTATTGGTGCTTCATTGCTTTTACTTTATTGTTGCTGGCGGTGGCGACGGTGTTGCATCCCAAAGCCTACCAAATTGCTGGCTTGATATTGCTCGTGCCTTTATTGGCTGTCGGTAGTCGTCGTCTCAATGACGCTGGGCAGAGCGTTTGGCTGCAGTTGTTTTTTTTAGTCCCTTTCGGTTTTATCGTAGTACTTTTTTATATGGCGATGGAGAGTAAGACCCTAGAATCAACATCGAAAATCAATCGACTGCGTAGTTGAATTTACCACTACCTGCTAAACGAACACGGATGGGAAATTCAAACCACCTAGCGACAGCACCCATTGCCGCACTGGCAGCTTGGGAAAAACGTGATCCGACAATTGCGCCGCCGTCTCCACCATACGCCTTGTGTTGCACGAGGCGCAAACGCCGCGCCCTTTGCATGAAATGGCAACCAGAAATCATGATCGCAAGCATCACAACGGGCTCGAGCAAAGCCATACGCAAAGATACAGCATTCGAGGTATTTGCGAAAAGCGCTCTCGACATAAGGCGCTGGCGTATGCATGTCACCTTGCCCGTCAAACTGGCCGCTAGAGGCAAGCGCGAACCAGGTTTCGAAGTGTTCAGCGATGGTGCGATAAAACAGACTTTGCTCGGGATGACGGGCTTGATATAGAGCAGGGGTTTGCTTTGGTGTAGCTTGCCCTGGTACCGGGCGCGCTGTTGCGTGCCGACCATGATGGGCGGCACGTAGCGGCATGTGGTACGTCGGGGTGGGCAGTGGCTGACATGGCAGCAACATCCATAGCGCGATTGATGGATGATCATTGCATGCCAATCAGTAATTTTGTGTTGCATTGTGCACTTGGGCTGTCGAACCTGTCGATCGTGTCCGGAAGTCTGGGCGCGGCCAGCGGTAGGTACTCTAGCTTGTTATGTTGCTACGTAAGCAATTGATTTGATGGCGGATGATTCACCGCGACCGTCTCCTTTCAGTCTAGTTTTGTCCTATAGACCGACTGGCTACCTAAATGAGAATACGCATCAAGCGCATTGATGCTCAATGACTACCAAGATAGGATTAAAGTTTTAGAAGTGAAAATTGAGGTGGCGACTCAAGCGAAGTATGCGAAAGAAACATGCTATGAGTTGAATCGTTTGGTCAAATAACGACACACTAAAAATCTCAAAGGAAAAAATCACTTCGATTCAATTCAAAACGACGCTAACCCTTTGGTTTGCACAGAAAACCTGAATGTGTCAAAAAAAAGACCGCATCCTTTGCGCAACACCTTATGGTGTACGCAAAGGTAGAGTAGGATCAGGCCCTGTTGCGACGCGCCATGCCTAACAGGCCAAGCCCGATCAAAGCCAATGAAGCCGGCTCGGGAACCTGTCCGTTACCGCCGCCAATGATTAAAGTGATGTTGTCATTCGGCAGACTGTAGTTGTAAGTGCCAGCAGTCATCGTCAACGCAGCAATCGTGGTACCCGCAAACACCATATGCGAACTGATGGCGTTACCTGAGACATAGTTTGACGAGATTAAAAGCTGCTCAGTAACTCCGGAATTACCCCAGATGGCGAAGTTATCGCCAACTGAGGACGTCGGGTTGCTAAAGTAATTGGTGCTTGTTCCAAAGGGGCCGTCAAAGCTGGTGAGCGCGTAGCCATCAACTGTACCGCCATTACCCATCGCAACGTACCAATTGTTGCCACCGGAAATAAAACCGTGGCCGAAGCTACCATAAGAGCCAGCGGAGGTGGCGCCGGACAGGTTGATACTGCCACTGCTGTCAAACACAACGTCGCCAGCGACATCGTTGACTGTGATGATAACACCCGCCTGGGCGGTCGATGCAAATGTCAAAGCCGCAATAACCAGGGAGCACGCGAGACCAAATTTATTGAATGTTTTCATAGTTTTTTCAAGGAGAGGTGTAAATGTAGGGGTGCGATACTTTTTTAGCAATATCTATGCCCGAAAATTTAATTCATATAAATCATGGACTTAACGACATTCAAATTTCTTTTACATAATAATTGTAAAAATTTTCGACAAAAACACAAACACTATTTGATACAAACCAAAGAATTTAGGCAGGCACTGTAAAGCTGAGCCACGGATCGACGCGACGACTTAAGACTGTCACAGTGCAGTGCGTGCGGACGGATAGGAAATTCAAGCGCGACACGAAGTCGCCAGTAAAAGTTGTTCCACTTAATTGAAGGAACCAACCATGTCACTGGGTGAATCTAGGAGCCTGAATAAAGAGCGGCTCTGACAGCGTAAAGAAGCATCATGACGATGCGGGGTAAAAATCGCAAGAGGACAACCTTTCTGCCAGCCATAAAGTGGATAAATGCAAGATAGTCGGTAGGGTGAACACATGTGAATTTGCGATAAAGATCGTCACCTATAAAGAGCGGAAATGGCTTCTACGCTCTAACCAAACGGTAACGAAGGTGAGAATTGCGTCTTTGAATTACGCGTTCGTGATTCACACGCCTTCCGGTCAACAGCAGGCACCTAACCATCGTCTCAAAACATCGTTTGATTAAACGCACAAATTTCCTGCCATTGAAAATCATTTTTAATCCAACCGTGACTGGCTCCTTTCAGTCTATTTTTGTCAGTGATGATTTTTGTTGATTCGCCGCAACCGCAAATCAACGACCTCCAAAAAAAATCCCAACACTCATAAAAAGTGCCGGGATCTCAAAACCCTCAAACAGTTAGCCCCAACTTACGGCGGCGTACACAGGCAATGCGTCATCGCCATAAATGATTTACCGCCCTTGTTCATATCCGCTAACCAACCGAGTTCTTTGGCGATTTCTGTTGCTGCCGCTGGTGGCAGGCCGGTTGGCACCAAAGCCATTTTGAATTGCTCGTTGAGTATCTTGGTTGCGCTGCCGCCAAACATCGTAAATATGCGGTCGAACTTGGATGGCTCGCGCTCGATGTAGGTGATGCGGTAATCGTTGCCCAGCTTGGCGCGGCCGGCTGCGGATCTGAGTGCGTCGCCATAGCTGCCTA
Source organism: Pseudomonadota bacterium (assembly GCA_040390685.1). Taxonomy (GTDB): domain Bacteria; phylum Pseudomonadota; class Gammaproteobacteria; order Burkholderiales; family Burkholderiaceae_D; genus Undibacterium. The sequence goes on along the minus strand of JAZJYB010000087.1, from coordinate 24,805 downwards.
CGGTGTCGATCAGGCCGCGTTCTTTGGCTTGCTCACCGGTCCAGACCCGGCCTTGTGCAACCTCATCAATTTTGGCTTGCGTGGTCTTGCGTGCTGCGGCGGCTTTGGTGGTGAAATCCATATAGATATTGTTGATGCCTGACTGGATGACTTCACCAAAGCGTGGGTTCATCGGGCGCAGAGGGTTGAAAGAATCGGCCAGCCAGGTCGTGGTAGTGCCGCCGGTATGGACGCCGAGTTTTTCAATGACCTTATCTGCAGTCGGGAAGATTGCGAAGACGCCGATAGAGCCGGTGACGGTGGCGGCATCGGCGATGACTTCATCTGATGCCATCGAGATCCAGTAGCCGCCGGAGGCTGCAACATTGCCCATGGAAACGACCACAGGTTTGCCGGCCTGGCGCGTGAGTTCCAATTCCCTGCGTATCAGTTCTGAACCAAAAGCGCTGCCGCCTGGCGAATCGACACGTAACACAATCGCCTTGATTTGTTCGTCTTCGCGCGCCTTGCGGATTAAATTTGCGGTGGAGAGGCCGCCGATAGCGCCGGGCGCAGCCTGGCCATCGCTTATTTCGCCGGACGCCACCACCACGCCTACCGCATTGCCCAAAAATTGCGGGATTTGTTTGGCCAGATAGTCGTCAAAGTTAATTTGTCTGAAGCTCTTATTGTGTTCGTCTTTAGCGCCTTTTTCTACCATCAACTGACGAAGCTCATCACGGGTTTTAAGACCATCGACCAATTTATTATTCAGCGCAAATTTTGCAATATTTCCACCGGCAGCATTGAGTAATTGCGGCAAGTCATTGATGCCTTGCATGATCGCTCCTGCTGGTAGTTTGCGCGCGGTTTCTACGCCATCTGTATAGGTCTTCCACATGGCATTGATCAGGAAACTTTCCGCTTCGCTGGCTGCAGGCGAGGGCGCATTGGCGATATACGGTTCGGCAAAACTCTTGTACGTGCCGACCTTCATTAAATTGACTGTTACACCGACTTTATCGAGCGCATCGCGATAGTAATTGCGATAGTGACCGAAGCCGCTCAGCATCACTGTCCCCATCGGGTGCAGATAAACTTCGTTGGCGTGGGCGGCTAAATAGTATTGCTTTTGGTCATAGCTAGAACCCCAGGCGATGACTTTTTTTCCGGTGATTTTGAAGCGGTCAATTGCCGCAGCGACTTCGCGCAACATCGGCAAGCCAGCGCCATCCATCTCATCTAGCAGTAGCACGACACTGCTGATTTTAGGGTCTTTTGCGGCGGCGTCCATGACCTGCAAAATATCGCGCAATTGAGTAGATTTCTTACTCTCGCCCTGTATTTCGGCGAGCAGGGATTCGCGGGCGCTGCCTGCGTGTTGCTCAACCAACGCGCCTTTTAAGTCCAGGATTAAGGCTGTCTTATCAGATAATTTTCTGCCGCCGCCAGAAAATAGGCCGATCGCCAAGACGATAAGAATCGCCAGAAAAATCATATTCAGGACGAATCGTCGTCCAACATCAAGCGCGCGCCAGATGAATTTGAAGCCTTGTCCTATCAGACGAAAAGGAGAAAATGCCATGAGGTTTCCTAGTGCTTAGTAAGGTGGATAAGTGAGGTAAATAAGTGAGGTGAATAAGTGAAGTTGAAGAGTGATGTTTTTAAGTTGGGGCGTTTTGCTAGAATTTCAAGCAGGCCAGGAAAGCGGTTAAGTGGGTATGACAAATCCTTCAGGAGGCCACATGGTTTCTTCTAGGGCGCCTACGGCTGGATCTGTCATGTGCTTGGCAAATTGCAGGTAAAAATCCATATCTTTTTCAGCGACTTGTTTTTCTATTTCTGCCAATGATGCGATACATGGGACGACTTGGCCGTAGTAATCGGTCATCGGTCCAATTGGGCGAAAATTAAAGTTGTAGCGTTGCAGCAAACGCATCAAACTTGGTTCCATCGCAGCAAGCCAGTATTTGATGTTGCGTTGTTTTGAGAAGGAAAACATGACGCGGAATAATTCCATCAATAAAGTGGAAATGCCGTAATCATTAAAATCCTTGCGCTGTGTTTCAACGTGAAAAGGGGGTAGGGCATCCGCCCTGCGTGCAGAAGAGCGTTTACGTTTGCTGATCATCAAGCGAGAAATTTCTGCGAATTCTAGCGACGTAGCATCGGTAGGGAGATCATCCACCTTGCAATGTTCAAAAATAGGGAAGTGCATCTCGGTTGAACGGACTAATCTTAATGATCCTAGTACGGTGTCTCCTGATCCATAGGCGCCCAAATGAATTGCTGAACTATCATATTCGTCATGTTCTAGGCCGTCGGGATAGTCAGCCGCATCAAGAAACATTTTTTCATTGCAATACACTTGATATCTCAGTGCATACAGTCGTTCAACTTCAGATTTTTTTTGCACCCGCTTAACGTAAAACATTGCCACCCTTTTTTAGCTGCAATAAATAAATGCTATTACTTCCGCAATCATTTTGCGGTGATTTTCTCGTGCTGTAAAGTCGTTAATTCGACTTACATGTCAATAAGCGTTAAACTGTTCGGCTTTCCTAAAATTTTCTGGCTAGGCCGAAATGACTACTATCGAACCCACAGAAGAATCTTCCGACTTCACTGCAGACCAGCAAGTAATTAAAACTGTTTCCAGTGAGCAAATTACTCGAGAAGTCGCACGTCGCCGTACCTTTGGCATTATCTCTCATCCTGATGCTGGTAAAACAACATTGACTGAAAAGTTGCTGATGTTTTCAGGCGCAATTCAGCTGGCTGGCACGGTTAAGGCGCGTAAAAGTGGCCGCCATGCAACTTCTGACTGGATGGAGATTGAAAAGCAGCGCGGTATCTCGGTTGCCAGTTCAGTCATGCAATTTGAATACCGCGATCACGTGGTGAATTTGCTTGATACGCCAGGCCATCAGGATTTCTCTGAAGATACCTATCGCGTCTTGACCGCAGTCGATTCTGCCTTGATGGTGATTGATGCTGCCAAAGGCGTGGAAGAGCAGACTATCAAGCTGCTCAATGTTTGCCGCATGCGCAATACACCGATCATCACTTTTGTGAATAAGATGGACCGTGAGACGCGTGATCCTCTGGAATTACTCGATGAGTTGGAATCGGTACTGAAGATCCAGTGCGCACCGGTGACCTGGCCGATCGGGATGGGTAAGACGTTCCGCGGTGTCTACCATATTCTCAAAGATGAAATCATGTTGTTTGCCGCCGGTAGCGAACGTGCAGACCAGCAATTTGAAGTGCTTAAGGGAATTAATAACCCGCGCTTGGCCGAACTTTTTCCGCTGGAAATTGAACAGCTGAAAATGGAAATCGAACTGGTACAAGGTGCCTCCCATCCGTTTGATCTGGATGCAGTTTTGGCGGGCACGCAAACGCCGGTGTTCTTTGGTTCCGCGATCAATAACTTTGGTGTGCGCGAAATTCTGAATGCCTTGCTCGATTGGGCGCCAGCACCACGCGAAAGAGATGCGACAGTACGCGTAGTGCAACCGATGGAAGTGCCGTTCTCTGGTTTTGTCTTTAAGATCCAGGCGAATATGGACCCGGCGCATCGCGACCGGATCGCTTTCCTGCGGGTCTGTTCCGGTCGTTTTGAACGCGGCATGAAGCTCAAGCATTTACGCCTGAATCGTGAGATCAAGGTCTCGTCGGTGGTCACGTTTATGGCCTCGAGTCGTGAGCAAGTCGAAGAGGCTTACGCAGGCGATATTATCGGTTTGCCGAATCACGGCAATATGCAGATTGGCGACAGTTTTTCTGAAGGCGAATTCTTGCAATTCACCGGCATTCCGTACTTTGCGCCAGATTTTTTCCGTACCGCGCGCATTCTTAATCCGATGAAAACCAAGCAGTTGCAAAAGGGTCTGCAGCAGTTGGGTGAAGAGGGCGCAGTGCAAGTATTTAAGCCAGTCAACAGTGGTGATTTAGTGCTCGGTGCGGTCGGTGTCTTGCAGTTTGAAGTGGTTGCCAGTCGCCTCAAAAACGAGTACGGCGTAGATGCGGTATTTGAAGGCACCAGCATCAGCAGCGCGCGCTGGGTAACCTGCGAAGATAAAAAAATGCTGGCCGATTTTGAACGTTCCAGCGCAGGCCATAATCTGGCACATGATGCGGCCGGCAACATGGCCTACCTTGCTACCTCTGGCGTGAATTTACGCTTGACGCAAGAGCGCTGGCCTGAAGTGGTGTTCCACGCGACGCGGGAGCATGCAGCAAAGCTTGATTGATTCGTCGATGCAAATAAAAAAGGCCAGCACTTTGTATAAAGTGCTGGCCTTTTTATTTGCACTGGAAAATCTCAATTTAACTTACGCAGTAGACCTTACTACCAATCGAAATTTACAATTCAAAAATATGTTTATTTTGAAAACACTATTGCTAAAGTTTTGATGGTTTTTTCAAGCTACATGTAGTCTAGCCCGGTAAGTCGAATGTGATTACGAGTGCTGGCTTGGCCAATCTGGTAGAAAATATTCCGAAAGTTGACGAGTGAAACTCCGTTTGAAGTATTTAATGCCAGACAAATACCACTTTAATTACTGGCATTGATGAGTTATTTTTCATGAAAATGCAAAGTGGTCATGCCCATGTTGTAAATCGCCATCAGTCCAGTTGCGACAAAACCATCTTCAAAAAATTAAATAACTCCATGTTAAACAAGTAGTTGTAAGCGGTAGTTAATTCGGTTTCATGATACCAATCATGAAATGTGCAATACCACATGAATACCTATTGACAGTCCAATTTACTGACTTTAAAGTGGCCTCAATTCAAAATTTTCTAAATAAAAACTTGAAACTAGATAGGCCTTATTTTGAAAAAAAGGCGATGAAATGAGCAGCGATGCGATTTTGTCTTTCAATTATCGGTTTATTTTTTTGGTCATTTTTACCTAGTGCCGTAAGTCAAACTTAATGCACTATCAAGAATGCTAAGAATAGTAAATTTTGATGGAAAAGTGGTATTTAAGTTATTTTAGATTAATGACTTATTCGGCAGTTTTAAAAATCGTTTCATTGGTTACTTGGGAAATTGACGGTAGCTGGTGGAGCATCTGGACGTTTTTTTAAATTTTGGGGGAGTACATGAAAAAATCTTTTACATCTAACCTTACACCTATCGCAACGGCAGTTGGCTTGTTGGTGTTGAGTGTCTCAATGACGGCGCAGGCGCAACAGGCTGACACAAAAAAAATCGCGAAAGAGGATACGCAGGAAGTTATTGTGACTGGCGTTCGTGCTGCGATGGAAAAATCGTTGAGCCAAAAGCGAAATGCGGAATCGCATATGGAGGTAATTACCGCTGAAGATATCGGTAAGATGCCGGATAAAAACGTCGCTGATACTTTGGCGCGCGTACCTGGCGTAACCACCAGTTCTGCCAGCGGCAATGAAGGTGGTTTCGATGAAAATGACCGTGTCAGTATGCGTGGCACTAATCCTAGCCTTACTCAAACATTGATCAATGGCCACAATATGGCTGCCGGTGACTGGTTTGTCTTGAATCAAAGTGGCGCCGGCGTTGGCCGGAGTATCAGTTACACCCTGTTGCCTTCAGAATTGGTTGGCCGGGTTGAAGTGCATAAGAGTTCCGAAGCCAGTCTGGTCGAAGGCGGCGTTGCTGGCTCCGTCAACATCGTGACACGCAAGCCATTGGATTTCAAGAAACAATTTACCGGTGAAGTGACTCTCGGTGCTGTGTATGCTGATTTGCCTAAGGCCAGCGATCCTCAGTTTAGCGCACTCGTGAATTACAAGAACGACACCAACACTGTTGGCATTATGCTGCAGGCATTCTCTGAAAAGCGTAGCCTGCGTCGCGATGGTCAGGAAATTTTGGGTTACGAACAAATTGCTGCAGGCAGTAAGATTGCTCTATCCAATCCTGATCTGGCTGGCGCGTATTACCCTGGTTTGCTTGGTGCAGCATTGTTTGAGCAAAAGCGTAAACGTACTGGCGGCTTGATCGATTTGCAATTTAAACCGAGTAAAGATTTCAGTGTTGATTTCACTGGCTTTGCATCCAAGCTGGAAGCGGAAAACTACAACCGCAACTACATGATGTGGGGCAGTCACTTCATCAATGGTGGCGCGGGCCAGGCACCTGATGCTGGTTACGTAGTGAATACCTCGAATGGCGTGAAGACATTGACGAGTGCTAATTGGACTGGTGTAGCAGGAACACAGTATGGCGTGTACGATCAAATTTCTCGCCCTGATGCTGGTTCTGAAAGTAATTTCATCAGTGCTGAAGCTAACTGGCGTGCCAGTGATAGTTTGCGCTTTAATGCTCAAGTAGGGACATCAAAGGGGCAAGGCTCGACCAATACGCAAGACGTCGCTGAATGGAATATTGGTGTGGGTTCAGGCGCGGGCTACACTATGCATGGCATTAATAGCGCGACCGCTTGGAATCTGGGTACGACCAACAATGCTCAACGTGGCGATGCGGGCTTGGGATGGATATTCGGCGATCAGCAAGTTCATGTCAATGATAAGGAATCATGGCTTAAATTAGATGGTGAATACGCACTCAATCAAGGCGTCTTTTCCACTTTGAAATTTGGTGTCCGCGCAACTGAGCATAAACGTAACAATGACTTTGTAAATAATCAGGGCCCAGGCTGCAAGGCTGCTGATGGCAGTAACAAACCTTTTGACTGGAGCCAGGCTAACTGGTGCCCAGTTGGTACGAAATCGGCGAATGATGTGGCAAATCAGCCGCACGGTACGGTTAATTATCCGTCCAATTTTGGTGCCGGCTTAGGTAATGGTTTTCCAAACAATGTCTGGTATTACACAGCAGCGCAACTGGCGCAATATAACAATGCCTTTGCTAATCGTCCGACAGATGGTTCACGTGAGAACTGGTCTTCTGAGTTTAAATTAAGTGAAAAGACATCGGCTGCATTTGCCCAGGCAAATATGGAAGGTGAAGGCTGGAGTGGAAATATCGGGCTGCGTCTGGTGCAAACTAAAGAAAGCGTGACATTGCCATTTGCTGCGGATGCTAGCGCACCAGGTGCGGTGACTACTTCATTATTTGGCCCGTTCGTTCGTATGACTAGCGAAAATACTTATAACGATGTCTTGCCTAGTGCCAATCTGCGATTTGATCTGCGCAAGGATCTGGTCGGCCGTGTGGCACTGTCTAAAACGATGACACGTCCTGACTTCGGCGCTTTAGCTAGTGCCATTAGCCTGTCGCCGCCAGCAGTAGTCGGTGGCGTTGGTAGTGGAAGTGGTGCAAATCCTGATCTTAAGCCGATACGTTCGAATAATTTCGACATGTCACTAGAATGGTATTTCGCGCCGCGTTCACTCGCATCTGCCAGTTTGTATTACATGGATCTGACCAGCTACGTTGGTCTGGGACAAGTCAACAAGAGTTACCTGACTTATTCCTCGCAGACGCCACAAGGGTCTATGGTTCCTTATGTTTTATCGGTTCCAGTCAATACTAGTGCAAAAGTTAAAGGCTTAGAGTTAGCGTATGAGATGCCAATTGCCGAGCATTTTGGCTTCTCTTCAAACTATACCTATGCTGACGCAAAAGACGTAGATGGCAAAGATGTAGTTGGTGCATCCAAGCACACTTATAACCTCAGCGGCTACTATGAAGACGATCGTTTTAATGCACGTCTTTCGTATAGTGCACGTTCGGCTTTTTATAGTGGTTTAGATCGTGCAACTGCGTTCTCGCAAGCTGCAACCGGCGCTTTGTCGGCATCGTTCGGTTATAAGATCAGCGAAAATTACAGCCTTGCGCTGGATATGCAAAATCTGAATAACCCTAAGCTCAAGTACTACGCTTTGAACGAAAACCAACCACGTTCTATGTATCAAAGTGGACGTCAGTTCTATCTGACATTGCGCGCTAAAATGTAATGTGATCGCCTCATCAATTGGTCGTCGATTTCTGTGTGTGATGATTAACTGATGATTGCCGATCGATGGCGGAGCGCATGTTGCTCCGCCATTTTTTTAGATTTCTGTTTTGTGCTCGTAACGGTTTTTTTCTGTAAATTAGCAAAAAAATATAATAGATACCACTTAAATACCTATTGACAACCACTAAGGAAAACTTTACAGTGTTCTATCACCTTCTCTTTGAGGGTAATTGAACAGCGAATTGAGCAAAATAAAGATGGATCGCGAAGTGAAAAAACAACCCAAATACCTGATCGGAGTGGATGGCGGCGGTACCGGAACCCGGGTGATCCTGGCCGCTGTCGACGGGGCGGTTTTGGGTCGTGGCAGTGCCGGGCCTTCTGGTCTGATGCATGGTGCCGAACCAGCATGGCTGGCCATTCTTGCTGCGATAAAGCTTGCGTTTTCTTCTGCTGATTTATCCGCCCCTGTGTTAAGTGAGATCGCCCTTGGTTGCGGTCTGGCTGGTGTCAACAATAAACATTGGGCAGAGGATTTTACTGCAAAAGACCCTGGATTTGCGCAACTAGTATTGGAAACCGATGCTGGCACTACATTATTGGGTGCACATCAGGGCAAACCCGGTGTGATTATTGCCCTTGGTACCGGCAGTGTCGGTGAGGTGATGTTGGCGGATGGCAGCCGCCGCGAAGTTGGCGGTTGGGGCTTTCCGTCTAGTGATGAAGCTAGTGGTGCGTGGCTAGGCTTAAGGGCGATTAACCATGTCCAGCATGTGCTGGATGGCCGCAGTGCTGGCGACGATTTTTCGTTTGCCTTGATCGACCACTGCGGTGGCAGCCGTGATGCAGTTTTCAACTGGCTGGCATCGGCGAACCAAACAAAGTATGCGCAGTTGGCTCCATTCGTAATCGAGTATGCCGCCAGTGTGGCAAAGGCCAACGAGATTATGCTGGCTGCGGGCATAGAGGTGGAAAAAATGGCGCAGGCGCTGGATCGTACCGGCGCTTTGCCAATCGCCCTGTGTGGTGGATTAGCTGATCCTACGCTGTTGTACTTGCCGCAAAATTTAGCAAAACGTGTGAGCAAACCAGAAGGCGACTCCGCTTCTGGTGCCCTGATTCTAATCAAGAACCATTTTTTGAAATGTCTTTCTGAAGGTTAAAGATGCTAGCGCAAATAATTGATTTCAAGCCTGACAGTGATAGTTCTACGCCTTTGTATTTGCAATTGGCGAATAAGCTCGCGAATGGAATAAGCAGTGGCTTCTGGCAACCAGATGAGGCGCTGCCATCTGAACGCGTGCTGTCCGAGACACTAGAGATTTCTCGCGTCACCGCACGCAAAGCAATCGACATGTTATGTGAGCGCGGCTTGCTAAACCGTAAGCACGGCTCGGGCACTTATATCACTCCCAAGCTCGAACAACCCTTGTCGCGCCTGACTAACTTTAGTGAAGAATTGCGTCAACGTGGTTTTGCACCTGGCTCGCAATGGCTTTCACGCGAAACCGGCGTGGCTTCACCTGAAGAGATTTTGTCGCTAGGGCTTTCGCCACACACTACTGTGTCGCGCTTGAAGCGCTTGCGTACCGCAGATAACGTTGTCATGGCAATTGAGAGCAGTACAGTCCCGACGGAATATTTGCCCAATCCGAAATTGGTGACAGATAGCCTGTATGGTTTTTTAGATGCGCATGGCGGCTCGCCTAAGCGCGCCTTGCAGCATATCCGTGCGGTGAATGCAACGGCAGAGCAAGCCAAACTCGCCGGACTGAAGCAAGGTGCTGCCATGTTATTTATTACCCGTGTCGGGTATTCATCCACTGGGGCAGCCATAGAGTTAACGCACTCGTATTGCCGCAGCGATTATTATGATTTTGTTGTGGAGCTGTTTAGATGAACGTGCAAGGCAATATATTGACGCCAGCTGGATGGGTAAACGGTACGCTAGAGTTCGCGGAAAAAATTCTGGCTATCAACGGGTCAGCAGTCGATCCTGCATCGAATCAAGAGCATTACATTTTGCCCGGTTTTGTCGATCTGCATGTGCATGGTGCTGGCGGCAAAGACACGATGGAGGCGGGCGGCGCTATCGAAGTCATTTCCCGTATGCATGCGCAGCACGGTACCACCAGCATGTTGGCGACCACGATGACTGCGCCTCTGGCTGATCTTGAGCAGGCATTGCTGGCGATGCAAGCTGTTTGCCAGCAACGCAGTCCTGGCGCTGCACGCGTGCTTGGTGTGCATCTGGAAGGGCCATATATCAACCCCGGTAAACTCGGCGCGCAGCCTGATTTTGCGCATGATGGCTCGTTGCAAGAAGTGAGAAATCTCAACGCCATCGCACCGATCAAATTGATTACCGTGGCACCTGAAGTCGATAACCATCTGCAGCTGGTGCGCGAATTAACCGAAATGGGCATCCGTGTACAGCTAGGCCATACGCTAGGTACCTATGAAGATGGCGTGGCCGCATTGGCAAATGGAGCGACCGGTTTTACCCATTTGTATAACGCCATGTCACGGCTGGATCACCGTGCCCCCGGCATGGTAGGTGCGGCATTGGCGCATGCCGAATTTTCAGAGCTCATTCCCGATTTATTGCATGTACATCCCGGTGCGATTCGTGCCGCCATGCGCGCGATTCCTAAGTTGTATTGCGTGACCGATTCGACTGCCGCTTCCGGTATGCCCGATGGCGAATATATGCTCGGCAGGCAGGTAGTGCATAAGTGCCTGGGCGGCGTGCGCCTGGCCGATGGCACTTTGGCGGGAAGCACCTTAACCATGGATCAGGCTTTGCGTAACCTGATCAGCATAGGCCTCGATCTGGCCGATGCATCCAGGCGCGTCTCGACTTACGCTGCGGATTTTCTTGGCTTAACCGAACGTGGTCGCCTGCAGATTGATTGCTATGCCGATATGGTGGTGTTCGACCGTGCGCTGAACCTGATTGCCGTTTATATAGAAGGAGAAAAAATTGACCTCAAAGATGCTTAAGGAAGCCTGTTCCTCAGCGGAGTTCGTTGCAAAACAATTGGCCCAGGATAGCGAGCGCTACGTCGCGCTTGGCAAACATCTGAGAGATAACCCACCGACCTCGGTGTTGACCATCGCACGAGGCAGTTCTGATCATGCCGCTAACTACGCTGCGTACCTGATTATGTCGCGCCTGGGGCGGATAGTCGCGTCTTTGCCGATGTCTTTGGTGACATTAAATAAGTCACCTTTGCATGCGCAAAATGCACTGGCGATTGCGATTTCACAATCGGGGCAGAGCCCTGACGTGGTCGAACCGATTCGTTATTTCCGTGAAGGTGGTGCGACTACCGTTGCCTTGGTTAACGTGGCCGATTCTCCGCTAGGGCAAAGTGCCGAGTGGACCATGCCGCTACATGCTGGCCCCGAATTAAGTGTTGCCGCCACCAAGAGTTTTATCACTTCTTTGGTCGCGGGTGCGCGGCTGGCAGGACACTGGCAAAACGATGCGGAGTTTTTGTCTGCAATCGAACAATTGCCGGAAGCGCTGGATGCGGCAACGCGGCTAGACTGGTCGAACGCTATAGAAGTACTGGCGCCTGCATCGCGGATCATGGTGGTCGGGCGTGGCATTAGCTTCCCGGTGGCTCTGGAATCCGCTCTGAAATTTAAGGAAACTTCGGTGATACAGGCAGAAGCCTTCAGCGGCGCCGAGATCAAGCACGGCCCAATGGCCTTGATTGATGATGGTTATCCTTTGCTGATTTTTGCCACCCGTGGACCTACACAGGCTGGCTTGATCAGTCTGGCGGAAGAGATGCGTGGCCGCGGTGCGAATGTGCTGTTGGCAGCGCCTGCCGATGTCAGTGAGCGCAATCTTACATTGCCAACCACGGCCACACCAGACCTAGATCCGATTGCTGCAATTCAGGCGTTTTATGTGATGGCAGCGAACCTGTCGATTGCGCGTGGTCTTGATCCGGATAAGCCACGCCATTTGAGTAAAGTGACTAAGACCAATTGACAGTCTAATTCAATACCACGCTCAGAATATTCGTTAACGTCATTCCCGCGCAGGCGGGAATCCAGAAGAATCATCGTGCGAAGCGCGCCGATATCGACGCTGTGCGTGATGTACGAACTAGATTCCCGCCTGCGCGGGAATGACGGAAATCAAATGCGGCGTGCCAGAGTATGGTGCGAATAATTGTGTAGTTAATAGAGTTGGACACGACCTCTACCGGAATAGAAATGATGGGTTTCAGACATTTTATTTGTCACATCTTCAGCTGCACTTTATTGCTGTTGATAATGGCATGGTCACCATCAACGCAAGCCGCAGCGCCAGAAAAAATCGAATTCTGGACCATGAGCTTAAAACCCAAGTTCATCCCATATTTTCAAGCGCTAGTTAAAAAATATGAAGTACAAAATCCCGATGTAAAAATTGAGTGGGTCGATTTCCCCTGGGATATCCTGCAACTCAAACTAATTACGGCAATCGCCGCAGGCACTCCGCCATCCCTGGTGAATCTGAGTGTGCCCTGGGCCGAAGAATTGGCGCGCGATGGCTTGATCGAGCCGGTCGAATCTTTAATGGCACAACCGAGTGTCTATACCAAGGGTGCGCTTGATGACATGCGATTCAATGGGCATATTTACGGTTTTCCACACTACAGCAATGTCAACGTCATCGCCTACAATAAGAAAATTTTGTCTGCCGCCGGTTTAACTGTCGCGCCGAAAAATATGGATGAACTGCTGTCCTACGCCAGGCAGATTGCCGCAAAGACTGGTAAGGCAGGGTACGCGCCAGCCTTGGGTAAAATCGATGGTTTCATGATGCAGCAAGGTCTGGAGTTGTTTAAGAATGGCAAGGCGATTTTTAATTCTCCTGTCCATGTCGCGTTGGTGAAAAAGCTAGCCGACACTTATGCGGCCAATGGTTTTTTGAAAGACAAACTGTTCGCCGAAGATAATTTCCCGGCCGTAGTAGACGCGTATCTCGGTGGCCGGCTTGGCATGATGGTGAGCGCACCAACGGCCTTGCGCCGTATCCAGGCCGACTCTCAAGAAATCTATGCGCAGACCGATATTTTCCCGGCACCGGTCGGCCCGACCGACATCGCGGATGGAGGCTGGATGTTTAATTTTGCGGTACCCAAGGGCGTGAAGACAAAGGCGATGCCGGCAATTGCCAAGTTTGCCCAGTTCTTAACCAATGACGAGAATCAGCTGGCATTTGCCAAAAACGCCAACGTGATGCCGACCACGATCAAGGCATTGGGCGATCCGTATTTTCAGCAACTCCCATTAGACGCCGCTGCAGCAGAAAAGGCGCAGGCGGTCGCGGCAAGGTCGATGAATAATTCACGCAGCCTGTATGTTGCAGGAATCGAAGACTACGATGAATTGCGCCGTTTTCTGGTCAAGGCGGTCGAGGCTGGCGTGACCGGCAAACGCGATATCAAGCTGGCCTTGGATGAGGCGGTTGTGATCTGGGATCGCAAATTGCTTGAGCAAGCTAGGCAAATAAAATGAGCTATCTGCGCCGCTTCAATCAACAACATGGTCTGCTCGCCTATCTGTTCCTGGCACCTGCGATCATCCTGCTGGCGCTATTCTCGTTCTGGCCTGTGCTGTTCGGCTCGTATTTGACGATGACGGATTTCAGTTTGGTCAGAACGACGCATTGGGTCGGGCTGGACAATTACCGCTATATCTTCAATAACGATATGTTTCTGACCGGCTTAAAAAACTCGGTGCTGTTCTTGCTGATCGTGCCGTTTATCCAGATCGGCGCCATCACGCTGGCGGTGCTGGTGAATACCCAATTGCCCGGCATTCGTCTTTTTCGTGCTGCGTATTATGTGCCGGTAGTGACGACAGTTTCGGTGGTCGGCATCATGTGGGGTTTTATGTTTCATGAGCAGGGTGCATTGAATTATATTTTGCTCAAGCTGCACGCCATCAATGCACCGGTCGGCTGGCTGTCAGACGATGCGATTGCACTCTTTGCGATTATGTTTGTCTCCCTGTGGCGCGGTCTTGGCTGGTATATGGTGATGTATTTGGCGGCTCTGCAATCCATCCCGGCAGAGATGCAAGAGGCCGCGATTTTGGATGGCGCGAATGTGTGGCAACGCTTCTGGAAGATCACCGTGCCGATGCTGTTTCCTACCATCATGGTGTGCACGATTATGTCGGTGCTGGCGGCCTTGAAAGCGTATCAGGAAGTCGATGTATTAACGCAAGGCGGGCCGATGAATTCCACTTTTACCGCCTTATACTACGCCTACGATCAAGGCTTGAAACACTTGAAATTACCGCGTGGCCTCGCGGCCAGTTTTGTGGTTTCGCTCGGTTGCATAGCTATTGCCGTGCTGTGTCTGCGCTATCTCAAACCACGCCATCGTTAGGCGAAAAATGAAACCCGACTCATCAGTAACTGAAATAAATACAGTGCAATCTTTGTCTCGTCATCCTCGCGTAGGCGGGGATCCAGTGCCTTCGATACGACTGGATTCCCGCCTACGCGGGAATGACGTAGTGGTGTTTGAATGATGCCAATGAAACTACCGTCATTAGTTCGCTTACCGCGCATCTTGCTGCAGTACAGCATCTTGCTGGCGCTGGCCGCCTTATGCGTTTTCCCATTCTGGTGGACCTTCGTCGTAGCGATTTCTACCCAAGGAAACATCTTCGAGTTCCCACCATCGTTCATGCCACAGGCGGCTTCCCTGGACAATTTTATTGAAGTGTTCCGGGTGATTCCTATCGTCGCATTCTATAAAAATTCTTTGCTGATTACAGTCTCGACCGTGTGCTGGAAATTATTGCTCTGTTCGCTGGCGGCTTACCCTTTATCGCGCATGCGCTTTAGCGGACGTAAGCTGGTGTTTGGCTTGATCTTGGCGACCATGATCTTGCCTTCCGAAGTGAATTTCTTGGTCAACTTTATTACCATGACCAAGATCGGACTGGTGAATACTTATACCGGCGTAATCCTGCCGAATATCGTGACTGCGGTCTCGATACTGTTGCTGAAACAGGCTTTTGACGAAGTGCCGCAAGACCTGATCGATGCAGCGCGTGTCGATGGCGCCAGCGAGCTGATAATTTTCTGGAAGATCGTGCTGCCCTTGATTACCCCGTGGCTGGCGACAGTCGGCATCTTGTCGGCGGTAGAGGCCTGGAATGACTATATCTGGCCTTCGCTAGTGATCAGCAAACCGGAAGATTTTCCTTTGTCAGCAGGCATTCTTTATCTGCGCGGCACTTACGGCAGCAGCACGCGCGTGATCGCCGCCGGTACCATATTGACAGTCGCGCCGATCTTGGTGGCGTTTTTATTTACCCAACGCTTTTTTATGCGTGGCATGGATGGAGCAGTGAAATGACAAAAGAAAAAATTGACAAAACAACCGCGAGAAAAATCGCCGGTCAGTTGATTATGATACGTATGCCGGGCACAGAATTAAGTGCAGAGATGGCGGATTTTTTGCGTGCGCACCATATCCGCGCGGTCTGCCTGTTTCGGCAAAATATGCTGAACGCTGAGCAGCTGAGCAAATTTACTGCGGATTTGCGCGCGGTCATGGGGCCAGAGGCATTGATCGCTATTGATCAGGAAGGCGGCGCTGTGGTGCGTGCTACCTGGGTGCCGCAACCGCCGGCTGCAATGTCACTCGGTGCCAGCAATGATACGGCTTTGTCGCGTGAGGTCGGTGCTGCGGTTGCGCGTGCCGTCAAATCGCTGGGCTTTAACTGGAATTTTGCGCCGGTGCTGGATCTAAATAATAACGTCGATAATCCAGTGATTTCTGAGCGTTCGTTTGGCTCTGATCCGAAGAAAGCTACGGCATTGGCGCTGGCCTGGATGGATGGCAGCCTATCGGAAGGCGTGGCCTGTTGCGTCAAGCACTTCCCGGGCCATGGCGACACCAATGTCGATTCGCACCGGGATTTGCCGACAGTAGATAAATCACGCGCCGAGCTCGATGCATTGGAACTGGCGCCGTTTCAAATGGCCGCCGCCCGCGGCACAGCAGCCGCACCAGCCATGATGACGGCGCATATCGTGTACCCGCAATTGGATGCGGAAAACCCGGCCACCATGTCGGAAAAAATCCTCACCGGCATCTTGCGCGATGAGTGGAATTATCAAGGTGTGGTGATCACCGATGGCATGGATATGCATGCGATTGCCGGGCGCTACGGCGTGGGCAATGCGGCAGTGCGGGCGCTGGCTGCGGGTGCAGATATGGTCATGGCCTTGGGTACCACCGAAACGCAATTGGACACACTGGATGCGCTCAGCGCCGCCATCGAAGCGGGGCAGATAACGCAGTCTGGCTTACAACAAAAATTGGCACGCGTGTCCAGGCTGACGCAAGAATATCCGTGCCAGCCTAGCCCTTATCCCGCAGACCTTGAGCTTGACGATGCAGCGCTGATGTTGAAGGCATGGCAGCGCGGTCTGACGGCACATCTTTCGCCCAAGGCACCTGCTGCCGGCAGCAAAGTGCGTCTGGTGATTAGCGCCGATGTGGTGAGTGATGGGGTTTCCGAAGCGGGCGTGACTGCAGCAAAAGTCGCGGCCATGTTGAGTTTAGTCTACCAGGTAGAAGTGACTACCTTCGCCAAAGAAAGTACATTCGACTGGAGCAGTCTGCCAGACGATGGCCGCTTTGTGATCCTTGCCTCGACCATACGGCTGCGTTACAGCGAGCATGCCAGACGCACCTGGACACCGGATTTGCATCTGGTCTTGTGGAACCCATTTCAAACCCTGGACATTGCAGCGCCAGCCTTGATTACTTACGGTTCTGCGGCACCCGCTTTGCAGGCAGCGGCAGATTGGTTCGCTGGTAAAGTCAGTGCCGATGGTGTGATGCCGGTGGCGACGTTTTATGCCTGAATTCAGATCTAAATTAGTGCACAAACACCGCGCCTGTATTATCTGTAGGGTGCGCCATGCGCACCAATGCCATGCCGTCGTTTGCGGGGAACCAACATGTCATCCGTAAAGCTCAGCAAAATCAGCAAGGAATACGCCGACGGCAGCAAGGTCATCCATGCCATCGATCTTGAAATTCAAGACGGTGAGTTCATGGTCTTTGTCGGCCCTTCTGGCTGCGGTAAATCGACGCTTTTGCGCATGATTGCTGGGCTGGAACAGATCACTGCCGGCGAGCTGCATATCGGTGACATCCTCTCCAACGATATCGCGCCAGCCAAACGTGGCTTGGCCATGGTGTTTCAATCTTACGCCTTGTATCCACACATGTCGGTCTACGAGAACATGGTGTTCAGCCTGAAGATGGCAAAGCTAACCAAGGCGCAGGTCGATCAGGCGGTACAACAAGCGGCCAGCATTCTGCAGATCAGCCATCTGTTGCAACGCAAGCCGAAGGATCTCTCCGGCGGCCAGCGTCAGCGCGTGGCAATCGGGCGCGCCATCGTGCGCAAACCACAGCTATTTTTATTCGATGAGCCGCTCTCGAATCTCGATGCCAGCCTGCGTGTGCAAATGCGGATCGAGCTCAGCAGGCTGCACCAGGAATTAAAAACCACCATGATCTATGTCACCCATGATCAGGTGGAGGCGATGACTCTGGGCCAGCGTATCGTGGTGTTTAACGCAGGGCGGATAGAGCAAATTGGCGCGCCTCTGGATCTGTATGACAGACCCGGGAATTTATTTGTTGCTGGCTTTCTCGGCGCGCCGAAAATGAATTTATTCAAGGCAGAAGTCATTGCATTGAAAGAGCAAGCAGTGCGAGTGCGCGTCAGCGATGGCAGCGAGCTTAGCGTTGCCGTGCAAGCGCAGGACTTGCAGATAGGTGATCACGTCAGCTTGGGTTGTCGTGCCGAGCACATGTTACTGGGTAGCAGTGATGACGAAAATAGACTGAAGTTGCAGGTGAATTTTGTCGAACATCTAGGTGATGCTTCTGTCGTGTATGCGCGACTCGAAGGCGAAGCGAGTACGGTCGCAGTCAAGCTGGCGATGGATACTGCTAGCGTCAAAACTGGAGACACAATTCAAGTAACTTTGCCGGCATCGCGCTGCCATTTGTTTGATGTTTCTGGTATCGCTTGCCGACGTTTGAACTGAACCTTAATCAAAGAAAAAACCATGAATTAAACACGGCGAACGCAGCGAACACGACGAGAAATCAAAGAAGATTCCGTATTTGGCATGCCCGTGAGAATCGTTAATTCACGTAGTTCAGATTAGCGCCAGCATCTTCGGCGTGAGTCTGGGAATACTTTTGCAGTATCTCTGATATTAGACTTCAAGTGAGTGTCCCAGGTTGGCATTCGCTTGCGCTGCTGATTCCGTTGTCACATTTTCTTCTTTCGATTTCGGCACTATCCACAGCGAAAGTAGTAATACAGGGATCGCTGAAATTATTACCCATAAAAAGAAATTTTTATAACCGAGCGCTGTTTGAATATCGCCGCTGAAAGTGCGGAACAAAACTAAGCCCAATGCCATGAAACCGGTACCAAAAGCATAGTGCGCGGTTTGATATTTACCGACCGACAGCACTTGCATCATATATAAGATCAAGCCAACAAAGCCAAAACCAAATCCAAAGTTTTCAATAAAAATCGCGCTGGTGATAATCGTCAAATTGCTTGGCATGGTGGTCGATAAAAAGAAAAAGGCGAGGTTCGGGAAATTCATGCCGATGATGAGGAACACCATGCTACGACGCAGGCCTAACCAGCCGGCAAAATAACCACCGGTAATACTGCCAACAATGAAGGCGATGGTGCCGGCAGCACCGTATGCCCAGCCAACTTGTGCGGTAGTTAACCCCAATCCGCCTGCCGCGCGCGTATCTAATAAAAACAAAGGCGCAATGGTGGAGACTTGTGCTTCACCGGCGCGGAACAGCAAAATAAAGACGATACCCAACAATACACCGGGTTTCTTGAAAAAATCGACAATCACTTCGTGCAAAGTCGCGAATCCTTCTTTGATCGAGGTCGGTGTCTTGTGATTGATGGGATTACCTGGTAAAGCCCATAGATGGTAAACCGCGAGTGCGATTAAACCTATACCCATGATAGCGAAAATAATAGACCAGGCTTGTGCCGGTGGCAGTTTCATCTTGGTTTGCAAATCACCGGCCAGTACCACCAGGCCGCCTGAAATAACAAATTTAGAGGCGTTATAAAATGCCCCTTGCCAGCCGGCGAAGGCGGTTTGCTGTTTGGTCGACAGACTCGCAATATACAAGCCATCCGCGGCAATATCATGGGTGGCAGAAGCCAGCGCAATCACACCGAGTAGTGCCACAGTAATGGCGATGGAATTGGGTAGTTGCAACGACAAGGCAATCAGTCCCAATGCCACACCGCCTATCATTTGAAACAAGACCACGAATAAACGTTTGTTATTGGAGGTCTCCAATAGCGGGCTCCAAAGGGGCTTGAACGCCCATGCTAGAACTAAAGTGCCAGTCCAATGGCCAATCTGTTCGTTGGAAATCCCCATACTTTTGAACATCACGCCAGCTACAATTAATACCACCCACAGCGGCAGGCCTTCGGCAAAATACAGGGTCGGTACCCAAGACAAGGGGTGGCGCGGACTGGTATTTTCAGATGTCATGGAAAGGTCTCGTTAATGGTCTTGTGAGTGTTGTGCCGTGACGCGGAAAAAAGCTTGAAGTAGTTCAATTTCACCGCGTAGCCTACAACATACTAGGCTGCGTAATTGAGGTCAACTGGTTTTGTATTATTAATGCCACTTAAATGCCAGTAATGTGAAAGTATTCAGGTATTTGACGAATGCATGGTGAATAATTGTCTTAAAATATTTTAAAATGTGAATGAATTTAGCCTTGAATTCATTTTTTATTCTATTTTTTTTGAAACCCTCGTTTTTATGAAAATACCGTCAAGAAAAGTAAGGTGGTATTACTGCTTTCGGACTTGCCTTTAGGCTTGCATTAAAGTTGAAGGCGATGGTGATGGCAATCAAGAATATGAATTAACTCTTAATTTGGGGCTAGTGTTGACTTCAGAAAATGCGTATAAATTTATAAGGTAAGGCATGCAAAACACTCTTCGTTTTTCATCGATTGATGCACTGCGTGGCTTAACGGTAGCCGCGATGTTGATAGTGAATAATGCCGGTGACTGGGCGCATGTTTATGCGTGGCTTGAACACGCGGAATGGAATGGCTGCACGCCAGCCGATTTTATTTTTCCATTTTTTTTGTTGATCGTCGGCGTTTCACTGCATCTGGCTTTGGCGCCCAAGTTGGAGCGTGGAGCGAATTTGGCTGAGTTAACGTACGCCGTTTTTTGGCGCGGTGTTCGTATATTTTTCTTGGGCGTTGCTTTACATCTGATTGCAGAGTGGCTTATTCCCGGGCGAAATTTCCGGCTGATGGGCGTATTGCAAAGGATAGGGATTTGTTTTGTGATCGTCGGACTGATCGCCATCCATGTGTGTAGCGTTAAGACGAAATGGATGCTATTCGTCGCTATCTTGCTCGCCTATACAGCGGTACTAAGCGCGGGCGGTCCTTTTCAGCCGGATCTGAATGTGGTCGATAGAGTCGATACTCTCTTGCTAGGAAAATTCGCGTATAGCTTTAATCCCGTCACCGGTCTGGCGCATGATCCAGAAGGCATACTCTCCACACTACCATCGATTGCAACAGTATTGCTTGGCTTGCAAGCGGGCGCCTGGCTGCGTTCAGGGCGGGGGCAGCGCTTGTGGCAAGCTGGCGTTGTCGCTGTGCTGCTTGCGCATTTGGCTTCGGGCTATCTGCCTTTAAATAAACAATTGTGGACACCGACTTTTGTATTGTGGACTGGTGGTTTTGCTTTTCTATGCATGAGCCTGGCTCACAGATCGATAGATCTGCGTGGTTGGCCAGCGCTAGGCCGTAGTTTTGGTGTGAATGCGATAGCGGCATATGCTGGGTCGTGGGTGGTCACTTGTGGTTTGGCAGCGACGGGTTGGGGGCAGTCCATCTACCAACAATTTTTTGCGGCACCTCTCGTGCCATATTTCGGCGAGAGTTTTTCCTCTTTCGCCTTTGCTGCCGCTTTCACTGGCCTGTTCTGGGCTTTGATGTGGATGCTGAATCGACTTGGATGGCGCATTACGATCTAAGCTGTTGTGAATTTCTTGCCTCGTGCCTTGCGTCCGTTTTTATTCGAGGAAAAACGCCATGGCATCGACATTTTGGGTCTGCGAAATTATCTGCTACGATCACGGAATGTAATTTATATGCCGCCATATGGCGTCTATTCTTGGGTGCAGTGCAGCATTATTGATCGAGGTGATGAATGGCGAATAGACGGATTTCAATTTCAGATATTGTGATCGGGCAGTCATTGCAATGGGATGTGTATGGCAGTGATGGTGGCCTGTTATTGCGCAAAGGCTTTGTGATCAATAATGCGAACCAGGTTTCCGCCTTGATTGAACGCGGGCTGTTCGCTGACATGGAGGGCCTTGAAAGCGCCCGGGACAAAAAGCCAATTCCTAAACAAACCGAAATTCCGTCTGTCGTCAGGATGATTAATGCAGCACGCGCTGACTTGAAATCCTTGTCGTACAACATTGCCAACGAACCTGATGCACGAAATAAAATATTGGCATTGGCTAAGCTGGTTGCTAATGCAACGTATATGGATTCTGATGTCGCGCTTGGATGTATCTTGCTCAGCCAGGAAGAAAGTTACGCCTCGCGGCATTGCGTCGATACGGCAGTCGTTGCGCTGTTGGTCGCCAGAGCACTGAAGAAATCGCCCGATGAAGTGATTATGCTTGGTGCCGCCGCGTTGACGATGAATTTAAGCATGTTGCGTCAGCAAGAACGTTTGCACGATAAAAGCGAAGCCTTGACTGCCGAAGAGCAAGAGTCCATTTCCTTGCACCCCGAGAACACGGTGAGCCAATTGCGCAGTGCCGGTATTGAAGATGAAGATTGGCTATCCTGGATTTTGGCACATCATGAAAATGAAGATGGCAGCGGCTATCCTGCACATAAGAAAGGTGCCGAGATCCCGCAAAATGCGAAAATAATTTCTATTGCCGACCGTTATTGCGCACGCGTTTGTGCGCGTAGCTATCGTAAATCCTTACTGCCGAATGCAGCTTTGCGCGACATTTTAATTTCAGGGAAAACCACGATAGACCCGATGCTGGTGATGCTGTTTATTCGCGAGTTGGGCACTTACCCGATTGGTAGTTTTGTCAAACTCGAAAACGGTGAGATCGGTGTCGTCACCAGCAAAGGTTCTACTACGACTACGCCCTATGTACATTCCTTGATCGGGCCGCGCGGTGCACCATTAGCAATGGCGATTAAGCGGGACACACAAAAATCCTTGCAGTCGATTCGAGAAGTTTTGCACAGGGAACAGGTGCCGATTCGATTCACAATGCGCCAGTTATGGGGTGAGGTCGCGAGTCTGTAACGATTACTCCGGACGCACCGTGTACGTATAAAATATTAATTTAGAGAAGAATAAAATGAATAATGAAACTCCAGATGATGCCACGCAAACTGACACCGATGAAAGCTCTATCCATAGTGCATATAGTAATCTGGTGTACGTTTATTCTTCCGATTGCGACGAGGCGCAACAACTCGCCACATCACTGGCGCGACATAATCACGAAGCTGTCAGTTTTGACGACCTGGAAGAATTTCGCTCTGCCATTTTAGTACGTGCACCGCATGCGGTCGTGCTCGATATTGATTCGAAAGATGGCCAGCGTGCCAGACAGGTTTTTGCCCATAGAGTTGTCACTACCTTTCCGATCATCTATGTTTCTAAGCATGATAGTTTTGCTCCGCGCCTCGAAGCGGTAAGGGAAGGCGCTGAAGGATATTTCATCAAGCCACTCGATGTGGAAGCCTTGAGCGCCAGATTAGATGAAAAAATTTCTAAGGGTGAAGTGCTTGGTTATCGGATCTTGGTGGTT
Source organism: Pseudomonadota bacterium (assembly GCA_040390685.1). GTDB lineage: Bacteria > Pseudomonadota > Gammaproteobacteria > Burkholderiales > Burkholderiaceae_D > Undibacterium. The sequence continues at coordinate 1,955 of JAZJYB010000087.1, read as the reverse complement.
GATGACGATGAAATGCTGGCATCGTATTATGAAGCGGTGTTAGGTAGCGCTGGCATGCACGTATTTATGATCACCAGCCCGCTTGAGATTTTAGATGCCTTGAAAAAATTCAAGCCTGAATTGATACTCACTGACCTGAATATGCCGGAATGCAATGGCATCGAGATGGCAAAAATCATCCGGCAAAATGATCGCTACCTGAATGTTCCTATCGTTTTTCTTTCTTCAGTAATGGAAGAAGATACGCAAATGAGCGCGATAGAAACTGGTGCCGACGACTTTTTGACCAAACCTATTGATCCTGAAAAATTGATTTCATCTATAGTCAATCGTGCCGAGCGATATCGTAATTTGCGCAAGCACAGATAATCAATTACCGATTCTTTCTAAACCCGTAAAACGAAAACAGCAGGCGCAATGCCTGCTGTTATGTCTCATCGGTTTGACGCGAAGCAAAAGCTATTTCGCTTCAGCGCCATTCGTGATTAATTTACGGAAAAATGGTATCAGCAAGATCATCACCACGCCGACCGCGACACTGCCCCAGCCCAATTCGGAAAAGATACTTGTATAGATAGGGTTAGTCGAGGCAGCCAGGCCCTCGCGCGCCTCAGGCACCAGACCTGAAAAGTAACTGGAAAATACTGAAGCCACACCGGTTAACAACATCCAGGTGCCCATCATGATGCCCTGGTATTGTTTTGGTGCCAGCCTGCCTATCATCGCATAGCCGATGGGTGAAATCAGCAGCTCGGCGATGCTTTGAAATACATAGCTGATGAAGATCCATTTAAAGCCGACGATGCCATCTGGGCCAGCCAAGGCGATTCCTACTGGCAGAACCAGGAAGCCCACGCCGATTAATACCAGCGATGTGGCAAACTGATTTGGTACGTCAATTCTCCATCCCTTTTGGCGTAATTTATTAAACCAGATTGCCATCAAAGGGCCGCCTATCATGATGATGAAGGTATTGATGTTCTGTATCCATTGCGGTGCTATCTCAACGCCCCAGACATGACGGTTGACGTTGTTGTCAGCGAAGAGTTGCAAGCCTGATGGTGCCATCTGATACAGAGTCCAAAATACCAGTGAACCGATCGCCAGCAAGAGATAGGCGAGCATGTTTTTTTGTTCGCGCCTGTCATGATGTTTGATCGTCAGAACGATCAGGGTCACTGCGATGAGTGCGCCCACCATGATCACCAGGTTGCCGCTAAGTTCGGCGTGATGCAGCATGATATTGACTAGAGGTATCAGGCCTAGCAAGATCCCCAATCCAACCAAAAAGCGTAATTTGAATTTTGTCGGTGTCGCATTGAGTAGTGGAGTGTTCAGATCTTTAAGTGTTTTCCAATTCGCCCCGGCTAACACAACTGCGAGGAAATTGCCGATGGTCGCGAAGATAAACAGGTTTGGGTAATCGTGTTGATTTTCGAAATATCCTGCCGCAGAAAATCCAATAAAAAAACCCAGATTCATGCCGGCATAATTCCACAAAAAGGCACTTTCCCGCCTATCGTCTTCAGGTTTGAATCTTTGCGTGAGCATGAGATTAATGCAAGTCACATTCAGGCCGCTACCAGTTAAAAAGAAAGCCAGGCCCCAATAAAGCTGCTCAGCCGAGCCACCAGAAATAATCCCGCAACCAATGACCTGTGCCAGCATTCCGCCGACGAAAAGATTACGATTGCTCAGGAAGCGGCCGCCCAGATAGCCGCCGAATAAATGTAGACCATAATTAAATGCGCCAAACACACCCATGATGGCGGTCGCGTCTTTGGTGGTGAAATTGAGTTTTTTGGTGGTGTATAAAACCAGGGTGGAGTACAGAACCGCAAATCCCAAGGTGGCGAAAATCTGAATGAAAAACAAGACGCCGGCGCCTTCGGGAATTGCCGCTATTCTCTGTTTGAGTGTTAACAAGTTTGTCTCCTGATTGTTATTTGATCTTG
>JAZJYB010000086.1:0-9919 GCA_040390685.1 Pseudomonadota bacterium | reverse complement strand
TAGGAACTAAAATGCGTCTTATTTTGTTGGGAGCACCAGGAGCTGGCAAGGGCACACAAGCTACTTACATCAAGGAAAAATTCAATATTCCTCAAATTTCAACCGGAGATATGTTACGCGCAGCAGTCAAAGCTGGCACGCCACTTGGTCTGGAAGCCAAAAAAGTCATGGACGCCGGCGGCCTGGTCTCTGACGATATCATCATCGGCCTGGTCAAAGATAGGTTGAAGCAGGCCGATTGCGCGAACGGTTATTTATTTGATGGCTTTCCTCGCACAACTCCTCAGGCCGACGCCATGAAAGATGCTGGCGTCAGCATCGATTATGTCCTTGAAATCGATGTGCCTGACAGCGCCATCGTTGACAGAATGAGCGGTCGACGCGTTCATCCGGCATCTGGTCGTACTTACCATGTTAAATTTAATCCGCCAAAAGTTGAAGGCCTGGATAATGAGACTGGCGAAGCATTGGTGCAGCGTGACGATGATAAAGAAGAGACAGTCAAAAAACGCCTGACTGTTTACCATGAACAAACCGAAGTGCTGGTCGGCTACTATGGTGATTGGGCCAAATCCGGTCAGCCAGGCGCGCCGAAGTATCGCAAAATCGCTGGGGTCGGGGCGGTAGAAGCAATTCGCGATGCGGCATTCGCGGCATTGATGGCATAAGAAAAAGCGGACTTTTTGTCCGCTTTTTTTATTCCTGAATTCATTTAAATATACATTAAAGTATTTATTAATAAAGAGGAGGTAACAAGCAATTTTCTGAGCAAAAGTTTTAGACCAAAACAGTAGATGATATTTTCAAAAGACAGCAAAAACAGAATAAACGGTTGTTCATTTTATTGAAATATAAGGCCTTCGAATTTGCCATGCATCACAAGTGCATGCGGGTAGTTAGTGCCCTAAATTCAAATGCCAATAACAAAAATTGGAGGAGTCAACATGGATAAAAGTATGTGGATGGTCTTGGTCTTAGTTTGTGGAGTATTAGCAGTACTTTATGGCTTGATTACTAGAGCTTGGATTTTAAAACAGGATGCGGGAAATGCCCGCATGCAGGAAATTGCCACCGCTATTCAAGAAGGCGCAGCTGCCTATCTTGCTCGTCAATATAGAACTATTGCCATCGTTGGCGCGATTCTATTTGTCATTATCGCTATCTTGCCAGGCTTGGGATTGATCACAGCAAGCGGCTTTCTGCTTGGCGCAATTCTTTCAGGTGCTTGCGGTTTTATTGGTATGAACGTTTCGGTTCGTGCCAATGTCCGCACTGCGCAAGCGGCTACCAAGGGAATGAATCAAGCGCTAGACGTCGCGTTTAAAGGTGGCGCCATCACCGGTATGTTAGTCGCTGGTTTAGGCCTCTTGGGTGTCACGATGTTTTATATGTATTTAAATATGGGCCCATCATCAGCGTCACAGCATGACCTGATCAAGCCTTTAATTGGCTTGGCATTTGGCGCTTCTTTGATCTCAATCTTTGCGCGTTTAGGTGGCGGAATTTTTACCAAGGGCGCGGACGTCGGTGCCGACCTGGTCGGTAAAGTTGAAGCCGGAATTCCTGAGGATGATCCGCGTAATCCGGCGGTGATTGCCGATAACGTCGGTGATAACGTGGGCGACTGTGCCGGTATGGCAGCCGATTTGTTCGAAACCTACGTCGTTACTTTAATTGCGACTATGTTGCTTGGCGCCTTAGTTGTACCAGGTGCGATTACGGAAGCGATTATTTTTCCGCTGTTGCTCGGCGCAGTTTCTATTCCTGCGTCCATCGTTGGTTGTTCCCTGGTAAAACATACGCCAGGCAAAAAAATCATGTCAGCTTTGTACACCGGGCTGTGGTGGGCGGCTGGCTTGTCATTAATTGGTTTCGCTGTCGTCACCTGGATGCTCTTTAAAGACGAAGGCATGCGCCATCAAATGATGATTTCTGCCGTGGTTGGTATTGTCTTGACTGGTTTGATGGTCTACATCACTGAATATTACACAGGCACTGATTTCAAACCTGTGCGGCATATCGCGGAAGCCTCAACCACAGGTCATGGTACCAACATCATTGCTGGTCTTGGCGTATCCATGAAAGCGACTGCGTTTCCAGTATTGGCAGTGTGCGTCGCTATCCTGGTCTCGTTTAAATTTGGCGGTGGTCTGTACGGTATCGCGATCGCTGCGACTTCAATGTTGTCGATGGCTGGCATCATCGTTGCACTTGATGCCTACGGCCCTATCACTGACAATGCTGGCGGTATCGCGGAAATGTCTGGCATGCCTGAATCGGTGCGCGCCATTACCGATCCGCTAGATGCAGTTGGAAATACGACTAAAGCGGTAACTAAGGGTTATGCGATCGGTTCAGCCGGTTTGGCAGCCTTGGTTTTGTTTGCCGATTACACCCACGCTTTGTCATCGGTAGGCCTGCAAGTGTCATTCGACTTATCAGATCCAAAAGTCATCGTCGGCTTGTTTATCGGCGGCTTGATTCCTTACTTGTTCGGTGCGATGGCGATGGAAGCCGTAGGTCGTGCAGCTGGCGCAGTCGTAGTCGAAGTGCGTCGCCAGTTCCGCGATATTAAAGGAATTATGGATGGCACAGGTAAGCCTGAATACGATAAAGCGGTGGATATGCTGACTGCGTCGGCGATCAAGGAAATGATCCTGCCGTCCTTATTGCCAGTAGTCGTGCCAATTGTCGTCGGTTTAGCGCTCGGCCCTGCGGCCTTGGGTGGTATGTTGATGGGAACGATCGTTACTGGTTTGTTCGTGGCAATTTCGATGACGACCGGTGGTGGTGCCTGGGATAATGCCAAGAAGTACATCGAAGATGGACATTTTGGCGGCAAGGGTTCGGAAGCGCATAAGGCAGCGGTGACTGGCGATACCGTTGGTGATCCATATAAAGACACGGCCGGTCCTGCCGTCAATCCTTTAATTAAGATTATCAATATTGTGGCTTTGTTACTGGTACCCTTGTTTCCGTTATTGCCGTGGACTTCTGCGACTGCGGTTGCTCCGCATGTTGATACCTCGGTCAACGTAGCTGCTCCAGCTGCAAATGTACCGGCACCGGCACCAGCGCCAATTGCGGCTGTAGCCGAATCAACGCCTGCAACGAAACAAGATGCGTCAATGGCTGCACCAGGAGCATCAGCATCAGCGAAATAGAAATAATAGAAACATAGAAAAAAGGCAGCTTCGGTTGCCTTTTTTTATTTTGCCAGGTAAAAAATGGTTACAATATTGACGTTAACGTTAACGTCAATGTGCGCGTAAATACATATGAAAAATCGCCATTTGTTTGAGCTCGACGAAATGCCAGATTGAGCTTAAATAGATAGGCGTCATTTTCTTTGTAATCGATTTTATCTTCAAAATTAATAGAGGCAAAAAATGCAAATTCAAAATAATGTTTTCATCATTACTGGCGGTGCTTCAGGCTTGGGCGCTGCGACGGCTCGTATGATCGTTGCCAACGGCGGTAAAGTTGTCCTGGCTGATGTGCAGGTAGAAGCCGGTGAGAAACTGGCAGCAGAATTGGGCGGGCAGTTCGTTAAGTGCGACGTGACTTCTGAAATTGATGGCAATGCCGTGGTCGATGCCGCGACGGCAATCGGTACCGTACGTGGTTTGATCAACTGCGCTGGCGTGGCACCAGCGGTGAAGACTTTGGGAAAAGAAGGCGCACATCCATTAGAAGTCTTTCAGCGCGTGGTAAATATCAACTTGGTCGGCACCTTCAACATGGCACGCCTGGCCGCATTGGCAATGAGCAAAACAGAAGCAAACGAGCACGGTGAACGCGGTATCATCATCAATACAGCTTCGGTTGCCGCCTATGATGGTCAAATGGGGCAGGCTGCCTACGGCTCGTCTAAAGCTGCTATCGTTGGTTTGACTTTGCCGATGGCGCGCGATCTATCGAGAAACGGCGTGCGCGTAATGACAATCGCACCTGGTATATTTGAAACCCCCATGTTGATGGGCATGCCGCAGGAAGTGCAAGACGCTTTGGGTAAGATGGTGCCATTCCCATCACGTCTCGGCAAGCCGGAAGAGTATGCACATTTGGCCAAGACGATTATAGAAAATGTCATGTTGAACGGAGAAACTATTCGACTCGATGGTGCAATTCGAATGCAGCCAAAATAAATCGTGTTGTATATTGTCGTACAACAAGCAAATTTGCATAATCCAGCATGACATTTTAATAGCAGGCTTATACACTAGGGCAAACAGATGTTTGCCCTTTTTTTTCGCGTTGGAACTTGATGATCGATAATTCAAATACAGGCTTGATATTAACTGGAGGTGGCGCCAGGGCCGCCTATCAGGTAGGTGTGCTGAAGGCGATTGCAGATATCTTGCTGGAAGAGGGATGGAATAAGCAGGATAATCCTTTTGGTATTATTTGCGGCACTTCTGCTGGTGCGATTAATGCAACCGCCTTGGCCTGCCGATGCGATAATTTCCAAGAGGCTATATCGAGTATTCTTCATGTCTGGGAAAATTTTGAGGCAGCTCAGGTTTATCGCGCTGACTCATTGGGTGTCATCCGTTCCGGTGCGCGCTGGCTGTCGCTGATGTCGTTCGGCTGGCTACTGAATAAATGGCGCAAGTCCCCACCTACGTCTTTGCTGGATAATTCGCCTTTAGCTGGCTTACTAACTCGTATGTTGGACATGGATAGGCTCGATCAGGCACTGTCGAATGGTTCATTGCGTGCACTGGCGGTCACTGCATCGTCTTACACTGCTGGTCAACATTTGACCTTTTATCAGACCTTGGCTGATATTGAACCATGGGTCAGAAGCCAACGCCTGGCGCAACGTGATTTCATTGGTGTGCAGCACCTGCTGGCGTCTTCAGCGATCCCATTTATTTTCCCTGCAATTCCGCTCAATTGGGGTGGCCGACTGGAATATTGTGGCGATGGCTCGATGCGCCAACTGGCGCCAATTTCTCCGGCAATTCACCTTGGCGCAAAAAAAGTATTGATAGTCGGTGCTGGTAGGTTATCTGAGCCACCCAATCAAAATACCGAAAATGCGCAATATCCTAGTCTGGCGCAAATTGCCGGGCATGCCATGTCGAGTATTTTTTTGGATAGTCTTGCAGTAGATATTGAAAGATTAATGAGGATCAATAAGACGCTATCCATGTTGCCACCAGAGATGTTGGCAAATACGCCCTTGAAGCCGGTAGACATTTTGGTGATTGCGCCTTCAGAGCGGCTAGATGAAATCGCTAGCAGGCACACCCATAGCTTGCCATTACCTGTCAGAACCATGTTGGGCGGTATCGGAGCGACGGAAGTTCGCGGTGCAGCTTTGGCATCTTATCTATTATTTGAATCTAGTTACACGCGAGAACTGATCGAACTAGGAAAGAAAGACACTTGGGAAAAACGCCAGGAAGTGTGTAGTTTTTTTTCTAAGAAGGACAAGATCGCATAAGTTTGTTATTTAGTTGCTACTGAAACTTGATTAGGGAAGTACAAAACGGTAACCTAGTGCACTTAAAACTATTGCCTGTTAAAAAAATAATATGAATATTAAGAACGTTTTTGCAAGAACATCATCTGTCTTTTTGCTAATACTGTTCTTTTCGTTGAGCGTTTTTGCGAAAAACACGACGCAATTGGATATTGTCGAGGTAGCATCTTTACCAAGAGAAGCGCAGTCCATGCTGGTGTTGATCAAACAAGGCGGGCCATTTCCCTATGAAAAAGATGGTGCAGTCTTCGGGAATTATGAAAGTAAGTTGCCAAAACAAAAGCGCGGCTATTACCATGAATATACTGTGAAGACACCCAGAGCACATAATCGGGGAGCTAGGCGAATTATTGCTGGCGGCCAGCCAATGACATCGGGAGAATACTATTACACAGATGATCATTACGATAGTTTTAAGAAAATACGGCAATAAATTATTTTTGAAGTGGCAAACGGAGTCTTCATGACAACAATCTCACCGATAGAGGGAGAAATGGATTTGTTAAAAACAGTTGCACCTAATGTTGTGCAGTCTATTCGTGCGTTTCGGATTCCCGATTTGCAAGCTGAGGCGGCTAAACTGGGGCAACATTTTTTGTATGCGTATTGTCTTGAAGCAAGTACGAAGCAGCAGGTTTTAGGGAAGATCGCAACTTCATTTGGATTTCCCAAGCATTTCGCTAAAAATTTTGATGCCTTGTCCGATTGTTTGACGGATCTTGTCCATAAAGCGGGCCCTCAGCCAGGATTCGTAGTTGTCTTGGAGCAATTGCCGAATACGCCCAAATTCGATAAAGAGGCGAGAGAAACTCTGCTCGATGTATTTCGCGATGCGGCAGATTTTTGGGCCGAGAAGAAAGTTGCATTTCGGGTATTTTATTCCTTCGAATAAGGTTATTTAGGCAATGAAGTGAGCATGCCGACTTTGTAAGGTCGGCATTTTTATTTGGGGCTTGGACTCGTACAGCGGTACAATGCCGCCATGAAAAAGATCGTGATATTAATTTCTGGGCGCGGAAGTAACATGCAAGCAATTGCGCTAGCCGCCAAAGAACAACAATGGCCAGCACAAATTGTTGCAGTGATCAGTAACCGTGCTGACGCTGCAGGTCTAGAGTTTGCAGCGGCATTGGGCATACCAACATCGCTAGTGATTAGCAAAAATTTTGCTACTCGGGAAGCTTTTGATGCTGCACTTCAAGCGGAAATAGACCGTTATTCTCCGGATTTGGTCGTGCTAGCTGGCTTTATGCGGATCTTGACAGCACCGTTCGTAGAGCATTATGCCGGACGAATGATGAATATTCATCCCTCACTGTTGCCGAGTTTTACAGGTCTGGCAACGCATCAACAGGCACTCGAAGCTGGCGTTAAAGTACATGGTGTGACCGTGCATTTCGTTACTGCCCAATTAGATCATGGCCCGATTATTGATCAGGCAGTAGTGAGAGTTTTAGAAAACGATACTGAAGAAAGTCTATCCGCAAGATTATTGTCGCATGAGCATCTGATTTATCCCCGGGCGGTGCGATGGTTCGTCGAGGATAAATTAACTGTTAAAGGCAATTGCGTCCATGTTGACGCAGACTTAACAGATAATATAAAGAATTGAAAAGGAAATAAAAATGAGATTACCTCCAGCGATCATCGGTCATGCCGAAGAAGTTTTACGCGAAATTTTGCGCTTCACAGGGCCGGCAGATGGAACGCTGTCACGTTATTTTCGCGAGCACCCACGTTTGGGTGGCCGTGAAAGAGGCGTTATTGCCGAAGCTATCTACGGTTTATTGCGCAATAAAAGTGTGTATACAAGTTTTTCAGAATCTGGCACTGGTTCGGCGATGCGCCGAATTACTTTGCTGGGCCTGGCCGATGCAGTTGGCGTTGATTCACTCGGCGGCTTGAGCGAAGAAGAAATAGTTTGGTTGCAGCGAGTGATGCAAATTGATCGCACCCATTTGCCGGTGGCGATGAAATCAAATATGCCGTATTGGTTATGGCAAAAGTTGGTGCAAAAATTTGGTGAAACAGAGGCCTTGCAATTGACCGACGCACTCAATACACCTGCCGCTCTGGATTTGCGCGTGAATACCTTAAAAGGTAATCGTGACGATGTCGTGAGTACTTTGGCGCAAGCGCCGATTATCGCCGAACCAACTCCTTATTCCGCAACGGGTTTGCGCATTACCAAAAAACCTTCTATCCAAAACCTTCCTTTGTTTAAAGATGGCACGATAGAAGTACAAGACGAAGGCAGTCAACTTCTGGCACAGTTGGTTGGCGCAAAACGTGGTGAAATGGTGGCGGATTTTTGCGCCGGTGCAGGGGGCAAGACACTCGCCTTAGGTGCCTTCATGCGTAACACCGGGCGCTTATATGCATTTGATATTTCAGAAAAACGCCTCGCAAGATTGAAACCTCGTTTGGCACGCAGTGGTTTGTCGAATGTCCATCCAGTGCTTATCGCTCACGAAAGAGATGCAAAAATTAAGCGATTGTCAGGAAAACTTGACCGCGTTCTGGTCGATGCTCCATGCAGTGGTTTGGGTACGCTAAGACGCAATCCTGATGTGAAATGGCGACAGACCGAAGCCGGTATCGCCGAGCTAAACGTCAAGCAAACAGCGATTTTGGATAGTGCGGCAAGGTTGTTAAAAGGTGGTGGCCGTTTGGTCTACGCGACTTGTAGCATGCTCGAAGAAGAGAATGAAAACATCGTGCAGGCTTTTTTGGCGGCGCATCCTGATTTTACTTTGATTCCGGCATCACAAATATTGGCGGAGCAAAAAGTCGATCTGGACATGGGTGATTATCTCAAGCTCCTGCCGCACTTGCATCATACCGATGGTTTCTTTGCTGCGATTATGCAAAGAAATAATGTGGCTGTTGAGAGTGCTCCGACTCCAAGTGCGTAATTGAACTGCAGAAAAAGTATTTGCTTATGAGCGAAGCCCTCTTTGAAAGTCTACTGACTAACTTGCTTATTGATGCGCGGGAAGTAAGCATACTTTGGCAAATTGGGACAGTGTTGGTTTGCTGCGCTCTGGCCTGGTTAGTTTCACGCTTATTGAAAAAAATATTCTCTAAGCTTGATGCAACATCTGTCTCAATAAAACTAGGAGTACAAAGTTTTTCCAGGGTTTTATTTCCGACGCTTATTCTGCTGTTTCTGTTTGTCGCCAAAGCGATACTTGGGAAATGGCAGCATACAAATTTACTGCGTTTGCTGTTTCCTATTGTCTCTTCGTATGCGTTAATTCGATTGGTTTTTTATGTCGTGCGTCAAACGTTTGCGCGTGCGGGAAAGATAGGACATTTCCTCGCTTTTTTTGAAAAGCTGTTTGCCGGTCTGGTAATTCTGGGAGTGGTGTTGTACTTCTCAGGTTTGTGGCAGGAACTGTATTCGTCATTAGATGGGACGATCATTCCACTCGGGCGCAACAAAATTTCAATTTTGGATATTTTGCAAACCATCGCCTCAGTGACAATTACTGTGATTGTCGCGATGTGGGCAAGTGCTGCACTTGAAGCACGACTGATGTTGTTACCGCAGCTAAATTCTTCACTTAAAGTGGTTTTTTCAAGACTAGGGCGGGCGATTCTGATCTTGCTTGCCATCTTGTTGAGCCTCTCTATGGTCGGAATTGATTTGACCGTATTGTCAGTGTTTGGCGGGGCTTTAGGCGTCGGCTTAGGTTTGGGGTTGCAGAAAATTACCAGCAGTTATATCTCTGGTTTCATTATCTTAATTGATGGCAGCATCTCGATCGGCGACATGATTTCTGTTGATAAATTTAATGGATCAGTGACTGACATTAAAACGCGTTACACAGTGTTGAAAGGATTGGACGGAGGCGAGTCAATAATCCCAAATGAAATGCTTGTGTCTAATCCAGTGCAAAATTACTCTTTTACTGATCGATCTGTAGTTATCACAACCGATTTGACCGTTGCGTACAAAACCGACCTGGAGGCCTTATTACCCTTGCTTGTGCAAGCGACTGCAAGTGTTGAGCGTGTGTCAAAAGAAAATGAACCATCGGCATACTTGATTAAATTTGGTGCAGATGGATTGGAATTGCGCGTGGGATTTTGGATTGCCGATCCAGAGAATGGCCGTACAAATATTCTTTCTGAAGTTAACCGGGCTATCTGGAGAACATTGCAATTGCATGCAATTGAATTGCCTTATCCCCAACGTGCTATTACCGTGAATAATGCCTCTGGCAAAGTTTTAGACCTTCATTAGAAAAACGCGTAAAATACTCAGTGAAATATACAAATATAGTGGTTAATTTTTCTTGAAATATAACCGCAATTATTGAATTAACCACGGAGTACATGTTATTTTGAGCACTTTTTTTGAAGCGGTAGTTGATTTTCTCTCTAATGGACTTACACGCGCAAGCGCTTGGCAAGTCTTCATCT
>JAZJYB010000085.1:0-14685 GCA_040390685.1 Pseudomonadota bacterium | reverse complement strand
ATCATTGATGTCGTAATCACGAATCGCATCAATTTCCGGAGCGTACCCAGGCTGCCCTGTGCGCAGAATGATACGAACGTCAGCCAACCCTAAGGTTTTTCGAACATGACTTACTAACTGAAGTCCAGCGTCCTCCTGCTCCATGACTACATCAAGCAAGATGATTGCGATATCACTTTCTTTAGCGAGAATGTCTCGTGCTTCTGCGGCGGAATATGCATGTAAAAAACTCAGTGGCCGCGATTGGATTTCTAAACTACCAAGAGCAAAAGTGGTTGCAGAATGAACATCTGGATCATCATCAATAATCATGATCCGCCACGTCGATGATGTCTTTGTGATGGGTGAGGCTTCATATGCCTCAAGTTCATCCAAAAAAATCAGATCGTCTTCGGAAGAATGGGTTAATGCGTTCATCTGTGGTTTGTCTCCAAGATTGATTTTATCTTCTTAATTATAGATGTTCAACACTCTGAATATCACTGGATGCAAAACCTGTAGGTGAGTATAAAACAAGAATACATGGGAAATCACCGTTTTTGGGGAAAAAAAGTAATTTGATAGCAATTTTCTTTAAATTCCCTTTGGGCGGGCATTGGTTTCGCATAGGCCTCTGCTGATCGCTGTTAAAATAGATCAAATTTTGATCATTCTTTTGCGAATACTATGTCTGGTAATACTTTTGGTAGCTTATTTTCCGTAACAACCTTTGGTGAATCTCATGGGCCAGCGATAGGTTGTGTAATTGATGGGTGCCCACCTGGCTTGTTGTTATCTGAGGCTGATATTCAACCTGAACTGGATCGTAGAAAACCAGGAACTTCGCGCCATGTCACACAACGGCAAGAATCTGACACGGTTGAAATTCTTTCTGGTGTTTATCAAGGGAAAACCACTGGCACACCTATCGCATTATTGATTCGTAACGAGGATCAGCGCAGTAAAGATTATGGGAATATCGCTGAAACCTTCCGGCCTGGCCATGCTGACTATACTTACTGGCATAAATACGGTATTCGGGACCCGCGTGGCGGCGGGCGTTCTTCGGCTCGCTTAACAGCGCCTGTAGTTGGCGCTGCAGCAATTGCAAAAAAATGGCTGTTCCAGCAATATGGCACGACCTTCAAGGGCGGGATGAGTCAGTTGGGCGATATTGTCATTCCATTTGATTCTTGGGAATACGTCTCAAATAATCCATTTTTCGCGCCAACCAATGACCCCGCTGTTATCCTTCAACTGGAAGAGTATATGGATGCCTTGCGCAAAGATGGAGATTCCATCGGCGCACGAATTGATGTCGTCGCCAGTCAGGTTCCGGTAGGTCTCGGTGAGCCAATTTATGACAAGCTTGATGCCGAAATCGCTTACGCGATGATGGGAATTAATGCGGTTAAAGGCGTTGAGATCGGTGCCGGCTTCAAATCAATTGCGCAGCGCGGTTCGCAACATGGTGATGAGTTGACGCCAGAAGGTTTTATCGGAAATAACGCAGGTGGCGTGTTAGGTGGCATCTCAACCGGCCAGGATATTACTGTCTCGATTGCGATTAAACCGACTTCATCTATCCGCACACCGCGGCGTTCGATAGACAAAGATGGTAACCCGGTTATGGTCGAAACTTTTGGGCGTCATGATCCTTGTGTCGGCATACGTGCTACGCCGATTGCCGAGGCAATGTTGGCTCTAGTGCTGATGGATCATGCATTGCGCCATCGAGCGCAATGTTGCGACGTTAATATAGGAAACTAGCTTGACTGGAGTTTTTTTACAAAACTGAACATAAACTGGAAAAAAGCTTTCATTCCTCTGAATTTCGGATGAATATTTTGTTTTTTTTCTGGTTTCTGGTTTTTTGTATTGGTTTTACATCCCTTAAATTGATGTGTTTGTGCGGTTTTGCATTGCACAATTGTGGCATAATCAAGAGCTAAACGAGATTCACGCTTAACGATTTAATCCATATAGACATCAGATCATGCTCAAAACGCTTTACGATAAACTTTGGGAATCCCACGTAGTTCATGCAGACGAAGATGGTACTGCCATTTTGTATATTGATCGGCATTTGCTGCATGAAGTAACCAGTCCCCAAGCCTTCGATGGACTGCGTTTGGCCGGTCGCCAGCCTTGGCGGGTATCAGCAAATTTGGTGGTGGCCGATCACAATGTGCCGACCACCAACCGCATCAACGGAATTGACGATGCGACCTCGCGTTTGCAGGTGGAAACGCTGGACGCGAATGCCAAGCAATACGGCCTAACGTACTTCAATATGAATGATAAACGCCAGGGCATCGTCCATGTCATCGGGCCGGAGCAGGGCGCAACCTTGCCGGGAATGACCGTGGTTTGTGGCGACTCGCACACTTCCACACATGGCGCCTTTGCTTGCCTGGCGCATGGAATTGGCACGTCAGAAGTCGAACATGTCCTTGCTACGCAAACTTTGATTGCAAAAAAATCTAAAGCTATGTTAGTTCAAGTCGATGGCGCGATGCCAGTCGGCGTTACTGCGAAAGATGTTGTGTTAGCCGTCATCGGAAAAATCGGTACGGCAGGTGGCACAGGTTATGCAATTGAGTTTGCCGGATCAACTATCCGCAGCCTTTCGATGGAAGGTCGCATGACGGTCTGCAATATGGCAATTGAAGCGGGTGCTCGTGCTGGAATGATCGCTGTGGATCAGGTCACGATTGATTACGTTAAAGGTCGGCCATTATCACCGGTCGGGCCACATTGGGATCTCGCCGTTGAATACTGGCGTGGCTTGCACACAGATGCTGGTGCAAAATTTGATATGGTTGTGATGCTTAATGCAAGTGAAATTAAGCCGCAAGTGACTTGGGGAACATCGCCAGAAATGGTGGTGGCTATCGATAGCCGTGTTCCAGATCCAGATCAGGAAAAAGATTCAATTAAGCGAGACGCAATGGAAAAGGCACTCGCGTATATGGCCTTGAAACCGAATATGGCTATTCAGGATATACGTATTGATAAAGTTTTTATTGGTTCCTGTACCAATTCTCGCATTGAAGATTTGCGTGCTGCGGCATCTGTGGTTCGAGGAAAATTTCGAGCATCGAATGTTAAATTGGCGATGGTAGTGCCAGGATCGGGATTGGTTAAAGACCAGGCGGAGCGCGAAGGTTTGGATAGAATATTTCTTGATGCAGGTTTTGAATGGCGTGAGCCGGGTTGTTCTATGTGCTTGGCAATGAATGCCGATAGATTGGAGCCTGGTGAGCGATGTGCGTCTACTTCGAATCGTAATTTTGAGGGGCGTCAAGGGCAAGGCGGTCGCACTCATTTGGTTTCGCCTGCGATGGCTGCGGCGGCCGGCATAGCAGGTCATTTTGTTGATGTACGCAATTTGCGTTGATTTTGGGAGAATTGAAAATGAATAAATTACTTGCGCTTGTTCTCTGCGTATTTTTTTTAGCTGGCTGCAACACGGTTCACGGTTTTGGCCAAGACGTTAAAAAAGTGGGTGAAAAAATGGAAGACGCATCGAAAAAATAATTATGGAGAAATTTACTTTACTCGATGGATTGGTCGCGCCCATGGATAGGGCAAACGTTGATACTGATGCGATTATTCCTAAGCAATTCTTGAAATCGATTAAGCGCGGTGGTTTTGGCCCGAATCTGTTTGATGAATGGCGCTATCTGGATCATGGCGAGCCGGGTGTCGATAATAGCAAACGTCCGCTGAATCCGGATTTTGTCTTGAATCAGGCGCGCTATCAAGGTGCATCCATCTTGTTAACACGTAGAAATTTTGGCTGCGGTTCCTCGAGAGAGCACGCACCTTGGGCCTTGGATCAATATGGATTTCGCGTCGTGATTGCCCCCAGCTTCGCAGACATTTTCTTTAATAATTGTTTTAAAAATGGCTTGCTAGCTATCGTATTGCCTGAGCAAAGCATCGATCATTTGTTTGACGAGGTAAAAGCGTTTCCTGGATATCGATTAGTCGTTGATCTTGAAAAACAGCTAGTCACGACATCCAATGGCAGTGCCAGCTACCCTTTCGAAGTCGATGCTTTTCGAAAATACTGCCTGCTCAATGGGCTCGATGATATTGGTTTGACATTGCGCCAGGCGGATAAAATTCGCGCTTTTGAAGAACGGCATATAGTCGCGCAACCTTGGCTGGTTAATGCCATTTAATTTTACTTAAAAAGAACATGAAAATTGCAATTTTGCCGGGTGACGGCATCGGTCCGGAAATTGTCGAACAAGCTGTAAAAGTACTCAATGCGCTCGGCGAATCGTTTGAAATGGAAATGGCGCCAGTTGGTGGCGCTGGCTATGAGGCACATGGACATCCCTTGCCTGAAGCGACCTTAAAACTGGCGCAGGATGCAGACGCGATTTTATTTGGTTCGGTCGGCGATTGGAAATACGATAGCTTAGAGCGTTCTTTGCGGCCAGAGCAGGCAATTCTCGGCTTGCGTAAGAATCTGAATTTATTTGCGAATTTGCGCCCAGCGATTTTGTATCCGGAACTTGCAGGTGCTTCCACTCTGAAACCAGAGGTGGTCTCTGGCTTGGATATTTTGATTATCCGTGAATTGACGGGAGATATTTACTTCGGTCAGCCACGTGGCGTGCGTATTTGCCCTGATGGTCCCTTCAAAGGGCAGCGTGAGGGCTTTGATACGATGCGTTATGCGGAAGGTGAGATTCGCCGTATTGCACATGTGGCGTTTCAAGCCGCTCAAAAGCGTGATAAGCGATTGACCAGTGTCGATAAGGCGAATGTTCTTGAGACTTTTCAGTTTTGGAAAGACATCGTCATTGATGTGCATAAAGAATATCCTGATGTCGCGCTAGATCATATGTATGTCGATAATGCAGCGATGCAATTGGTACGCGCACCGAAGAAATTTGATGTGCTGGTGACTGGCAATATGTTCGGCGATATTTTGTCCGATGCTGCGGCAATGTTAACGGGTTCTATTGGCATGTTGCCGTCCGCTTCGTTGGATGCAAATAACAAGGGATTGTACGAACCATCCCATGGCTCTGCGCCAGATATCGCCGGAAAAGGTGTGGCTAATCCGCTTGCGACGATTTTGTCTGCAGCTATGATGTTGCGTTTTTCGTTTGGCAAAGTAGAGCAGGCTGATCGTATAGAAAACGCGGTCAAGAAAGTTTTATCGCAAGGCTTGCGCACGCCAGATATTTTTGAGGCGGGTACCATTAAAGTCGGCACGCTTGAGATGGGTGCTGCTGTAGTCAATGCTTTAGTTTAATAGTCGAATTGTATCGTAGTGTAATCCGCAGGTGATCCTGCAAATATTAGGGAAAGATGATGAAACTAGTTGGTTTGGTAGGTTGGCGTGGAATGGTGGGTTCAGTCTTAATGCAGCGTATGCAGGAAGAGGGCGATTTCGCCCATATTGAGCCGGTGTTTTTTTCTACATCCAATACAGGTGGCGCGGCCCCTACGATGGCAAAAAATGAAAAAACATTGAAAGACGCAAATGATATTGATGCATTGAAAAAGTGCGACATTATTATTACTTGCCAAGGCGGTGATTACACTTCAGAAATTTTCCCTCAACTTCGTGCCGCAGGTTGGGGCGGGTATTGGATAGACGCAGCTTCAACTCTGCGTATGAATGAAGATGCGATTATTGTGCTTGATCCAGTTAATCTGGGCGTGATCAAATCAGCCTTAAGCAGCGGCGTGAAAAATTACATCGGTGGCAATTGCACCGTGTCTTGTATGTTGATGGGTTTGGGCGGTTTGTTTCAGCATGATTTGGTTGATTGGATGTCTTCCATGACCTATCAAGCAGCATCAGGTGGTGGTGCGCAACACATGCGTGAGCTATTAACTCAATTTGGTGCAATTAATGCAGAGGTTAAGTCACTTTTAGATAATCCTGCTGCTGCGATTTTGGAAATTGACCGTAAGGTTTTGGCGAAGCAGCACAGTTTCTCTGAAGAAGAAACCAAGCAATTTGGCGTACCTCTCGCCGGAAATTTGATTCCTTGGATAGACAAGGATATGCATAACGGTGTTTCCAAGGAAGAATGGAAAGCCGGTGCAGAAACCAACAAAATTCTTGGACGAGGCGAAGGATTTTCCACCAAGGCGATTCCGGTAGATGGCCTTTGCGTGCGGGTCGGCGCAATGCGTTGTCATTCGCAAGCCTTGACTATCAAGCTCAAAAAGGATGTCCCGCTAGATGAAATCAATGACATCATCGCGCAAAATAATCAATGGGTTAAGCTAATACCGAATAATCGGGAAGCATCTATGCGTGATTTAACCCCCGCTGCTGTGACTGGTAGCCTGACAATTCCAGTTGGCCGTTTGCGTAAGATGCAAATGGGTGGCGAATATTTGTCGGCATTTACCGTGGGTGATCAGTTGCTTTGGGGTGCAGCAGAGCCCTTGCGCCGCATGTTGCGCATCTTGATTGAAGATTGATAGTGTTAATTTACCAATCTATTTAATTCTATGGGTAGCTTGTAAGGAGTGAAATAAGGAGTGAAAATTCACTCCTTATTTTTTTATTACGCCGAAAATTGTTGTTGTATTCTTCAATTGTCAAACGGGAACAACGTTTTATACTGTATATAGCTTGGTTTAGTGTCTTAATGTATTTACCATAGTTGCAAATAGCGTTAAGCTTGCACGACTAGGATTGAAATGTTATCTTGAGACAATATGACGCTTTTTGTAATATCAATTGCGGTCGCTAACTGAATTTACTAAATTCCCCAATAAAATGTCCAATAAAATGCATAACTATAAACGCGCACCGATGATTTCTCTGGGCCGCAAAGTACTGGGAGCCGCAGTAGCTTCGTCTTTATTGCTTTTGTCGAATGCGAATGCTACTGGCCTTGGTCGACTTACCGTACTTTCTTCCCTGGGGCAGCCTTTGCGAGCCGAGATCGAATTGACGGTTCCTAATAAGGACGAGATCGCATCGCTCACTCCAAAATTGGCTTCTGCTGATGCTTTTAAGCAAGCCAGCATTGATTTTAATCCTGCTCTGCTCTCGATACGATTTGCCATCGAAGCGCGTGGCACTGGCTATGTGATTCGGGTCACTTCGCCGCAAGCAATGAATGAACCATTTGTTGATTTGTTGCTTGAAATGACCTCTAGCAATGGTAAGTTGTTGCGCGAATACACATTCTTGCTTGATCCAGCTGAATTAAGAAATAGCCAATCGGCCCAAGTTGCCAATCCCGTCAATATTGCGGCTCCCCAAGTATCGTCACCAGCAAAGTCTACAACACAAGATGTGCCGCAGGCTGATGTGGCTCCAGTTTTACCTGCTCAAAAAAGAGTATTAGGGAAGTCTTCTGAAACTAGCAAAGAGGCCATAACATCTGGCGATTACCGGGTAAAGTCTGGTGACACCTTGAGCAAGGTTGCTAGCGCGTATAAAAATGAAGGTGTGTCACTTGATCAAATGTTGGTTAGTCTTTACAGAGCTAATCCACAAGCTTTTTCTGGAAATAATATGAATCGCCTGAAGGTTGGGCAAATATTGTCTATCCCAGACGCGGAAACTAGCAGGGCAAATACTATTGGGGAATCCCATTCTGTAGTGATGGCGCATGCTGCAGATTTTAATTCGTACCGAAATAAGCTAGCTGGGCAAGTGGCAGAGGCACCCTCACAAAAAACAGAAAGTAGCAAACAAGCTGTGAGTGGTACGATCACCACAAAAGTGAAAGAAGTGCCGACAGCCACAAACGAAGCCTTAGATAAATTAAAACTCTCAAAAGCCTCGCCAAATGCGACTTCAAAATCGGGAATTGCTAAGTCGAATAATGAAGAGGACAAAATTGCTAAGGATAAAGCTATTGCCGAAGCAAATACCAGAGTTAAAGAATTGGAAAAGAACGTTGCTGAATTGACGAAACTTTCTAAATTGCGAGATATTAAAGATAAAGAAATGGCGGAGAGGCAAGCCGCAGCAACGTCGAAGCTTGATACAAAAGTCGCGAGTGCAAAAGTTACCGCGTCAAGCGCCGCTTCAGCATCTGTAGCATCTGTAAGTGCACCAGCCAGTGCAGCAATTGCCGCAGTTTCAGTACCGCCTGCTTCTGTGCAAGCATCAGCAGTTGCTGTCGTGCCAAAGAAAAAAATCGCACCACCTCCGCCACCAGAGCCGAGTTTTTTTGAAAGCGTGATGGAGAGCGGTTTGGTAATTCCAGTTGGAATTATTGCTGCTTTAGTCGCCGCGTTCGGTATTTTTACAACTCTACGCAAGAAAAAATCGCAGCAATTTGACGATAGCATTTTGACTGGCTCCAGTATGAAAGCCAACTCTATGTTTGGTTCAACCGGTGGGCAAAGCGTTGATACCAATAATAGCGTTTTCAATTCAAATTTCGCACCATCTTCCAGTCAGCTCGATGCTAACGAAGTTGATCCGATAGCAGAGGCGGATGTCTATATCGCCTATGGTAGAGATTCTCAAGCAGAAGAAATTCTGAAGGAAGCGCTGCGCACTCAACCGGACAGACATGCGGTGCGAGTGAAACTCCTGGAAATTTACTACAACCGTAAAGATCCAAGATCATTTGAGCGTTTGGCAAGTGAGCTGTATGGAATGACCAATGGTGAAGGTGAGGAGTGGGCGCAGGCGGCGTCAATGGGAGTGGTATTGGAGCCAACTAACCCGCTTTATGCCGGTGGGAAAGCTCAATCTGACGTGCATGCGGCTGCTGGTTTAGGCGCAAGTACACAGCCATTGGATGAATTAGATCCTGAGGCCTTACTTGGTAATTCTCTTTCGGATGACATGCTGGAGTCAATCAGTATAATTGATACAGCCTCTGGTTTGACCGAAGTTGAGGCATCGACGGATGCTAAAGCAAGCGTAGCCGAATCGTTTGACATTGGTAGTTTGGACTTTGATTTGGATATTCCAAACTCTGATGTTTCAAGCCAATTCGATGCTCCGCTGTTGCCTGAAAATTCATCCAAGACAACGAACGTCATGACGCAGGAAGTGGTCGAAGAAAATTCAGTTGTCGATTTTGGAACTATCGATTTTAGTATCGAGACTAATAGTGCATCGATAGAGTCGAAGGGGGAAGAAATCGCAGCTCAGGCAGTAACAGACGTTGATCACGCGGCCGTTGAGGATGTAAGTGACATGAACCATATCGCGTTTGAGTCTGCTTCAACGTCTGAACCAATAGTGGCGACTGATACTGCCGATGCACCCGCAGCTTTTGAATTTGACTTGTCCGGCATTAACCTCGATCTTGCTTCTGATAATGTCCAATCAGATTTGCCAGTCTCCTCTGGTGACGAGGAACAGTCATATAACGCTGAAATGGCAACTAAACTGGATTTAGCTGTCGCGTATCATGAAATTGGCGATAAAGAGGGGGCGCGTGAACTTTTGGATGAAGTGGTAAAAGGTGGCACTGCGGATCAAGTTGAAAAAGCAAAAGTGATGCTTGCACAATTGGCCTAATCAATATTTTTGGCAAAAACGGGCGCAGCTTTAAGCTAGCGCCCGTTTTTTTATAACTTCAAAGAATTCAATAATGGAATTAAAACGTCTAGTGTTAGGTGTGCAATATGACGGTAGTTGCTGGCATGGTTGGCAAACACAGCCAGATGGAAAAACGGTACAGGATATTCTGGAGCGCGCGCTTTCAACATTTTCTAAAAATCGCATCTTAACTGTCTGCGCTGGACGAACAGATGCAGGTGTTCATGCAATTGAACAAGTTGTACATTTTGATACTAGCCTTAACCGACCCATGCATTCATGGGTGAGTGGGGTAAACGCTTTTTTGCCACCTTCAATTGTAGTTCGTTGGGTTACAGAAGTGCCATTCGCAGATCCGGACGCGCTGGATAATTTTCACGCGCGCTTTAGCGCACATGGGCGTACGTATCACTATGTTTTATATAATAATCCGATTCGCTCACCACTTTGGTCGCAACGAGCTGGTTGGGTATTCCGCCCATTAGATGTCGACGCCATGCGTGAGGCTGCTAAATATTTGATTGGTGAGCACGATTTTACGGTTTTTCGCGCAGCATCATGCCAAGCAAAATCGCCTGTTAAGCATATGTATGAAGTTGGCATTCGGCAGCATGGAGATCTGATTATATTGAGTTTTCACGCGAATGCGTTCCTGCACCATATGGTGCGCAATATTGTCGGCGCTTTGATTTATGTCGGCATGAAAAAAAAGACTCCAGACTGGATCACTTTTTTGTTGAATAGTAATGATCGAAGTCTATCAGCGCCGACTTTTATGCCTGATGGTCTGTACCTTGCAAAAATTGATTACGATAAAAAATGGAAAATTGAGGTAAATCTAGGTAGGAATTTCCCAGATTTCCTGCCATTTTTGGAAGATTGAGATGTTAAAGAGATAATTTGTTGTGCGGATAATTTTTTGTGCATTGTTGCTAGAATCTTCTCATTGTGTGTTAGCTGAGTTTTCAAAAGATGAATTACGGGCTTTCCGTACTGAAATCCGGTAAAATGGCGTTTTGCATAACCCAAACATTAGGCGCTCGCCTGGGGATCATTGCCCAGATCAGAGTGCCTTTTTTGTCATCGGCTTTTTGTCTATTTAATGAATAACATCCGTAATTTTTCGATCATCGCTCATATTGACCATGGTAAATCCACACTGGCGGACCGTATTATCCAGTTATGCGGAGGCTTGTCTGATCGCGAAATGGAAGCGCAAGTGCTCGATTCGATGGACATCGAACGTGAACGCGGCATTACGATTAAAGCACAGACAGCTGCCTTAACTTACAAGGCCAGGGATGGGCAGATTTACAACCTTAATTTGATTGACACGCCTGGTCATGTCGATTTTAGTTATGAAGTGAGTCGTTCTTTGTCCGCCTGTGAAGGTGCGTTGCTAGTTGTTGATGCTTCACAAGGCGTCGAAGCACAAACAGTCGCCAACTGCTATACCGCTATTGAACTTGGTGTTGAGGTGGTGCCTGTCTTAAATAAGATAGACTTGCCTTCGGCAGATCCTGAAAATGCGATTAGTGAAATTGAAGAAGTTATTGGTATTGATGCGACGGATGCCGTTCATTGTTCCGCTAAGACCGGTCTTGGCGTGCAGGATGTCCTTGAGTCCTTAATTGTTAAAGTGCCGCCACCTAAGGGTAGCCCGGATGCGCCGTTGCAAGCCTTAATTGTTGATTCGTGGTTCGATAATTATGTTGGTGTGGTCATGCTGGTGCGTATCGTTAATGGCACTTTGCGGCCTAAAGACAAAATTTTGTTCATGGCCACAGGTGCGCAACACTTGGTCGAAAGTGTCGGCGTATTTACACCTAAATCATTGTCGCGCTCTGAATTGTCTGCCGGTCAAGTGGGTTTTATCATTGCCGGCATCAAAGAACTGAAGTCAGCCAAGGTTGGCGATACAGTTACTATTGTTGGCAAACAAGCCGCAGAGGCACTCCCAGGATTCAAAGAAGTTCAGCCGCAGGTTTTTGCCGGTTTGTTCCCAGTGGAGGCAAACCAATACGATGCCTTGCGAGACTCTCTTGAGAAGCTCAAATTAAATGATGCGGCGTTGATGTACGAGCCTGAAGTATCACAGGCCTTAGGATTCGGCTTTCGCTGCGGCTTCTTAGGTTTGTTGCACATGGAAATCGTTCAGGAGCGCCTGGAACGTGAATTTGACATGGATTTGATCACCACTGCACCAACGGTGATCTATGAAGTTGTCATGGGCGATGGAAGCATACTCATGGTGGATAATCCATCTAAGATGCCCGACCCTTCCAAGATAGACGAAATTCGTGAACCAATTGTTACAGTTAATCTGTACATGCCACAAGAGTACGTCGGCTCAGTTATAACTTTGTGTACGTCTAAACGTGGTGTTCAGTTGGATATGAATTATCATGGTCGACAAGTCAAATTAACTTATGAAATGCCAATGGCAGAAATTGTCCTCGATTTCTTTGATAAATTGAAATCGACTTCACGTGGCTATGCCTCTATGGACTACGAGTTCAAAGAATATCGCGCCGCCGATGTAGTAAAAGTTGATATGTTGATCAATAGTGAAAAAGTGGATGCACTTGCTATCATTGTTCACCGATCCAATAGTCACTATCGTGGTCGTGCAGTCGCCGCCAAGATGCGTGAACTGATTCCGCGTCAGATGTTTGATGTTGCAATTCAGGCTGCGATTGGTTCAAATATTATCTCGCGTGAAAATGTCAAAGCCTTGCGTAAGAATGTTTTGGCAAAGTGTTACGGTGGCGATATCAGTCGTAAACGTAAGTTGCTGGAGAAGCAAAAAGCAGGTAAAAAACGAATGAAGCAAGTTGGCTCTGTGGAAATCCCGCAAGAAGCATTTTTGGCAATTTTACAAGTGGAAGATAAATGAGTTTTCAATCAATTTTAGGGAATTTTGCTTTAATCCTGTTTGTTTTGACGATAGTTACTGGCGTAATTTGGTTTTTCGACATTTTCTTTCTTGGCAAAAAGCGTAAGGCAATTGCAGATAAAGCTTTAGCGGAGTTTGATGCACGAAGCGCCAAATTAAGCGCTGATGGAATTCGATTGGAGCTGGGTGGCAGGGCCGAGTTGGAAGCTCGGTTGTTAAAGCAGCCAGTATGGATTGAATATTCAGGAAGTTTTTTTCCGGTGATCGCACTGGTTTTTTTCCTGCGCTCATTCCTGTACGAACCGTTCAAAATTCCTTCAGGCTCTATGTTGCCAACCTTGTTCATTGGCGACATGATCTTGGTGAATAAGTTTACCTATGGTATCCGTTTGCCAATTATCAATAAGAAGATAATTGAACTGAACAACCCGCAACGTGGTGACGTTATGGTATTTAAGTATCCGGAAAACCCAAGTTTAGACTATATTAAACGTGTAGTCGGTGTGCCTGGTGATAAAATTGTGTATAAAAACAAACGATTAGCCATCAATGGTAAAGAAATCTCTTATGAGAGCATGCGTGATTTTTTGGATGAGGGAACCAGTCTTACTTACGTGAATCAGTTGAACGAGAATTTGACTGGAGTGAATCATAAAATTCTGAATGATGAGCGAAAGCCAACGTTTGTGGGAAATCCCCATCAGTTTCCGAATAGAGACCAGTGTAGTTACGACGAATTGGGATTTACTTGCACAGTACCAGCAGGAAATTATTTTATGATGGGTGATAATAGGGACAACAGTGAAGACAGCCGTTACTGGGGTTTTGTGCCAGATGAAAATATAGTTGGAAAAGCCTTTTTTATTTGGATGAATTTTAGCGATTTAAAACGCATTGGTAACTTTCATTAATCTAGGAGTCGAATAATATGCAAAAAAATATTTACTCAGTCCATAGGCAGCAAGGAATTTCGCTGATAGGTTTAATTTTATCTTTGGGTATTTTGGCCATGATCGCTGTCCTTGGGATGAAAGTCGTTCCAACTGTCATAGAGTATATGTCGGTCAAGAAGGCCATAGTGGCTGCGCAAAAAGCGGGAAGCACGGTCAAAGAAATTCAAGTCAGTTTTGATAAGGCCGCAGAGATTGGTTATTTCGATGCGGTCGCCGGTAAGGATTTATCTATTGTCAGAAACGGCGAAGAGTTTGACGTCAGTTTTGCCTATTCAAAGAAAATTCCCTTGTTTGGACCTGCAAGTTTGTTGATGGAATATGAGGGCACGACTGCGAAGAGTGGCGCCGTTATTAAGAAAAAATTGGAATAAAAAGCTCTCCTATGAATGAACAGTTATTGCAAAAGAGACTGGGTCACCAGTTCAAAGATGCCGCATTGTTGCAGCAGGCTTTGACACATCGGAGTCATAGCGTTTTGCATAATGAGCGGCTCGAGTTTTTGGGTGACTCCATATTGAATTGTGTCATTGCTTCCTTACTGTTCGAGCGCTTTGTCAATATTGATGAAGGTGATCTTTCTAGGGTACGTGCTAATTTGGTCAAACAGCAGTCCTTGTATGAAATTGCTCAACGCATCGAGTTGTCGCAATTCTTGCGATTGGGTGAAGGCGAATTGAAGTCGGGCGGCTTTCGTCGCCCCTCGATTTTGGCCGATACATTGGAAGCCTTGTTTGGCGCAGTTTTTTTGGATGCTGGATTTGATGCTGCGCGGGAAGTGATTAAATTACTTTACACTCAGGTATTAGTCACAGTTGACCCAACCACCCTTGGAAAAGACGCAAAAACCTTATTGCAAGAGTTTTTGCAAAGTAAAAAAATTGCTTTGCCACTTTATAACGTAGTCGCGACTCATGGCGCTGCACATAATCAAGAATTCGAAATCGAATGTGTAGTCCCAAAACTGGAAATCCAGGTATTTGGAACAGGTGGCAGTCGACGAGCTGGTGAGCAAGCTGCGGCCAAGCTTGCTTTAGAAACTGCGCTTGCTTTACTTTCTAAGACACCTGCTGCTAGAAAGAGTAAACCAAGAACCTCGCAATTGAAATTAGCCGGAATTGCGACTGTACAGACCGATGTAACCGAGACACAAAAAAACCCAGTCTTAACAAAGCAAAATTCTTTGCTGGAGCCGACCGTTAGTAAGACAGCTTCCGAAAAACCTACACCACAAAATCAACATCCAAAAACCGCATGAATGACTCATTAAATACCCCCGATTTCCGCTGCGGTTACATTGCGATAGTTGGCCGCCCAAACGTAGGTAAATCGACTTTAATGAACGCCTTGAT
>JAZJYB010000084.1:0-2789 GCA_040390685.1 Pseudomonadota bacterium | reverse complement strand
AAAACCTTTTTGCTGGGTGATTTCCTGGAAGCAGGTAGGGCTGGTGACATTCACTTCGGTCAGGCAACTCCCTATGATATCCAGGCCTACCAGCAACAGACCGCGCTGGTACAGGATGGGTGCCAAAGTCTCGGCAATTTCCCTATCCCTGGCAGACAATTCTTGCGCGACACCGACCCCACCGGCCGCCAGATTGCCACGAACTTCGCCATTTTGCGGGATGCGCGCGAGAGCAAACGGCACGACCTTGCCACCGATCAGCAAGATGCGTTTATCACCATTCACTATTTCGGGGATAAAGCGCTGCACCATGATGGTACGCGCACCATTATTCGTCAGGGTCTCAATCACTGAACCTAGATTCATGGCGTCATCGCGAATCCGGAAGATACCGGCGCCGCCCATACCGTCGAGCGGCTTGAGTATGATGTCCTGATGTTGCTGATGAAATGCACGGATGCGGTGTTCATCGCGCGTCACCAAAGTAGGTGTGATGAATTGGCTAAATTGCGCGATGCTGAGTTTTTCATTATGGTTGCGAATCGCAGCCGGTTTATTAAAAACCCGTGCGCCTTGCTGTTCGGCCAGTTCCAGCAAATACGTCGCATAGATGTATTCCATATCAAACGGCGGATCTTTGCGCTGCAAGACCGCATCAAAATCAGCCAAACGCAGGGCTTCTGCCGTTTCTTCCAAATACCAATGCTGGTCGTCACCGGTATCGCCAGTCAGCGTAATTTTTCTGATATTGGCGACCACCTCGCCAGATTCCAGCGCCATATCGCCCGGCCCGAAAGCATAGACTGCATGGCCACGCTTATCCGCCTCCACCATCATGGCGTAGGTGGTGTCTTTGTAGATCTTAAACTGCGAGAGCGGATCGGTCAGGAAGGCGATTTTCATGGTGGTAGGTTCTTAGTAAATTTCTGGATTCGGATCCGTTTTTTCTAGTTCTAAAGATGCGGCCAACAAAGCAAGGCGTGCCACCACACCATACAAATAAAAACGATTCGGTGCTGCCGTGCCTGGCTTGGCGCGCATATCTGGCACCGCATGCTGATGTGCAAATGCCAGTGGAACGAAATGCATGCCAGGCGCCTTCAGGTTTTCATCCGCACCCTTATCTTCATGCACGCGGTAAAAACCGCCAACGACATAGCGGTCTATCATGTACACCACAGGCTCGGCGACCGATTCATTGATCTGCTCAAAAGTATAAACACCTTCTTGCACGATCATTTCATTGACGTCATGACCGCCTTTGACTACCGACATATTATCTCGTTGCTGCTTAGTTAAACTCCGTACTTCGGCTGACGAGCGCACGGTCATGATGCCCATGCCATAGGTGCCGGCATTTGCCTTGATAATCACAAATGGCTTTTCCTTGATACCGTATTGCTTATACTTTTTACGAATTTTCGCCAACAAGGCATCCACAGCATTTGCCAGAGGATCTACACCGCTGATTTCATCTACGTTGATGTCATCGCATTTGGCAAAAAAGGGATTGAGCAGCCAGGGATCGATATCCACCATCTTGGCGAATTTTTTCACTACATCATCGTAAGCGGAAAAATGATTGTTTTTGCGACGTAAAGCCCAGCCTGCATGCAGCGGCGGCAGCAAAGTCTGTTCGTTGATATTTTCCAATATCGCTGGAATACCTGCCGAAAGATCATTGTTCAGCAATATCGTACATGGATCAAAATTTTTCAAACCAAGACGTCGCCCATTCGCCGAACGTTGCAATGGCTCGAGCACCAATTGGCTACCGTTCGGCAAATCAATGGTGGTTGGCTCCTTGATATTTTCATCCAAAGTGCCCAGACGCACATTCAAGCCAGTCTGGCGGAAAATCTGCACCTGCCTGGCGATATTTTGTAAATACGAGGAATGTCTTGGTTGTTGCTCAGGGATTAATAATAAATTTTTAGCATCCGGGCAATATTTTTCAATTGCGGCCATGGCGGCTTGTACTGCCAGCGGCAACATCTCAGTCGCGAGATTATTAAAACAACCAGGGAATAAATTAGTATCAACCGGAGCCAGCTTAAAGCCGGAATTGCGCAAATCAACCGAACAATAGAATGGCGGTGTGTGTTCTTGCCATTCAAGCCTGAACCAACGCTCAATTGCAGGAGTTGCTTCTAATATCTTTTTTTCAAGATCGAGCAATGGCCCATTCAGGGCGGTGACGAGATGCGGAACCATAAAGACCTTAGTGTGAGGGCTGTGCATGCATGACGATATCAGTTGCGCCAGCCAGCTCTCGTAGCTTGGGGCGAAACTGGGGTTTTCAAGCCAAATTAATGCCGCATCCCAGTGAAAAACTTACGCTGATTTTCCCAGTAAACTGAAGTGTTCGACCACCGGTGGTACAGCGAAAAACGGGCCGACTATGGCACGCCATTGTACAAACGCGGGAGATTCGCGGAAATCGATAGTATGATTTTCTAAAGTATCCCAAAAAATCATCAGTACGTATCGTTCGGGCGACTCTATGCCCTTGTTGACCTTATAGCCACGAAAGCCTCGTGCCTTTGAAATAACTTCATCCAGGCCACGTTGAATAGCCTCGTCAAATGCAGCCTGTTGTCCAGCTTGTATGCGAATATCAGCGAGTTCGAGAATCATATTGTTAACCTGATTAAAAAAATATAGCAAAATTCAAAACAAGATTATGCCAGTTATTACACCATGGCCTGATCGCTCAACTCTTTCTTGATGTAGGCGTAAAACACCGGTGCAGCGACTACGCCAGGCAAACCAAACAAGGTTTCCATCAC
>JAZJYB010000083.1:3852-11746 GCA_040390685.1 Pseudomonadota bacterium | reverse complement strand
AAAGGGCCTTTGAACAACTTAATCAAATTCATTGGATTTAATCAGTGAATTTAATCAATACCGGGGCTTGGAACTCAAGACATCTTTGGACCACGCCTCAAACAGGGTATAGGTGACCGCTAACACGACTGGCCCGATAAAAATCCCGATCAAGCCAAAACCGATCAAGCCACCAATGACACCGGCAAAAATCAAGAGCAAAGGCAAATCAGCGCCTTTCTTAATCAACATCGGGCGCAAAAAATTATCCAATAAAACCACAATAATGCTCCAGATCAGAAGGGCGATTGCCCATCCCGTATCACCGATCCAGAACATCCATGCAACAGCAGGAAATAACACTAAGGATGGCCCTATTTGCGCAATGCATAGCATCAGCATTAAGGCTGATAGCAGGGAAGTAAATGGTACGCCAGCAATTGCCAGGCCAATGCCGCCAAGAGCGGTTTGCACAATCGCAGTAACACCAACGCCTAAAGCTACGCCGCGTATCGCGCCGCCTGCCAAAATAATCGCATTCTCGCCATTTTCACCAGCCACTCGACGGCCAAATCGTTTTAGCATTGCTGCACCAGATTCGCCATGTGCATAGAAAACCGCAGACAAGCTAACAATCAGAAAAAATTGAATCAAAAGGGCGCCAAGACTGCCGACTTGAGAAAGTATCCATGTTCCGGTCTGCGCCGCATAGGGTTGCGCCTTAGTGACTAAACCTTGCGTACCTGCATCGACCAACTGCACCCAAAATGCAGAAAATTTTTCACCCAAAAAAGGGATCTCGGCGGCCCATTTTGGTATTGGCGGAAAACCCGAACTGGTCAGCTTCTTTGCCAGATTAACGATATCTTCTGCATGATTCACTATCGTATCGATGGCCAGCCAAAAAGGCAGAGCCAGCACTAAAACCATTGCTGAAGTCATGACGGTAATCGCCAAAGCGCGGCGCCCACCAAGTCGCCTTTGTATCGCCTGCAGCAGTGGCCAGGTCGAGACGACTATCATGCTAGCCCAGATAGCCGCTGCTAAAAAAGGCCGCAACACCCACAGCGATCCTGCAATGAGTAAAAGGATGCAAATGATGGCTAAGGTCGTGCGCGTTAAATCACTCTTGATTGGAGCCATAATAGTCTCTTGAAAATAATCGGATAGTAAAGCTTTGGAATGATGCGTGGTACTGAAACGTTTTAGCTGTTCTGCTAGCTGGCTAAAGCGCGCAACTTATCTTTCTTGCTAGGGCGCTTTCCTTTAATTCCGCCATTGTTATCAAGCGCAACTGGTGAAGCACTAGTCGTTGGTTTAGTCGGTTCAAAACCAGCCACAATTTCACGGATAATTTTCTGATGATGGCGCAGTTCGATCAACCTGAAATGCGCTTCATTGGCATGGTCAGCGCAAATAAAATTCACGGCAACACCTGATTCGCCAGCACGACCGGTACGGCCGATGCGATGGGTGTAATCATCACTTGAGCGCGGCAAATCGTAGTTCACGACAACCGGCAAATCGCTAATGTCTATACCGCGGGCGGCGACATCGGTCGCTATGACGACTTGTACGCGCGACGCTTTGAAATCCATTAACACTTGCGTGCGTTTTCCCTGACTCAGGTCGCCATGAAAAGGTTCGGCATGCAGGCCCGCTCTACGCAGTTTTACCGCGACCAGTTCGGCAGAATATTTAGTCGCTACAAAAACTAGAACGCGCGACCATTTTTGATGCTCGATCAAATGGCGCAGCAATTGCGTACGTTTATCGGCATCGACGACAATCGCACGCTGCGTGATATCTGGCGCGCTGACCTCGTTCGTTTCAATCTCTATCCTGATTGGATCGTGCAGCAGGCCCTGCGCCAGCGTTTCGACTTCGGCAGAAATCGTCGCAGAGAAAAACAGGTTTTGCCTTTGCGACGGCAGCAAGGCAAGGATACGATTGAGTTCGTCAGAAAAGCCCAGATCAAGTAGCCGGTCAGCCTCATCCAATACCAGGCAACGAACGCCATCCAGTTTCACGGCATTCTGTTCAACTAAATCGAGCAATCTTCCCGGCGTGGCAATCACAATGTCAGCACCGCCGCGCAAATGCAACATTTGCGGATTAATCGACACACCGCCAAATAGCACAGCCAATTTAAATGGTTGCGGCAAATGTTGCGCCAGCGTGCGCAAAGTATCACCCACTTGCGCCGCTAATTCACGGGTCGGAACCAGTATCAGTATCTGAACAGTGCGAGGCGAGGCAGTTACATGGTTGAGCAAGCTTTGCAGAATTGGCAGACAAAATGCCGCAGTCTTACCTGAACCAGTTTGCGCAGAAACCAGAGTGTCCCGTCCCGCCAGAATTGCCGGAATGGCGACAGTTTGCACCGGGCTTGGCTCACTGTAAGCAAGTTCGCACAAAGCGTTAATGAGGGCAGGGCAGAGACCGAGAGAGGAAAATGGCATTAGGTAATTGAATTAGTGGATGACAATGTGTGCACGAGAAATTGGCTGCCGCACAGTGTGGCAGGTTCAAATGAAAGTGTATTTTAGTCGATATCCTTCTCAATTCGGAAATAGTGATTTACTCTGTATTGGACTGTGCCCACACCAGCACGTAAAATGTTCGGTTCGACAATTCGATCACTCGACATCAAATTTAATTAAATAAATGAAATCTACCAATAACTTACAACAGTTAAACAAAATGAAACGCTTGGCGACCACCTTACTTATTTTGGTGACCAGCTTATTTATTTTTGCAAGGATGCAACGAGACATGGGGCCCTGGGCTTGGGTCGCTGCCTTTGCCGAAGCGGCCATGATAGGTGCGCTGGCAGACTGGTTTGCCGTGGTCGCGCTGTTTAAGCGCCCTTTAGGTTTGCCTATCCCGCACACTGCGATTATTCCGCAAAATAAGGTGCGGATTGCCGAAAATCTCGCGGTTTTTGTGCGCGATAAGTTTTTAGCCACCGATACCTTGCTCGAAAAAATCCGCAGTTTTGATCCTGCGCAAAAAATCGCCAGCTGGCTCAGCATCCGTTCAAATTCAGAAATCTTGACGGACAAGATACTGGCGATGCTCGTCAACGGACTCGATTTTATTGACGATGAACGCGTGCAAACCGCCTTGCGTAATGCGGTAAAGTCGAATGTACAGCAACTCGATCTGGGCAAAATGCTGGGGAATTTACTCGGCATTCTGACGCAAGACAACCGGCATCAGCAATTGCTCAACGAAGCGCTCAAAAAAATTGCGACTGCGCTGGATGATCCTGAAACACAAAAAACCTTGGCCGGGATGATCCTTGAGGTATCCGGGCGCGAATATCCCAGCCTTTTACAGATGCTGGGCATGGTGACCAATACCGATGAATTTAGCCTGAAAATTGCCAGCTCACTAGTCGCAAGCATCAATCGCTGGTTGCACGATATCGGCGACGATCCGAGTCATCCACGCAGAAAACAATTTGATGAAGTAGTTGAAGAGTTTTTAGAACGCATGAAAAACGACCCGGCATTTCATCAGAAAATAAACAGCTGGAAAGAAACCTTACTGGCATCACCAGAAGCAACGCACTATATCAACGGTCTGTGGGCTCAACTTAAGCAATGGTTGCGCGACGATATTGCCAAAGACAATTCAGCACTACGTAACAAGATCGCCGACGGCACGACACAAATGGGCTTATGGTTAGTCGAAAATCCGACTTTACGCGACTCCATCAACGATCACATGGCTGACGCCGCCCGCAGCCTGGCCATCGATCTGCGCGAAACGATTGCCCATCATATCGCCAACACGGTCAAACAATGGGAAGACAGCGAACTGGTGCACGAACTAGAAATGAGCGTAGGCAGCGACCTGCAATACATACGTATCAACGGCACCGTCGTTGGCGGCTTGATCGGAATTACATTGCATGCTTTGGCAATGATAGTGCCGGCACTGTAATCAATTCTTGGAGCTAAGTTAATCTGGTTCAAGTTCAACTGTGGCTGAATTTGAACCATGACGTAGACTCAAAAGCCAATATACAATTTCGCATAATTTATATTATGTTAAATCGCTTATGCAAATTAACGCCCTAATAAATGTAAGTGCTTCTGCAACTGTAAATGCATGCCCTATCTCTAAGACTGCGGCTTTTCCATAGACCGCCGGACATGTCTGTATTTACGTAGGCGCGCTCGAATAAAAAGCACTAAATGAAAAGCCAGAAACAAGGCCGCTGCTATAGGCATGAGCGCGATAAAAAACAAGGCAAAACGCGGTAGCGGCAAATCGCTAGACCAAGGACTGGCGCGCTTTTCAGTTTTACTTGGCTGGCTAGCTTTTGCCGGAGTCTCTGCATCTTGGGTTGATGCACTTGCAGGCGTTACAACATACACCGGTTGCACGGAATCTTTAGTCACAACTGGAAAATCAGCTATGGACGCTTGAAGGCCACGTTTTTCACACGCCACGTCGGAAAATATCTTCTTACCTGCTTTATCAAGACAAACATATACATCCGCAAGCGCTGCACCAGATGCCAACGAGAAACATAAGGCGACCGCTAATTTTTTCATCATAAAACACTGCCACGAGCTAGTAATTGAAACGGGATAGTATCAGACCATCCATCAGAAAACCATGTTGTTCTCTGTTCCACGTCAAATGGCATAGCCATAGGTCGTATTGAAAAATAGGTGATAATGATATATATTCTCATTACCATTTAGATTATCCTAGCTTGTCACCACCGAAACCATGAGTAATTTGAAAACAAATATGCCTGCAGCCATTACACTTGATCAATTACGTGTCGGTGATCGTGCCCTTGTGAGTGATGTTTCAGCAAATCAAAATAGTGCAAATGGGAATACATTTGATATTTCTCGCAGACTTAAGGAACTTGGTTTCATCAAAGGTGAAGCTGTTCGTATTTTGCATCGCGGATATTTTGGTGGGGAGCCACTCGCAGTTCGTATCGGGCAATCCACTTTTGCATTGCGTCTTTTTGAGGCTGCATTGATAGGGGTCGTGCCAGCGGGAAGTGTTTGATGGATAAGACCGAATCTACTTCATTGCGAATGGCCTTAGTTGGCAATCCTAATTGCGGCAAAACCGCCCTTTTTAACCGGTTAACCGGCGCAAGGCAAAAAGTCGCTAACTATGCAGGCGTCACGATAGAGCGCAAAGAAGGTAAATTTCACGCAAAATCAGGCCGCCTTTGGTATGTACTCGATTTGCCAGGCGCGTATAGCCTGAACTCCGTCACTCCCGACGAAAAAATCACTCAAGACGTCGTAACCGGAGCGCATACAGACGAAGTTCAACCAGATGTAGTTGTGTGTGTGGTGGATGCCACCAACCTCAAGCGCGGGCTGCGCATCGCACTGGAATTAAAAGAGACTGGCTGTCCAATGATCCTGGCCGTCAATATGATGGACGTTGCCAAAGAGCGCAAAATTCATATTGATATCAATTTACTACAGGAAAGCTTAGGATTACCTGTTGTCGAGACCATAGCGGTCGAGCACCATGGCATCGACGCCCTGTTACTTAAACTAGAAGAAATTGCGGCTAGCCTAAGTCAAGCTCAGCCATATATTGCACACGTCGGGATGACGTCTCCAGAGGATAGGCAAAGTTCGGTCAACGAACTGTTGCTGCGTTGCGTGTCGACACCTGCAGAAAACGATAATTTGATCAGTTTCAAAATAGACCGTTTTATTTTGCATCCTTTTTTTGGGCCATTGATTTTTACTGTCGTGATGTTTTTGGTTTTTCAGGCGGTCTTCTCTTGGGCACAAATTCCTATGGATTTGATCAAGCTAGGTGTTGATCAAATTGGTATCACGGTTCAATCAGTTTTAGCTCCAGGTATGTTGCAAGATTTGCTGGTTAAAGGTGTTATCGGTGGTGCTGGTAGCGTGCTGGTTTTCTTGCCGCAAATTGTCATTCTATTCTTCTTCATATTAGTGATGGAGGATTCTGGCTATCTCCCACGAGCTGCTTTTTTACTTGACCGGGTAATGGGCAAGGTAGGCTTATCAGGAAGGGCTTTCATCCCCCTGCTCTCGAGTTTTGCCTGTGCCATTCCTGGCATTATGGCCACGCGTACCATACAAAATCCGCGCGATCGCTTGGTCACGATCATGATTGCACCGTTGATGACTTGCTCTGCCAGATTACCCGTATATGCATTAATTATCGCAGCGTTTATTCCGCAGAAAATGATTTTAGGATGGTTAAATTTGCAGGGCTTTGTATTGTTTGCACTCTATGTTGCAGGCATAGCTTCTGCCATGTTAGTCGCCTTTGCTTTCAAGAGACTTTGGGGTAAGCAAAAGCAACAAGCCCTGATGTTGGAATTGCCAGATTATCGTCTGCCTAACTCACGCAATTTACTTATGGGCTTGTGGGAAAGAGTGAAGATTTTTATGACGCGGGTCGGTACGATAATTTTATCTCTGATGATCTTGCTCTGGTTCTTGAGTAGTTTTCCGGGGGCTCCCGATAACGCGACTCAGCCGGCGATCTATTACAGTGTCGCTGGAATTATGGGAAGAATGCTGGAAGTCGTCTTCGCACCAATTGGTTTTAATTGGCAAATTTGTATTGCGCTGGTCCCTGGCTTGGCCGCCCGAGAAGTTGCAGTCGGTGCTTTAGGGACGGTCTATTCTTTATCGCAAACAGGAACTGAATTGGCCAGTAGTCTTGAACCTTTGATCTCCAATTCCTGGAGTATGCCGACCGCATTATCATTGCTGGCCTGGTATGTTTTTGCGCCTCAATGTATCGCGACTTTAAGTGTCGTTAAACGAGAAACCAATACGCTTCGTTATCCCGTAATCATGGCCGGATATCTTTTTGGTTTAGCCTATTTGGCATCGTTCATTACTTATACCGTGGCGCGCCATTTCCTGGGAGCTTGATATGCAATTACTGATTGTGATTCTATTGATATGCGGCGCTGGTGCCTACCTGGTATTTAAATGGCTACCGAAACCAATTAAGCAAAATTTGACTGCGTGGTTAATGAAAAAAATACCACGATTGAATGGCATTTTAAACATGTCAAATAACGCATGCTCCAGTGGGTGCTCTACTTGTGGCGCGTGCGAGCAAACAGCTGTGAAAAATACTGACCTCAATCAAATTAAAATTATCAGAATTTTTCCAAATTCTTCCACTTTGAATTAGTGTATCCTTATCTCGAGAAAATAAATTTTCTTGGCTCGCACTGCATCAATAGCGAGAAATATTATAACGAGACTAATAAAGGTAACAATTGTTCATGAGTACGACTATCTACGACAAGACCGACAAAGGCCGCGAAGAACTAAGCACACGTAAGTACCAATTGGCACCAAGATCCCGATCATTATTGGTGCTGGTTGACGGCAAACAAACTGTCGCAGATTTGTTGAAAAAAATTGCTGGCTTAGGCTTGAATCAACAAAGTATTCAAGACTTGTTGGATCAAGAATTTATTACGGTATCTCAAAACGTCGCGCAGAGCGCAGTGCCTGCGCCATCTGCTGTTCCAGCTCAAGAAGCAGAAGTTGAAGTAGTTACGGAGGCGTTGCCGATCTCGGTTGCACTATCAAAACCGATACTGGTGATATCTGAAAATCCTGAAGAAAATGCGCGCCGTTTTCAGGCACTGAGTAAATTTTTTAACGAGACGATCAAAAGCACACTTGGCTTTCGTGGTTTTACCTTGCAGTTAAAGGTCGAACGCGCGGCGAATATACAAGAATTTGAAGACTTAAGAATTGTTTATATTGAAGCCGTTTTAAAAGCCAAAGGAAAAGACCTGGCTCGCAGCTTACGTGATCGACTCGATCAATTGCTGTATGCGGAGTTGGAGACATCTTTCGAGTAAAAATTTTAATTTGAATCACGTTCAATAAATAAAAAAGCCAGG